>CP126168.1:1651388-1981666 GCA_032881465.1 Parvibaculaceae bacterium PLY_AMNH_Bact1
GCGCCGGAAAACCCGATTTCATCGCGGATGATCTCAGAAATCACAGTGGAACTGGTGGTCGCTGGATTTTCGGCGTCAATGGCGCTGTATATCACATGCGCTGTCATGGCGAGCGGTGCATCGGCCAGCACAGAAAAAGGTGCAAAATCAGTCGTAGAAAGTGTTTCGCGGTCGGTATCGACGATCGGTAGCTTTTCGTGACTATCAACCCCGGCTCGACCGTGTCCCGGGATATGTTTGATAATCGGCAGAACACCGCCAGCGAGTGCCCCTTCCATGGCCGCTTCACCAAGTGCTGAGACGACTTCTGGGATCTCCCCATAAGCGCGATTGCCGATGACGTCATGGGCACCTGGAACAGGCACATCCAGCACCGGCAGACAGTCGATATCTACGCCGACGTCTCTGAGCTCCAGAGCAATCAGCTGGGCGCCTAAACGGGCCGCTGTGAGGCCATCAGACGCAGATGTTGCATAGATGTCCCCAAATCGACGGGCCGGCGGATAAGAACGCCAATGTGGGGGTCTAAGGCGTGCGACCCTCCCGCCTTCCTGATCAATCAGGATCGGAGCATTCCAGCCAACTGTTGCCCTGAGATCGCTCGTAAGCGCTCTCACCTGCTCCGGTGTTTCTATATTGCGGGCAAAAATGATGAAGCCCCAGGGATCGCTTTCCGCAAAGAACCGTTTTTCAGCCTCAGTGAGCGTGAGGCCCAAACATCCATAGATTGCTGATGAGGTCATAGAACTCGGTATTCCTAGCGCTCTTTAACGATGCAATCCTGACCGCGCCCTTTGAGGCGGGTGCAGAGAGCGGCAGCAGCGTCTTTCGTCTCAAAAGCACCAATCCGTAGGCGGTAGTAGATCCCGCGGTCACCCAGATCTGCCCGCTCAACGTCAGGTGTCAGCCCCGAAACAAGGTCCGGATAGGCGGTTCGCAGTCTCGCAAATCCAGCGGCGGCCTGCACTTGATCACGGAACGCAGCGATCTGGATGACAAAGCGACCACTAGCGCCAGGCTGAACAGCAGGGGGTGTTTCCGGCACTGCAACAGGCGGCAGCACGGTTGGTGGTGGCACCACCGCTTCCCCCCGCGTCACGGGTGCGACAGGGACAGGCACGACATCAGCGCCCTCTGTGTCAGGTCGACCTTCGCCCGCAGCCAGCGCCTCAGGATCAGGGACGATATCAAGCGCAGGAGGCTGAACCGGCATAGGGTCAGCCGTTTCTGGCTTGGGAGCTGGCGTGCGTTCTTCAACCGTCATGGGTTCTTCTGCCCGGGGCAAAAGCTGCTCAATACCGGGCTCGGCCGGGTCTTCGCCATTCATGCGGTCGTAGATCAGCTTGTCTGTATTGGGTATCTCCATACCGCCGGGGTCATCCGGAGCAACCTTCACGGGCGATCCATCAGCTTCGATAACCGGTGGCGCATTCCGAGCGCCTTCTCGCATGCCCTGCTGATAGGCCAGGTAGAGGACCCCACCGAACAAGCAAACTGCAAAGAGCAACCCCAACAGAACGAACAGCGTGCGTCCGCCTCCGCCACCATCCGTGGCGTCATAGGTATGAAATTCGTCCGTCGCGTCGAGCTCGTAATGCTCTTCGCTGCCGCGACCCATATTCGCCATTCAGCGCATTTCCTCGATAGGCTCCACGCCCAATACCCCAAGGCCTGAAGCGATCACATACCCCGTCGCCCGAATCAATGCGAGCCGTGCAAGCGTAACATCTCTTTGTTCTGGAACGATAAATCGCAATTCCGGGTGGTCCTTGCCCTTGTTCCACAGCGCATGGAAGCTGGAAGCCAACTCATAGAGGTAAAATGCGACACGGTGCGGCTCATGCACTTCCGCCGCGGATTCAATCATCCGCGGATATTGCAGCATATGCTTGATGAGTCCGAGCTCCGCTTCATCGCTCAAGGAGCCCAGGTCGGCATTTGCCAGAGCCCCATCAGAAATATCGAGGCCGACGAGACCTTCATCAGCCGCAGCATTCCGCAATACCGAGTGGAGACGGGCATGAGCATATTGAACATAGAAGACCGGATTGTCTTTTGACTGCTCCGTGACCTTCGCAAAATCAAAGTCCAGAGGCGCATCATTTTTCCGGTAGAGCATCATGAAGCGCACGGCGTCGCGGCCCACTTCTTCCACGACGTCGCGGAGTGTGACAAAGGTCCCAGATCTTTTGGACATTTTGATGGGCTCGCCATTCCGCATCAAGCGGACGAGCTGACAGATTTTGACGTCAAGATCGGCACCACCGTCGGTCACAGCCTCAACGGCAGATTTCATCCGTTTTACATAGCCGCCATGATCAGCGCCCCAAACATCGATCAGATGCGTATAGCCCCGCTGATATTTGTCGAGGTGATAGGCAATGTCAGGTGCAAAATAGGTCCAGCTGCCGTCTGATTTCTTCAGCGCCCGGTCGACATCATCCCCGAAATTCGTTGAGCGAAAGAGCGTCTGTGGTTTGGGCTCCCAATCGTCTGGCGTCTTGCCCTTCGGGGGCTCGAGGACGCCCACATAGATCAGGTCTTTGTCTTCAAGCTGCTTAAGGGTCGTGTCGATCTTGCCTGACTGATGCAGCTCACGCTCAGAGAAGAAAATCTCGTGATCAATCCCGAGGGCGTCAAGATCACCCCGGATCAAATCCATCATAGAGTCGACGGCAGCCGCCCGAACGATCTCGTGCCGCTCTGCTTCATCCATAGACAGCAGCTTGTCCCCATGGTCAGCAGCTAGTGCGCGCCCAACAGGGACGAGGTAATCGCCGGGGTAAAGACCTTCTGGGATCTCGCCAATTTCTTCACCCAAAGCTTCCCGGTAGCGCAGAAAGGCGCTGTCAGCGAGCACGCCAATCTGGCCGCCCGCATCATTGATGTAGTACTCTCGGCAGACGTCAAAGCTTGCTTTTTCAAGCAGGTTGGCAAGCGCGTCTCCGAAAACGGCACCGCGCGTGTGTCCTACATGCATCGGCCCGGTCGGATTGGCAGAGACATATTCAACGTTGACCTTTTGACCCTTACCCATTTCGCTCACGCCATAGGCGGTGCGGGCTGCAAGGACATCTGCAAGGCGGGTCTGCCAGAATGCATCTCGGACAGTCATATTGATGAAACCTGGTCCGGCAACATCGACTTTGGTGAAATGACCGCTTGCTTCCAGTGCCTTCGAGATACGATCCGCCAGGTCGCGTGGCTTCATGCCCGAAGGTTTGGCAAGTACCATAGCCGCATTGGTCGCGATGTCCCCATGCGACGGGTCCCGAGGCGGCTCAACAGCCACACGGGAAAGATCCAGGTCGACACTGAGGACACCCGCACTTTGGAGGTTGCTGAGTGCTTCAGAGACGATCTCTTCGAAGTGACTGAAAATGTTCATGAATAGTGCCGGTTCTTCAATTCTGATGTGGGTCAGTTTGTAGGGCTGGGAAGCGGCGCACTCTAGCGGCGCGGCGGCTGCCTTTCCAGCCCAATAATTGGCAGAAAACTACTGCTCTGAGTTCAGGTCGAACAATCGTCGGTGTTCCATAATTGCAAACCTGTCGGTCATACCGGCGATAAAGTCACAAACGCGCCGAGCTGTTTTGAACCCGCTTGGACCATCGCATCCAGCCTGCCACTCAGGGGGCAGCAATTCTGGTTCCTTATGGAGAATGTCAAACAGGTTTTCGACAATCCGCCGGGCTTTGCTCGACATGCGATTGACCCGGAAGTGTCTATACATCCTGTCAAACAGGAAGGCTTTCAGAGCAGCATCATTCTCCCGCATTGCTGAGGAGAAGGCGGCAACCGGGTGATCCAGCGCCCGAATTTCTTCTGACGACGTAACGCCAGCCGTTTCAATACGTCTTTTGGTTTCATCGATCAGGTCATTCACCATCCGCCCAATGAGCGAGCGAACAGCCTCTGAGATGATCCGGCCTTCTTCAATCATCGGGTTGGCATCAATTGCCTCACGAAAAACTTCGCCCGCCAGCGGCACAGCAAGAACGTCATCGACGGTGAAGAGGCCTGCACGCAAACCATCATCAATGTCGTGATTGTTATAGGCAATATCATCAGCGAGCGCGGCGACCTGGGCTTCGGCCGACGCATAGGTGTGCAGCTCAAGGTCCTGGGTTTCGGCATACTCAGCGATGGCTCGCGGAAGCTCGTCGGTGGATCGGGCCGCTGTCACAACAGGACCGTTATGTTTGACGAGGCCCTCAAGAGTTTCCCAGGTCAGGTTGAGCCCATCAAAAGCGGCATAACGTTCTTCAAGCTTAGTGACGATCCGCAAGGTCTGCGCATTGTGATCAAACCCTCCATAGTTAGCCATGCAAGCGTCAAGCGCATGCTCACCCGCGTGCCCAAAAGGTGTGTGACCCAAATCATGGGCAAGGGCCAGTGCTTCGGCCAGGTCTTCATCAAGCCCCAGAACCCGGGCGACGGACCGCGCAATCTGGGCTACTTCCAGGGAGTGCGTCAGACGTGTCCGGAAATAGTCGCCTTCGTGGTAGACGAAAACCTGAGTCTTGTATTTGAGGCGCCGGAAAGCGTTGCAGTGAATGATCCGGTCCCGATCTCGCTGAAACGCTGTCCGGGTGGCACTCTCATGTTCGCTATGGACACGGCCACGACTTTTCTCCGCTTTTGCGGCAAAGGAAGCCGTTGCGGCCGGATTGATTATCGCCAAAATGTGCCTCGAAATTGGGTTGAGAACTTGGGTTTTAGGTCCTGAATCGCTCTATCAGTCCTTTTACCTCTTTGACAATCTGTTTGCTGTACTTACATGGACTGCAGGAAGAGTTATAATGCTTCCAAACTATCCCCTATCAGTCGAAGGGATTTAAGGAATGAGCGAAACACCGACCTTGGAACTGCCGGGCCTTGGCGAACCGATTACGGTTTCCGACAGCGCTGCCAAACGCATTGCGGAGATTATGGCAAGCGAAGGTGGTGACACTGTGCTGCGCGTATCGGTGAATGGCGGCGGGTGCTCAGGCTTCCAATACGCATTTACTCTCGATGACACACGCCAGGATGATGACCTTGTCCTGGAAAAAGCTGGTGCGACCGTTTTGATCGACAGCGTCAGCCAGATGTATATGGGCGGGTCAGAGATCGATTTCGCCGACGATTTGATCGGTCAAGCGTTCAAGATCAACAATCCAAATGCAACCGCCAACTGCGGCTGCGGGACGTCTTTCTCGGTCTAATATTTCGGGGTGCTGAGTCCCGCACACATGGTAAGTTCGGCCCCAAATCACCAAGGCCGAAAGCGACCACGCCCAATGAAAATTGCGACATTCAACGTCAACTCGATCAAAGCCCGACTAAAGAACCTTCTTCTTTGGTTGGAAGAAGCAGAGCCGGATGTCGTCTGCCTGCAGGAACTGAAATGCGTTGATGATGCCTTTCCGCGCGAAGAGATTGAGGCCCTTGGCTACAACGTCGCGGTGCATGGCCAGAAGACCTATAACGGTGTCGCTATTCTTTCCAAGTTTCCCCTCGAAGACATCCAGACCGGCCTGCCTGGCGACGACAGCGATGAGCAAGCTCGCTACGTAGAAGCGCTCGTTGCGGCGGGTGAGAATGTGCTGCGCGTTGGCGCAATTTACCTGCCAAACGGCAATCCCGTAGACACGGAGAAATACCCTTACAAGCTTGGTTGGATGGATAGGCTCATTGCACACGCAGACAACTTGCTCCAGAACGAGGAAATGCTCGTGCTGGCGGGTGACTATAATGTAATCCCGCATGAGGATGACTGCTACGACCCCAAAGCCTGGGCAGATGACGCTCTCTTTAAACCAGAAACCCGTGCGAAGTTTTATGAGCTCATGAATCTGGGCTTCACGGATTCGTTCCGTGCCTGTCACACAGAACCCAACCGTTACTCATTTTGGGACTACCAACGGGGCGCCTGGCAGAAAGACAATGGTATTCGCATTGACCACCTATTGCTCTCACCACAGGCAGCGGACCATCTGAAAGCCTGCGACATTGACCGCACACCGCGTGGTCGGGAGAAACCCTCTGATCACACGCCGGTTTGGATTGAGCTTGATATCTGACTAGCCTAAAGCTGAGTCGACCAAGCGCTCAACGAGGGCGCCACCGCCCCATGAGCCGAGCGGAATAAGCAGGAAAAGCGTAAAGCGCGCAAAACCGCCTGGAGCAATGGGCCAGGCGTGAACCTCATTCACTTCCTTCGCATACATCAGCAGGCCAGCAAGGTCCTGCCCTGCGCCCGGTCTGCTTTCTCTAAGTGCGGCCCGAGCCTCGGGGATGCGTGCGTGGCACCACGCTGCTTCCTTAGCTTTTTCTTCCTGAATGCGTTCTCGAAGCGCCCATACAGGTAAGAACAGTCCAACGAGCGCCGCGACAACGCCATAGAGCGTGATAGATCCGACCAGTAGAAGGTACCGGTCAACAATCGCAACAAATGCAAACGGGGCAACAAAGCCAATCACGATAGCAGCATTCGACAGGCCCTGATTTGTAAATGGCATATAGCGCCCGAGATCAGTGAGCTCAATCGACGTTATTTCGCGCGCCAGTTCCCAGAATCGGACCGAGTCGGAAATGATGACATGCACGAGGAGCGCAACACCAGCTCCCAAAATTGGACCCACTATTCTGTGGACATAGACTTCAGGGGACCAATGAGCCGGATTGAACGCATCGTAGTTTCCGACGATGGGGAACTCTAGGATGGGCGCCATGAATGCAAAGGCAAACCCGCCCAGGGCAACAATGGCGAGACGAAGGGATCCATAGTCATTCAAAGCTGCTTCAGTGCGAGCAATCCCGTCTCTTGGGACTTCTGGCAACAGCTTGAGCTCTTCTATCGTCCGGTCTGTGCGGTTCTCATGCGCGGCCATCGCCGCGACAACAAATACAAGAAGTTCGCCCAGGATGAGTACGAGACCGAGTTCAACGAGAAACGTCCCCAACTGCTCCCCTGATCGCTCCACAAATAAGCGACCAGTGATGGCCTCAATCGATAGAACCGCAACACCCCATAACGTCGCAAACAAAATACCTCCAAAAAGAGGAGTCATTCCTATGCGGTCAAAGAGTTCTTGTGCAGTTGTCGTCCGCACCATCATATCAAGTCGTTGAACGATGCTAGTCATGATGTTTCCTCTGCTCCTGGCATCAGGCGGACACCTTTGCGAAGGTTCTTATAGTCCAGATCTCTGTGATCGGCGGGGTTAGGCCCCGGGCTTGAAACCACCAGGACCTCCGATGCAATCGGCTCAAAATCCGCTCTGAAATGCACGGAGCTCTTCACCACCACGACCTTCTGCTGGCTCGGGTCGAGACCGACATGCGAAAACATGGCCTGATCTGCGCATTGAACTTTCTTAGATCCAACAACGACTTTAATGCCGGCCACCTCCAACAGGGCTGTCGGTCCAAGGGATATCCGAATGCCGTCATAGTAAGGCCCGGTCGCATCGAATTCACCGTCTGACAAACGAAGAACTTTAAAGTCGCCCGAGACAGGTGTTTCTTCGGGAGCCCCTCCAGTGTGAGCCCCTAGGGCCAATGATACCTGCGCACCGATGCCTGCCTCGTGGGCTGCCTCAGCGGATTTAGGGTCGAAGAGAACCCCGACCACCGCATCTGTTGCGCGATGGGAGATCAACGCCTTGAGTATCCCAACGGTGTCACCATTGCCGCCTGCGCCAGGATTGTCCTGAGTGTCGGCCATGATGACGGGACCATTGCTGGAATGATTTGCAAGTGCACGCTTGATTGCTTCATCAGGTGTCAGAAGTGGCGCGGACAAACTGGGTTCCGAAGCGATGACCTTATCTTTAAGGCGATCAAGCGCCTCCTGGACCAATGTCGGATTTGCGCCATAGGCAAGAATTGCTGGTCCGCACTCCCTTATATCGGCTGGCGAAAAACCGGTCGCAAAGGAGGCTCCTAGTATCCCGTCATTTTGCCCTGGCTCAGGATCCAGCTTTTCAATTTCAGCATAGATGGATGCTGCCGGCTCTACCAGAGAACAGCTGCCAGTGAGGGGGATCAAAAAGTCTGGTTTGTAGAGGGCCTTGGCTGGCTTATTGTTTTCCTTCGCCATCCGATGAAGGACACGTGCCGCCCGCCTGCCCGTCTCGGCCATATCCACATGCGGGTAGGTTCGATAGGCGGTCAGGAAATCGGAGGCAGAGACCATCTCCTGCGTGATGTTGGCATGCAGGTCGAGGCTAGCGACGACATACAGATCAGCGCCGACAATATCACGCACAGCTCTCAGCAATGTGCCCTCACCATCCTCCAAATGTTCGGCCACCATGGCCCCATGAAGGTCCAGATAGACCGCATCCACATCACGGGCGACCTTCGAAAGACGTTCCAATATGAGAGTGGTAACCCTGTCATAGGCATCACGCGTTACATACCCGGATGGTGTGGCAGAGCACCAGGCAAGAGGCTCGAAAGAATGCCCCAGTTGCCCACCTTCCTCGAGGAAACCACCCAAAGGAATGTTCATGCCAAGGCACGCCGTCAACAAAGGCGCACCTACCTGCAGGCCCGGCCAACTGTCCGCTTGTTCAAAAGCGCTCCAGTCCGCCTTCATGGGCGCAAACGTATTGGTTTCGTGCTGGAAACCACCAACCGCAATCTTCATGCAAACAATCCCTCTTGCCGCTACGATAACTGTAACCAGAAATGAAATCGAGCGAGGAACCGCCATGATCCGGATAACATTCTGTCTAACCAAACGCGATGAAATGAGCCTCGACGAGTTTCAAGACTATTGGCTGAACAAGCACGCACCACTGGTGAAGTCAGTTGCGGAAGACCTGAGGATCAAGAGATATACCCAGCTCCATACCCGCGAGTGGGCGGAGAATGATGGGGCCCGCGCTTCACGCGCTGGATCGCTGGAAGCAGCACCCGCCATCTATGACGGCGTTGCTGAACTCTGGTGGGAAAGCCTGGAAGATCTGCGCGCTGCAGTTGCGACGGAAGAAGGCCGCCAGGCCGGAATACTGCTCCTTCAAGACGAAGCGAAGTTCATCGATTTCTCGCGCTCACCGCTCTGGTATGGCGAGGAACATCAAATCATCTGACGCACTATCTAACGCTTGTCGTTGGCATTGATCCAGAGTTGCGCCTGTAACCGTCCCTCTGCGCGCTGATCAGCGTTGATATAATGCTCTGTGGCGTCAAAAACCTCCGACACGGTGTCTCTATTCGTCGTGTCGGAATAGCGCCGCGCCAGATCCAGATACATCGCGGCCTTTACAGGCTCTTCAACAACCCCATCCCCTTTAGCGTAAATTTCTGCGAGCAAGAGGTAAGTCGGTACATAAAATTTGTTGGCAGATAGAGATAACCAGCGCAGGCCCTCTATCCGGTCCCGCGCGACGCCCTGCCCTTCGCGGTGCATCACACCCAAATAATATTGCGCGACCCCACTAAACTGCAGAGCAGCCTTATCGAACCAGTTCGCGGCTTCCAGATAGTTCTGGTCGATCTCAGCCTTTTGATCGCCATGGTAATAGTAGAGCGCAGTTTCGACTTGCGCATCAGAATGGCCGCGCTGCGCCGCCTGCAGAAAATAGGGAAAAGCAAGGCGCGTTGATTTGGTCAGGCCATTGCCCGACTTGTGCATATGTCCTAACAGAAATGCCGCAATGACATTCCCCTCTTCAGCGTCAAGCTTCCATTCTTCAGCTGCACCTGCCGCGTCGCCACTTTGATAAAGCTCCAGGCCACGATCAAAATCGGCATAGGCTGCCGTAACGGACATCGGCAAAATAAGGGCGGATTGTAGGAAAATGGCTCTTAGGTAGGTACGTGGCATAGGGTGACTCTCAACTGTTTGTTAGGCACATAGTACCCAATTCTGAGCAAACGCGCTGGCCCAATAGTCCATGTGGTAAATGTGTAACTTTCATGCCTACAGGCTGAACGCCACCTGAAGGACGTTGCGAGCACCAAGAGCCGGGTACTTTGTCGCACAAAACCTACGCCTTTCTGCCATTGACGCAGGCTCCGCTCCGCGCCAACATTCCCACAACAACCAAAATCACATTGCCAGAGAGCAAATAAGGGAGCGAAAACATGAAAGCGGCTGTGTTGCGGGAAGTGGGAAAACCACTCCAGATCGAAGAAGTCCAGATCAACAAACCGGGGCCTCACGAGGTGCTCATCCGCACAGCGGCTGCAGGTGTCTGCCACTCTGACCTTCACTTCGTGAACGGAACGTACCCCTATCCGCTCCCTGCGGTTTTGGGCCATGAATCCGCTGGTGTCGTCGAGCAGATCGGATCAGAAGTCCGAACCGTTGCTGTTGGCGATCATGTGATCACCTGCCTGTCCGCTTTCTGTGGTCATTGCGAACACTGCCTGACGGGTCATATGTCACGCTGTCCAGGCACGGAGACGCAACGAGGTCCCGATGACGAGCCCCGTCTCGCCAACGCCGCTGACCCCATGTATCAGTTCTTAAATCTCTCCTCTTTCGCGGAGCAGATGCTGATCCATGAACATGCCTGCACAAAGATACGCAAGGACATGCCACTGGATGTAGCCGCCTTGATCGGCTGTTCCGTGACGACGGGTGTTGGCGCGATTACCAACACAGCGAAGGTTGCCCCTGGCGAAACGGTCGCAGTGATTGGCTGTGGTGGCGTTGGCCTTGCGGCCATCAACGGTGCCGCCATCGCTGGTGCCGGACGGATTATCGCCGTTGACATGCAAGGTTCCAAACTCAATCTCGCAAAAGAATTCGGCGCGACAGATGTCGTTGATGCTTCACAAGGGGATCCAGTGGCGCAAGTCATGGAGATGACCGGTGGCGGTGTGCACCACGCGCTTGAAGCCATTGGCTTGAAACCGACGACGGAACAAGCCTTTAAAATGCTCGCTCGTGGCGGAACAGCGACAGTGATTGGCATGATCCCTCTCGGCACGAATATTGAGCTGCATGGTGCCGACTTCTTAGCTGAGAAAAAAATCCAAGGTTCGCTCATGGGATCGAACCGCTTCCCGGTTGATATGCCCCGCTATGTTGACTTCTACATGGCTGGCAAACTGAAGCTCGACAACATGATCTCCCAGCGTATTAAGCTGGCAGACGTCAACAGCGCGTTTGAGGAATTGGAACGCGGCGAGCTGGCCCGCTCTGTCATTATGTTCGACTGATCAAACCAGCATACCGGATAACAGGGCGGCCTTCGGGCCGCCCTTTCTATTTGAGGTGGTGGAGAAGTCCCGCATACAGCATAGAGAACGCTGTCTCATCCAATGCTTGCGTGTGGTTCCAGGTTGCGCTCACGCAGTATCTGTTACCATCCTTCGATATGAGTGCAGTCGTAAAGTTAAGGGCACCAAAATCACTTCCTCCCTTGTAGGCCACCTCTTCCCAGTCACCTTTTAGGGCAATTCCCGGGTTGATTTGAACAACGTCCAGATGTTGAACATCGGACATTAGTTTGCAGAGTTCTTTGCCAGAGAAAAACCACTCAATCTGCAGCAATGGGTCCGTGTTCAGGTCGCCTATCGCAGGCAGAGGCTTGCCGGACAGCCCAGAAAGGATCTGCATTCGCTTGTCAAATTCGCCTTCTTCGAAGGTTTCTCGCAAGGCGGAGGCATTTCTGCGTTTGAGTTGAAAAAACTCACGTGTCGTTAGAAACGGTCGGTTCAAGGGACTTATCGTCTCCAGACTGCCCCTCGATACAAGGTCAATGAGTGCATCCGTCGCGGTGTTGTCGCTGACAGATATCATCAGGCTGGCGAGCGTGTGGATGGTAAGCGGCGCACCTGTGGGCCAGTCCTGTAACTGCCCGGTCGGTAGGCTTCGCCACCTCTCTTCGAACTCAACCACCTGATGCCAGTCCAGCTTTCCCGCGCCGATGAGGGTATCCAGCGCTTTCAGGACCGCCAGTTTAAACGCTGATCCCACAGCAAGGACGCTATCGCTGTTCAGGCCCCCCAGGACCTCTCCGTCGCCTGAGATATGGACCGACACGTCGCCGGGCAGTTCTTCAAATTTCGTGAGCGCCTCCTCAAGGGAAGCTGAATAGATAATGGGCGGGTCAATCCATAAAGACGATATGAGACCATCTGCCGTAACAGCAATGTCAAAGGTAAACTCGCCCAACTCAAAACGCGCGAGGCATTTGGGTGCGCAAGGCTCCACGGCCCGAAATTCTCCTAGATCCTCATGAAGTTCCTGAACCACTCTCGGTACCGCTGATGAGAGCCCTCGGTTGGCAAACCACTCAGGATCGACCTCCTCAGCGGCAAACAGTCTCTGGGCAGCTCCTTCAGCATCCAAAACTTCAGCTAAGGCAACGTCTGGTCTTCCCCCAAGCACGACAGCCATCAAAGCCAACATAAAAATCCGCATAAAACCTCAGCTTTCTCGCCAGTTTTGGCACCCAAGAGAAGTGTAACAGTGTGTTTCAGTCGCTTGAAGCCATTGCAGTGCACACCCAATTCTTAAGGGTCACGGCATTTCGTGACGCTCAAGAAAGGAGACACACATGTCCTACGCCTCGGATGCTTCCGGTTCCCAGAACGGGTTCGGTTTGGAGAGGCTTGATGATCTGCCGAAAGGTGCCTGGATTGCGATCATGGTGGTCGCGTTCATCCTAGCCTGGCCGATTGGTCTGCTGGTTTTGGGTTACCTGCTTTGGAGTGGAAAAATGCAATCTTGGAGAAGTGACTATCGTTGCAGCAAACGCAGCCGTCGCCGTCACGGGCGCCGTTCGCGGCCGACCGGAAACTCGGCTTTTGATGGCTATCGCAGCGAAACCTTGAAACGGCTTGAAGAAGAGCAGGAAGCGTTTGAAGCGTTTCTGGCCCAGCTTCGCCAGGCCAAGGACCAAAAAGAGTTCGATGAGTTTATGGCCATGCGCACGCGTGGTGATGAAGGGTCAAGCCCTTCACCATCAGCCGTCTAGCTCGCTAGGTCTTCGAACGAAAGCTAGGTGTGGCGTCGCTTTTCCAAGCGACGCCCGTTAGCCTGCGGCTTGCAGCTTGCCCAGGGCATCTGCGAGCTTCGCTTTTTCGGCTTCCGCAGTCGCTTTACGTTCACGCTGCTCATCAATCACCGCTTGAGGCGCCTTGGAAATAAATTTCTCATTTCCAAGCTTGCCATCAATCTTCTTAATCTCACCGTCGAGCTTCGCCATTGCCTTCTGAAGGCGCTCTTTCTCTGCCGACAAGTCAATCACATCGGCAATCGGAAGCCCACCTGTGGCCTCGTCAATCACGAATTGCAGCGAACCTTCTGGTAGATCAGAACTGATGGCAACCTCTGACAGTCTCGCCATCCGACACAAAAGCCCCATGTGACGGCCAAGGCGTTCTTCTGTGGCAGCAGTCGCGCCTTTGAGAATGAGCGGAATTTTTGCACCTGCAGGTACATTCATCTCCGCGCGAACAGAACGCACTTCGGTGATCAGGCGGATCACCCAGTCCATCTCAGCGTCTGCCTGCGCATCGACCAAGCCAGTGTGGCGTGGCCATTCGCTCAGCATCAGCATGTTCTCTCGGGGCGCCCCAATTTCACCTGTCTTCTGCCAAAGCTCTTCTGTCAGGAAAGGCATGAAGGGATGCAGGAGTGTTGTAGCTTGATCCAGAACCCAGGCAGCCGTTGCGCGGGTTTCAGCTTTTGCAGCTTCGTCGTCGCCCTGCAGTAGAGGTTTTGCAAGCTCAACATACCAATCGCAGAAAATATTCCAGATGAACCGGTAGGCCGCATTCGCCGCCTCATTGAAACGGTAGGCTTCAATCTCTTCTGTAATTTTGTCAGCTGTCTTTTGAACTTCACCAACAATCCACTGATTGAGAGTTTGCTGAACATTGGAAGGATCAAATTCGGCGATACGAACACATTCGTTCATCTCGCAGAAGCGCGCCGCGTTCCAGAGCTTGGTGCCAAAATTCCGGTAGCCCTCAACCCTGGACGTGGAGAGCTTAACGTCCCTGCCCTGAGCCGCCATGGCTGCAAGCGTAAAGCGCAGCGCATCTGCACCATACTCATCAATGAGACCGAGCGGATCGACAACATTGCCTTTCGATTTGGACATTTTGGCGCCATGCTCATCGCGCACCAGTGCGTGCACATAAACCGTGTGAAACGGCACGTCCTTCATGAAGTGAAGGCCCATCATCATCATCCGGGCGACCCAGAAGAAGATAATGTCAAAGGCAGTTACCAGAACATCCGTCTTGTAGTGGCGCGCAAGTTCTGGCGTTTCATCAGGCCAACCCAACGTGGAAAACGGCCAAAGTCCTGAAGAAAACCAAGTATCGAGCACATCTTCATCGCGGGTGAGCTCAATACCCTGCCCATGTTTCGCCTGAGCAAGCTCATAGGCTTCCTCTTCGTCGTGAGCGACAAAAATCTCTCCGTCGGGCGTATACCAAGCCGGGATCTGGTGTCCCCACCAAAGCTGGCGGGAAATACACCAGGGCTGAATATTACGCATCCACTCGAAATAGGTTTTGTCCCACGTCTTAGGAACAAATTGGGTCTGACCACGTTCAACAGCTTCAATCGCAGGTTTTGCGAGTGTCGGCGCATCAACGTACCACTGGTCCGTGAGCCACGGTTCAATCACGTCGTTGGAGCGATCCCCGTAAGGCACCATCAGCGTGTGATCATCAATCTTATCCAAGAGACCAAGCGCCTCAAGATCTGCGACGACAGCCTTGCGGGCGACGTAACGATCCATACCCTGATACTTTTCAGGCACCTCATCGTTGAGGCAGGCCTTCGCATCAAGAATATTGATCTTTGGTAGATCGTGGCGACGCCCGACTTCAAAGTCATTGAAGTCATGGGCTGGCGTAATTTTCACCGCACCCGATCCCTGCTCAGGATCGGCATGCTCATCGGCCACGATGGGAATTAGACGTCCGACAAGTGGCAAGATGACATTTTTGCCGATTAGGTCTTTGTAGCGTTCATCATCCGCGTTCACCGCAACGGCGGTGTCGCCCAGCATGGTCTCAGGGCGCGTCGTGGCAACCACAATGTACCGGCCTTCTTCACCCTCAATTGGGTAGCGGAAGTGCCAAAGGCTACCCTGAACCTCTTTCTGTTCGACCTCGAGGTCGGAGATGGCAGTTCCCAGCGTCGGATCCCAGTTCACGAGGCGCTTGTCTTTATAAATCAGCCCTTCTTTGTGGAGTTGAACAAAGACTTTCTGGACGGCCTTGGACAAACCTTCGTCCATAGTGAAGCGCTCGCGACTCCAGTCACAAGACGCACCAAGGCGTCGTAGCTGCGTCGTGATCGTTCCACCGCTTTCCTCTTTCCACTTCCAGATACGCTCAACAAAGGCTTCTCGGCCCATATCACGACGGCCGATATTGCCCTCTTCCGCAAGCTGACGCTCAACGACCATCTGTGTCGCGATGCCTGCATGGTCGGTCCCTGGCTGCCAAAGCACGTCCTTGCCTCGCATCCGCTCGAAGCGAACCAGAATGTCCTGCAGGGTGTTGTTGAGCGCATGTCCCATATGCAGGGACCCGGTCACATTGGGAGGCGGAATGACGATAGTGTAAGGCGCAGCGCCCGCTTCAACACGCTTAGGGTCTCCGGCCTTGAAGGCACCAGAGGATTCCCAGGTTTTGTAGAGTCGTTCTTCAACGTCCTGCGGACGAAATGTCTTTTCCAGCATGGAAAGTCTCGTAATTTCTAAGGAAAGCGAGCCTGAGAGCCAGGAATCGGCGAGATGGGCTGCTTTGAGCAGCCGTTACAGCATAAGGGATGCCAGCCCGCAAGGGCTTGCCCATTCGAGACTGTCTCAGACAAGAAATGTGGGGCAGGCGCAATTTGGGCGATTTCTCGCCCAAGGCAGAAAGGCAGTGAAACCTAGCGGCCGCGCCGGGCGACTCGCTCGATTTCTTCGCGCACCATACGCTCAACAAGGTCAGTCAAGTTTTGATCCATCCATTCCTTGAGCATCGGCCGGAGCATGTCCGCCACTAAGTCTTCAAGGGTCCGAGATTCGCCGTTGGATGTCAGAAGAGAGCTTGTCAAAGCGCCAAATGCGGCTGCGGTGGCCGTCTCAGTAGTCCCAGAAATAAGCGATGAATCATCCACATTTGCTGCAACCGGCTCAGGAAGCGGTGCGGGCTCAGGCGCAACCTCTTCTTCCAGCTCCTCGAATGGATCGCCGAAATCAATATCATCCTCAATGTCTTCTGCAGGACCTTCAGCTTCTACGACAGGTTCTGATTCTGGCTCGGGCTCTGGTGCTGCCTCAAGCTCCATAGGTTCTTCTTCAGGCTCAGGTTCGGGCTCAGGTGTTGGCTCGGGCTCCGGCTCTGGTTCTTCAACAACCATCTCCGTGAGGTCCATCACCTCCTCTTCGTCCTCTGCCTCGGGTTCAGGCTCAGGAGCAGGTTCAGCGGCAACTTCCTCCGCGGCAGCTTCCGTTTCGCCGCCTTCCTCGTCATCCTCAGAAATAATCCTGCGAATAGACGCCAGGATTTCTTCCATTGTTGGTTCTGGGCTTTCGGTTTCGTCGCTCATATCGACCGCATCCTACTTGTACTGTGGGCTACCCAGAATGGCTGGGCAGGAACTTTGAAAATCTTAGGGCAGCAGCACAGCATTGCCAACTGAAGCCATGTCTCAAAACGACTATTCGTCGTTGGTACCCCATCCCACCCATTGATGTTTAACATCTTCATAATTTTCAACAGGATCGTAGTAGTCAACGCTGAGACCAAGGTCGCGAGCGCCCAATTGACCAATAGCTGAGAGCAAGCCGTAACCTGCGACATATTCATCTCTTTCAGCCGTCACGAGAGAGACCTGGCTGTCCAGAAGCTCCTGCTCAGCGTCCAGCACATCAAGGGTCGTGCGAGACCCGACTTGAGCCTCCTGCCGCACCCCATCAAGCGCAATTTCATTTGCACGGACCTGCTGGCGATTGGAGACAATCGCAGAACGTGTGGCTCTGAGCTGTTCCCAAGCGTTGCGAACTGCTTCCTCTACCTGACGCAACGTATCTGCGACCTGAAGTCTGCTCTGACTTTCCAGGTGCTTTGCCTCCCGGATAGCGGAGTATTGTGATCCTGATTGGTAAAGGGGGATGGTAATTGTACCCAATACCCGCGTTGTTGTGGACCGCGCAGTAGTGCTCGACGGTTCTTCAGCATGCTCATAGCTGGCATCCAATGAGACTGTCGGCAGCAGGCCACCTTTAGCCACTGCCACCGCATGGCCTGCAGCTCTTTCTGAATGCCGAGCGGCTTCAAGTGCTGGATTGGCAGAGATAGCCAGCTGCATCGCTTCTGCTTCACTCTGAGGCAGCGCAGGCAATGGCGGAGCTGGTTCAAGGGTACCAGGTGCCTGGCCCACAACCCGTTCGTAAGCCGCGCGGCTCGCAATAAGAGCTGCTTCTGCAGCAATCAGATTGGTGTCAGAAAGGCTGAGCCGGGCTTCTGATTGTGCGACGTCTGTTCGGGTTATTTCACCCACGCGAAATCTGTCCTGTGAGGCTTCAAGCTGGCGCTTAAGGACCTCCACGTTCTTCCTGCGAAGATCAACAACAGCGATATCCCGGACGACATCCATATAGGCCGTCACAGCATCAAGAAGTGTGGTTTGTTCCACGTTCCGCAAATTCTCCCGACCAGCCTCAACAGAAGCTTCGGCCCGGCGCGCACCATAGAGAGTCCGACCGCCCGTAAAGAGATTTTGAGAGAGAGCGAGGGAGCCGGTCAGTGGGTCAAAATTCTGCTTGCCCCCAAAACCTGGAATGGCAATCGAAGACGTGGAATCTGTCTCCACTGTCCCATAAGAACCTGTCGCTGACAGCGATGGACGCCAGCCAGATAACGCCTGAGGAACCTGTTCGTCAGTTGCTCGCAGACCCGCTCGCTGAGCCAAAAGAGCTGGATTTGACTGATATGCGGCAGCCAGAGCGTCAAAGAGGTTTTCTGCGTGAGAAGGTGACGTAAATGCAACGGCGCCCAGCGCGACACCGCCCAGCAAACGCACGACATTCGCCTTAAGCAAAGAAGCCATGCGTTTCTTACTCAAACCTGATTGTGTCATCTTACCCTCTCCCAGACAGAAACTCGCTCGCGCAATTCCGCCATACCAAATGCTGTATCCGGTTCAGTCAGCCGCATAGTGCGTTGAAAATGGTAACCGGCCTATTAACCTTAGCGGAACATAAACACAGAGGATATGTGGGAAATACCATCAGAAAGTAAAGGTTTCTGCGACTTCAAATCCTGGAAGCGGGTGAATTCCTGCCTCAAATCCGTTCCGGTGGGTCGATTGCGCACCACTTTTCACGTAGACGCGCGCTTCCCCGACATTTCCCTCTCTGACAACGCCAACAAGACGACCGCCTTCTTTCAACTGATCCAGCAGGTCCGACGGGACAAAGGGCACAGATCCATTGAGAAAGATGACATCAAAAGGACCCTGCTTGGTGTTCCCTTCAGGCAGTGACCCCTCAATAACAGCTGCATTGTCGACACCAAGGTCAAGCAGCGTGGCACTGGCCTTTTCCGCAAGGTCCGAATCGCACTCAATGGCCACCACCGTATCAGTGAGTTCTGCCAGCAAGGCCGTCGAATATCCGGTCGCCGGTCCGATATCCAACACGAGATCGGTTGATGACAAGGAAGCCAGTTCCATGAGCTTGCCCAAAACCCTCGGATCCATCAGAAAGCGATCTGGTGACCCGTCTGAGGCTTCTTTCACGCAGAGATCATCGCCCAGATAAGCAATAGAACGCTTGGCTTCTGGCACGAACTGCTCACGTGGAGTCCGACTCATCGCCGCAAGGATGCGATCATCCGTGACACCGGAGGTCATCACGTGAGCCTCCACCATATTTTTTCTGGCAGCGTCCAACTCGCTCATTGTCCCTCTAACTAAGACTTTGAATTATCTGAGCGCCGATAATGCCAACACAAGTGGCAAAAGCAACGCGAGTCCCTGCAGGTTTATACTGGCCGAAGCCCCCAAAAACAATTGCATTTCGGGCGGTAACGAAAGCGCAGTTCATAAGATCTGTGACGATTTCTTCGTTGTAGCGCCTGCCCGAACTTGGTATATCCCCGCTGCCCGGCTGTAAATTGCCAGGGAGAGAGGCCACGTGGCGGAGTGGTTACGCAGCGGATTGCAAATCCGTGCACCCCAGTTCGATTCTGGGCGTGGCCTCCAGTTTTCCTTCAGATACAAGGTTTTTGAACCGCAGGCGCTCAGGCGGCGAATCCATCTACTCGCCCGGCGATGCCTCCTAAAGGCCGCGCCGCCCTGCTGGTGCCCTCTGAATTGATCCGGACATAAGCAATCCCGCCCCAGACAAGTCCCATCAACAGATACACGTGCCGCCAATTATCGATATCGATGATAAACGCTTCGGCTGCGTGGGCTGTAAATGTCGCGACCGCAACAATCTGTAGGCCCTGGAATGGCGTGCCAGCAAAACATGCCCTTGTACCCAGGATTATGGTTGAGAGCACCAGTCCGATGAATGCGGTTCCAGAAAGCCATCCGCCAGCAAGGAAGACATTGAGGTAGACGTTATGCGGGTCAACGCCAATGATCTTGGCCCACTGTGAGGGACCGATGCCAAAGGGTTTTTCGATGATGGTTTGGATCGCTTGCTCTTGCACAGCGAACCGCCCGCCCTCTTCTGACACATCGTAGGATTGTGTGAGGGAAAACCGCTCTTCAAAAAGCTCCGAAACGAGATCCGATGACAATGCCCAGGCGACGACACATGCTGCCAAAACGCCAATCAAAGAAACGGCCAACGTGAGACGAGCGATTTGTCGCGCCGACGTCGCTGTCATCCAAGTTAAGACCAGGAAGATGCTGCCCGCAAAAATCAGATTGCCCCAGGCACCGCGGGAGAAGCTGAGAAGTATTCCAAGGAACAGCAGCCCAACAACAGGGACAAGCAGAAGGTCCCGCCTCTGAGATGACATCGACAGGCGATAGATCAGAAACAGCACCGGCCCCACCAAAAAGGGGCCATAGACGTTGGGGTCATTAAATGTACTGCGAACCCTGCTGAACTTAAGGAAGGCCTCAGCGTTGGGAATCAACCCGAAATAGGCCGCACACCCGATAGCAGCAGCGATTGCGGCTGACAGAGTATAGGCCCACCAGATCACCGCTAAGTTTCGTGTGGGATTTGCGACGACAAGGGCCGCAAAGAAGAACATGCTCAAGACGAGATAGGTAGACACCAAAAGAAAGTCAGTCACTCTCTCGATATAGAGCGCACCAATGCCGGAAAACGCATACCCAAGCAAAAGGAGGCCCCAAAGGATCGCAGGCATACGCAGGTCTTTTGGAAAACGGAGTCCCACAGCAAATGTGAAGGCCATGGTCACGACCATTAGAAGGTCATAGGGCGCTGGCGTCGATGACGAACCGCTTGATTGGGTGCTGACGTAAAAGCCGGTGGCGAGTGTAAAAAACAGCAGAATGCTACAAACAACAGTCCAGAACGTGGACCGGTTTGCACGGCTCGGATCCGTTATGCCTCCAACATCACACTGCCATCCATCCATTACATTGCCTCAATAAGCGTTTTCGCCCTTTAGCAGCGCCCAAGGGGTCCGCAGGATGATGTAAAGGTCGAACATAAGAGACCAATTATCGATATAGAAAAGGTCATATTCAGTCCGTCGACGGATCTTTTCGTCTGTGTCAGTCTCGCCGCGCCATCCATTAATTTGTGCCCACCCGGTAATGCCCGGCTTTACGCGATGTCTGGCAAAATAACCATCGACCACATCCCCGTAGAGTTGGTCTGCAGCTTTTGCAAGAACCGCATGAGGACGAGGGCCAACCATCGACATATCGCCTTTAAGGACGGTTATCAGTTGAGGCAGCTCGTCAATACTGGACCGCCGCAGAAAACGCCCGACTCCTGTCACACGGTCATCATCGGCCGTGACAAGTTTTTCAGCATTGGTGTCCTGGTTAGCATGGGACAGGGTTCTGAACTTATAGACTTCGACAAGTTCATTGTTGAACCCATACCGTCTTTGCTTGAAGAAAACAGGCCCCTTGCTGTCCAATTTAATCGCGATTGCGACCCCGATAAAGATAGGAAGCGACGCAATCAACATTGCACCGGCAATAATCCGGTCGGAAACAGTCTTCACGACATAGTCCCAGTCGGTCAGGGGCTTTTTGTAGATATCCAGGAAAGGAACATTGCCAATATAGCTGTATGTACCTGACTTAAATCGCAATCGTGAATCAAGGGCGCTCAGGCGAATATCAACCGGTAGAACCCAAAGCTTCCGCAATAACTCAAGCATGCGCCCCTCCGCGGTCATCGGCAAGGCAACGAGCAGCATGTCAATCCTGTTTGATCTTGCAAACCGAACCAGCTCGTCAAAGCTACCAAGCTTTTCGACTCCGTGAATTGTTTCTGGTGCACGATCAGAAGATCTGTCATCAAAAACACCACAGATATTGATATAGTGCACGTCGGAGTCTTTGAGCGCGTCAATCAGGCGTTGCCCGGTTTGCCCGCCACCAACCAACACCACATTCTGTTGCAGCCTGCCCTGCTCCGCCCAACCACCGATAATAGAATGAGCGACGGTACGAATAGTTGCGATCCCAATCAGTCCGCTTAGGAACCACCCTGCAAGCCAAATGCGCGAAAGGCTCTCACTTTCCTTCAACAGAACAGAAGAGATAAGCCCGACAATAAAGACAGCCGTCCATGTAGCACACGCGGAGCGAATGGTTCCCCATTGCATTTGTAAAACGGCAACGCGGTAGAGGCGGGAAAAGTCACTCGCCAGGACATAGGCAATTGGAAGACCGATGGTCAGCGCTGCATAGAAGACCAGTGCCTCCCAAATGTGGGTTCCGACATAACCCCAAGCAATTCCCACACCGAGGCTTATAAGCACTAACGTCTCTACTAGGCGCAGCGTGCCTCTAACGACCGTCGGCGAAATTGAAGATTGAACCTTCGAGCGGCGATCAACTTTTGGTACTGGTCCTGTCGGACGGCCTTCGCGGTCAAATCGGGTCCCAGATGTTGGTGTCGACATATCAGAACCAACTGACGCGTCTGCGGGGGCACCATGCTGAGTTGGGTGACTCTCTGTCATTCTGCTGCATCCAGTCGTGCGTGTGATGAAGTGTTTGAGTGCCCGTTTGGTTCAATGCGCTGTTTCACCGCAGCACCCGCGTAAACGCTTGCGACACCGCTTGCCATATTGCTCAATGAGAACTGTTTTTTTACATGTGTGCGAAGATTGGCTGCATCACAATGATATTGAGCTTCATGATCTAGAAACTGCTCCATCGCACTCTGCAATGCTTGGACATCACCTGGTCGAATAAGACAGCCAGCCAGAGGGCCAAATATTTCCGGAATGCCCCCCGTGGAGGTCGCAATCAAAGGTCTTCCCGCAGCAGCAGCTTCCAATGCAACATAAGGGAATGAATCGTGATGAGAAGGAAGAACGACGGCTCGCGCCCGCGCGAAGGCATCACGCGCCGGCACCTTTCCCAAAATACGCACAGACTCTGTTAACGACCGAACTTCAACGGCGGCGCTAAATGCAGCCATGTCGGGACCATCACCGGCCACGTCCACCGTGATGCGTCGGCGGGCTGCAATCTCCGCAACCGCTTCCAAAAGCGTAAAAATGCCTTTGAGTTCGCGTACTTCACCTAGAAACAGAAAATCAGCCGGGTCCTTGATCGTGGCAATCGCGTCAAACTCAGTTTGTGCCAGACCATTGTGAACCACCTTCGTGTTCGCTGGCAGGTTCCCAAAGCGCTCCGCAAAAACCTTACGTGCAAAATCAGATTCGAAGATAAGGCCATCTGTGCGCCCAAGCATCAGCCTCTCAGCAAATTGAAACATCGCACCCATCAGGCTGTTCGGCGCATAATGAATGCTACCACCGTGAGGCGTATAGATGCGTGCCAAAGGAACAGAACTTGCTGTGAATCTCGCCAACAGCCCGCCTTTTGCCCCATGCCCATGCAGCACATCCGGTGTTAGCTCACGGAGCTTACGTGCGGTCGCCATCAAGGCTTTGACATCGCTGAATCCGGGCATCCTCCCCAGACCGACACGGGTTACACCAAGTTCGCAGTGTTTTTCGAGCTCAGAGATGCGGTCTTGCGTCTGCTGATCATTTGGCGCATCAGCGCAAAGGACGCCAACAAAGTATCCGGCTTCTCTTTGTGCCTTGGCGAGATCGCAAACATGGCGGAAAAGTCCGCCGACCGGCGATCGCAGGCAGTGAATAACTCGAAGGGGTTGTGCTTGAACAAGGGGACTCATGACAAACCTCAAAAATACCGCTCGCCGATGAGGATGGTGTCACCTGGCCGGATTGCCGCAGTCGTCTCAACACCCAGCTCAACAATACGATCGCCAAGGTTCCGGGTTACGCGCGCAACATTTGTGTTCGCACGATGAGTATACCCACCAGCGATCGCCACAGCTGTGTTGACGGTCATGCCTGAGACGAATGGATATTGTCCGGCACTACTAACCTCTCCAAGGATGAAGAAAGGTCTGAAATTCAAAACCTCCACGCTGACGCTTGGGTCACGCAGCAATGTTTGAGACAGCACGCTTACCAGAGAGATTTCCAGTTCGTCTGGTGTCAGCCCCCTCGCCTGCACAGCTTGGATGAGCGGCATCGAAATTTCGCCCGCGCCATCCACAGCATATTCACCTGTCAGATCTTCCTGCCCGAATACGATGACCCGCAAACGGTCACCACTGTCTAACCGATAAGGCGCGTTCTGCCCTGCGACCGGCATTTCCGACAGGATGCCTGTGTTCGAACAAGCTCCTAACAGGCCAACAATCATTGCAATAATAAAAAACCGGCTCATAGCGGGCCTTTTTCTTGATCCTGAGATTGTGTTCCACGCTAGACCGAATTCGTTAAGACTTTCCGACCAGATGCCCTTCTTCACATCTTGCGTAAACCATCTAAACGTAGGAATTCATTGACGCTTGTGAGCTCTGTTAAGCATTCCGTTACCTAAACACCGTCTACTCAGGTTTCGTGAACAAGTCCGGGATTTCGGACCTGTCGACATCTGTGTGTGCGGGAAACAAAAATAGGTTATGAGCGACACGTCAGCCACACCTCACGTGACCGGGTACGCGCCCTCCCAGGCGGCACCCCGCGCCGACGCGAATTTCGGCGACCGGCGTCGCGCACCTACAAGTACTGAAATCGATCCGTGGGATCTGCTGAGGGCCATATGGTCTCGCAAAGAACGTCTTCTGCTGCTCTTTGTTGTTTTTCTGACGGTCGGCGCATTTTGGGTTCTAACCATGCAACCGACTTATGTTGCAGAATCACAGATCTCCATCAAACCGCGCTCAGGTGAGATTTCCCGCTTCGACACACCAGAACGACCCCAGCAGGCCGATCCGATTTCGATTGAAAGTGAGGTTCAGATACTGACCTCCGGCGCGCTTGTACCTGCTCTGGTTCGCAAGCTAAATCTACATCAGCTTCCAGAATTCAATCCAGCTCTGCGCAGTGGCGGACCTTTTTCCCAGCTACTCCAGATTTTCGGCGTGACATCAAAGCCAAAACGCGCATCCGTCGCGGCCATTACTGAGAATGTACTCAACAGCCTGTCCGTTTACCGACGAGGCGAGAGTCGCGTCATCGCGATCCGCTTTACGTCGAGCGATGCTAAGCGAGCAGCAGCTCTCGCCAATGCTTACGCAGAAATCTACATTGCCCAACAGGTAGCCGCTGGCAACGCTGTCAACGCAGAAGCGACTGCCTGGTTGAAAGAGCAAATCGAAAACCTCCGAGACGAGGTCGCACTGTCTGAGGCAGCAGTTGAACAGTTTCGGGGACGCACTGGTTTGTTTCCTGCAAACAACACAACCCTGCCCCGCGAAGAGCTATCACAGCTCAGCGCTCAGTTAGTGCAGGCCCAGGCAGAACGCACTGCTGTCATGGCAAGGCTATCACTCGCTAAAGAGCTGGTTGACACCGAAGGCGCCATTGACACCACCGCCGAGGTGTTGGCGTCTCCGCTCATTCAAAATCTTCGACAGCAAGAGGTACAACTGCGAGCCCTGATTGCGGAATTGTCGGCAACGCTTCTTCCCTCCCATCCGCGCATGCGCACTTCTCAAGCGAACCTGCAGGATCTCAGGCTTCAGATTGGCCGTGAAGTAGCAAAACTCATCCGTAGCATGGAAAACGAAGCGCACATCTCCAATGAGCGCGTTCGTACACTGAGTGAACGTGTAGGACGATTGAAAGGTCGAATGGCGCGCCTTGGTCAGCAGGAGGTCGAACTTCGAGCGTTGGAAAGAGAAGCAGTAGCAAACCGCACATTGTTGGAACAATTCCTTGGGCGCTACGAAGCCGCCAGTGCAAGAGCATCTGCTGACGGTTCTGTTGCCAACGCAGCAATTGTTTCCCGGGCACCAGTCCCGACAAGCCCCGCTGCGCCCAACCGAAAATCAGCGATGATCCTTGCAATCATCGGATCAGCTTTTGGAGCTGTCGCCCTTGTTTTCCTCATTGAAGCAATGGCGCCAGGCTTTCGGACCGCTGAACAGATCGAACGCCAGACAGGCATGCCCTTCCTGGGAACAATGCCTGCGATTAGCGGTGCAAAATCCTCAGCTGGCATTGCCGCCAACACTATCCGCAATCCCTACGGATACATCGCAGAGGCTCTGCGGCGCCTCCAGTCAAATCTTTTATTGGCCCGCATCAACGGAAAACCTGCCAGAACACTGCTCGTAACCTCAGCCGTCGACGGCGAGGCCAAAAGCGGTGTCGCAGGCGGTCTCGCACGTTTGATGGCACAGAGCGGCTACCGCGTCCTGCTTATTGACGCAGACCTGCGTCGTCCAGGTGTCAATCAAACACTCGGCCTGCATCCAACGTGGGGTCTATCAGAGGTTCTCAGCGGTCGTGTGGAGTTTGAGCGTGTGGTTGTCCGTGATCACGCATCGCCACTACATGTGTTGCAGGCAGGCAGTCAGGTGTCCAACCCGACATCCCTGCTTGGATCATCCCGAATGACATGGATGATGTATGCACTCGTGCAAAACTACGACTATGTGGTGATTGATGGCCCGCCGGTACACTCCGCATCTGAAGCACCCGTACTGTCCCAACTGACAGACGTAACTGTTATGTGCGTTAAGTGGGGAGCAACGAACCGACGGTCCGTTATGCGTGGCCTCAAAGTTCTTACAGCAGCCTCAACGCGCCGGGTTGGCGTATTCTTGACAGGTGTTGACCGGCGGCAATACCGCCGGCTCACCGATGATGCCGCCGACGTCTAAAAACCGTCAACTACTTCGCTGCAAACTTCTCACGGAGTTTTGTGAAACTGTCCCAAAGAATTGGGGTCTGTTTGATCGTCCGTTTCGCTGCAAGCAGGACCTGCGTTTTGATCAGTGCAGAACGTCCCTTAAGCGTTTCAGCTGACAAATGATCGTGGAGGTCAATCTTGGTCTCACACCATTCATGCTTGTACCGCTCATCACCGATGGTGAAGTCAAACGTATCAATTCCTCTACCAACAGCCCATTTCATCGTCTCCACGAGCGCCTGAACGCCAGGTGCGAGGCGGCCAAATTTGGGGCCATCGTAACTTGCAAGCAGGTAGTAGAAACGCCCTTTGTGCACCAGGCCCCAATTGCCAGCGACATAATCGCCTTCCACTTCCATGTGCGACACATGAGCGATGCCTTCTGTGCCAGATTTCAGCGTCAGAGCCTTGTAAAAATCTGCGTAGCCTGGTTTTGCGAGAAAATCATTCGCGCCCATTGCTTTCAGCGCCGCTGATTTCAACTCAACGAGTTTGTCAACGGAGGCTTCTATATCTTTCGTTGATGTCGGGTGCACATAGACAGTCTCGCCCATCGCTTCGAGCTTTTTCCGACGACTGCGGAAATGGCGTTTCGCTTTGGCAGTCCGCTTTTCGTCATAGTAGGCATCGAAATCGCCGCCCATAGAGGTCATATGCGCGCCACTTGCATTGAGTTTAGTGTCCAACTCAAGGAACGGGTTAGGCTGACCCTCAATCATGGCTGGCTGACGCATCAATTCCGCAATGTCATAGGCAGGCAGCACAGCCTGGATGTCTTCCCATAGTTTCGAGAACTCTCCGGGCGCCACATGGTCAATGAAATTAGGGGCCAAAAGCGGTCCGTTATAATCGTTCAGATCACCACCAAGCCATGAGAGCTTGGTCAAAGAACCAGTCTGTTCGATCCCCAAGGGCAAAATCATCAACGGTTTAGCTTTGGAACCCCAGGCGACCACGATCTGCAGATCAACCCCAGCTTTCGATCCGATATGCTCGTACCACGTCTCCAGGAAATCAAATGTCTGAAATGCGAAACCGTCAGCTACCTTTTCAAATCGGCGCCAAACGGTCTCGACAGATGAAAATTCATTGTGAACTGAGAGAAGAACGGACGGGCGCGCTCCACTCGCCATTTCATGGGCGGAGTCATCGACCAGGGCCGCGAATTTGATTTCCTGTGCAGAAAGGGACATGGGGGTGTCTTCCTGATATCTTGTGTTTCGTTCTGGCACACTCTTGTGTTCCAGAAACCCCAGCTATTCTGTCTTTTCTCGATTCTAGACAGCCAAACCGCGGTTCATGCCAAGAATTGCAAAAACCGTGCACACAATGACCACCATATCTGCCGGGGCTATCTAGCCAGAAACCGTGTCCGGAGTTTGGTGAACGTCTCCCACAGGACCGGCGTCTGCTTTATTTTACGTTTGATGAACAGAAACATCCGTGCTTTGAGCAGCGCAAGAGAACCACGAAAGGTCTTTGCATCCAGATGGTTGTGCAGATCGATGTGAATTTCGCACCATTTACTTTTGTAGCTCTCATCACCAACAGTGAAATCGAAGGTCCCAATGCCTTGCTCTGTCGCCCAGCGCATGGTTTCGACGAGCGCCTGAACACCTGGCTTGTAGCGTCCATAGGTTGGTCCGTTATAACTGGCGAGCAAATAGTAAAACCGGTGCTTATGCACCAATCCCCAGATGCCAGCGACATACTTGCCTCCGACCTCAAGATGGGAGACATGCACGCCTCCTGAATCGCTTAGTTTTGTGGCGAGCGATTTGTAAAAGTCCGCATACCCAGGTTGCATAAGGAAATTCTTGGCGCCCATGGCATTCAATGAAAGTGTCTTAAGATCAACGAGCTTTTCTATTGATAAAACGATGTCTTCTTCATTGTCAGGTCGCACAAAAACGGTTTCACCAAGTGCCTCAAGCTTCTTCCTGCGGTTGCGGAGATGACTTCGCGCTTTAGCGTTCCTCTTTGCTTTGTAGTAAGCGTCAAAATCAGCACTCAGCATCGTCATGTGTGCGCCGCTGGCATTGAGCTCTGTGGACAGCTCCATAAACGGGTTTGCTTGTCCCTCAATCACGGCTGGTTGACGTATAAGCTCAACCATATCGTGACCTGGCAGGGCGGATACGATGTCATCCCAAAGAAATGAAAATTCGCCCGGTGCGACACGCTCTGCAAATCCTTGGGTGAGAAGGGGTGCGTTATAGTCGTTAATGTCATTTCCCAACCAAGTCAGCGTGCGAGCAAACCTGCCTGTCTCAATCCCCAAAGGTAAAATCATGATCGGCTTTGCATGGGCATCCCAGGCAACCACGATCTGGATCTCTAAATCGTCCCGAACACCGATATGATCGTACCAGGTCTCCAAAAAGTCGAATGTTTGAAAAGCAAAGCAATCCGCAGTCTTTTCGAACTGCCGCCAGATTGCTTCAACCGTTGAGAATTCAGTGTGGACGGACAGGAGAACAGATGGACGATCTTTCGGTGTTTGGCGACGGTCATTGCTCTCGCGCAATTTGTTAGGCGCCATTTCATCAAAACCAACCGACATCCACGTTTCCTTTAAGGGCACGTGTCTCATTATGAAACGCGCTTACGTTTCACAAATCCACGTACTGCAATCTTTTCTCAATTAAAGACAGTCAAACTGACGACCATGCCAACTGTTGCAAGGGGCATGCACCATTGGGTGTATCGGACGTTGCACATTGATCGGATACCAACACAGACGCCATGAGCCTGAAATCGACACTGTTCCGCTCAGCCTTGCTGACGCTGCACAAATCGAGACTCCATAGCCTGAGTCCGCGCCGCCTTTCCGGTGTTGGCATTGTATTCATGCTGCACAGGGTGCGACCTGCCCCAGAGACCAATGGATTTGCACCAAATGCGCTTCTCGAGATCACACCGGAATATCTCAATGCTGTTCTGACGACCGTCACCGCTCTAGGTTATGATCTTGTGAGCATGGATGAGGCCCATCGACGCCTGCAACAGCGCCGCTTTGATCGGAAATTTGCCGTCTTTACTTTGGATGACGGATACAAAGACAATCTTGAAGTTGCAGCACCCATATTCGCGAAACACAAGGCGCCCTTCACTGTTTACCTGAGTTCAGGCATGCCAGACGGAACGCTTGATCTGTGGTGGGTGGGACTGGAAGCTGCTATCCGCGCCCAAGATACCTTGGAATGGACCTGGGCCGGCACTCGCTATGAATTCTCCATGGTGTCCGCAGAGCAAAAGCAGAATGCCTTTGAGACCCTCTATTGGCCTCTAAGGAACCTGCCGCAGTTAGATCAGCGGATCGCAATGCGGGACCTGGCAGGGCATTGCGGTGTTGATATGAGGCAGGTTACCCGAGAGTGCGCACTCACCTGGGATGAGGCACGAGAGCTTTCAAAGCATGCCTATTGCAACCTGGGCGCCCATACAGTCGACCATTTTGCACTTTCCAAGCTCACTGAGACAGAAGCCCGCCGTGAACTGGTTGAGGGTGCCGAACGCATCAAGCAGGAAACCGGAGATTGGCCTCGCCACTTGGCTTTCCCCTACGGCGACGGAGGGTCCGCCGGACCCCGCGAGTATGAGCTGGCTCATTTTTTAGGGTTCGACACAGCTGTAACCACGCAAAAGGGCTTTCTGACAGAGACACATGGGGTCAATCCCTATTCCATGCCAAGATTGTCGCTAAACGGTGACTATCAGGATCTGAGAATGCTGGAAGTACTGATGAGTGGCTTACCCTTTGCTCTGGCCAGCCTCCTACCGTCCGTCGAGACCGCCTGACCGCCGCTCCGCCCGTTTTCGCTGTCTGCGACGCCCGAGCCGCACCTCCAACTGACGTCGCCAACGGCGCACTGCATGCAGGTCCACCGATAAAAACAGGATGCCGAGCGGAATCATCCAGAATCCCAAAATCGGCAAAAAGCCCAAAACGCCCCCGATTACCAGAAGAACACCGGCACCCATCCGAATCGGCGCGGAGCCAGGTAAAGGAATCTTCCGCCCATTGAACTTGATAAACGCCAAAAGTCTCTCCGAAACACGCGCTGGCAGGCCAACAACCCTCTCTAGAACCACCAGTTAGTCACGAAACGCCAAAACCACAAGAATTTTAGAGTTTTGGCGACAATTTCGGGCTAGTAAGGCGAGGTACGGTTTGCTATATGCACCGCTCATTGACGGTACAATCCGCCAATCTGATCCCCGGTAGCTCAGTTGGTAGAGCAGTCGGCTGTTAACCGACTTGTCGCTGGTTCGAGTCCGGCCCGGGGAGCCAGTTTGAAACGGCCAGAACATCTGTTCTGGCCGTTTCCTTTTGTCCCATCCCTACTGAGACTCCTTGACCCCCAGCAAAGCTGCCTGTGGAGCTCGGATAAAAGCGCCAGGCCGAAAGCCGCGTCCTCCTCCGACAACGACCAGGACCGCTGTTGCGCCGAGAAAAGCTATCTCACGCTTGATTGCGTTGAGATTGTTCCAGAGCGTCGTATCGACGCTAAATTTGCCCATGCAATACCAAGCAACAATCAAAAAGGCAGCAAGCGCGACAACTCTCACCAGATGTCCACTGGCTAGCAGGAGTCCTACTAGGATCAAGAGACCTGGTATCGGTACAAACGACTTGATGTGACCGTAGCCCGCAAAAAAGCCGCCGACCAAAAACACCACTGCAACAGAGAGCCGCAGCAACAATCCGTAGACGTCCCAGTCCGTTTGCGGCCGCGCTCCGCCGCGACCAAACAGCTTCCTGTCGAGCGACTGAGCACCCGATCCAAGATGAAAGAGAACAAGGAACATGCCCGACAACCCTACGTCACGTATCTGAACCAACAGCGCTGGGGAGAAATGAGAGGCTGTATCGGATGGATAGCCCGTTGCTGTCACAACAGGTAACGCGATGACAAAGGACCACATGAGAAAGGCATAGAAGAAGCTAAGCGACCTCACAAAGAGACCAGCCATCAATGCCAACCCCGATATCAATTCAAAAGCAGATAAGACCGATAAAAAAACAAGCGGCGTCAGAAAATCGCTTAATCCACCCGCAAACAAGTATTGTTGAAAAAAGGTATTGATGTACCCATCAGCAGCCATATAGCGGCTAACCAGAGCATCGGAGTGTTCAGCGCTTAGAGCACGGGACAGTTTCCACCAGCCTCCGATAACAAAAACCGATCCGAGACTTAGACGCAGGACGAGCGCAATCATGTCCGCACGTGCAGACGAAACGTCAGAGGGGACGTCACCCAGAATTTTGGAAAACAAAATTTCTCTCCACAAACAAATATAACGTATTGACGTGCCTTACGAATGAAGGCGGTTTCAAACGTCAATTCGTGGAGGGTCTGGGTCCGGTGCATTGCCTGCTGCACGCCCAGATTCAAGCATAAATGCATCGGGCAAATAGACTCTGCCGGAAGTGAGCGACGCAACGATAGAAGTGAGCCCGACGCTGCATAATCCTTCGTCGCAATCTGTTTTTTCTATCTCAGTGGGACACGGACATTTAGGCCCGGCATCCGCGTTGCTGATCTCTTCTGCTTCCTCCGAAACATAGGCAGTGTCAACCTCTTCACCCTCCAGCACAATAGGGGCTGGTCGTGCAAAGTTCACGAATACGCCAATCGCGGTCAGCAAAACTGCAGCGGTGAAGAACTGTCTACGAAGGAACAACATCGTTGGATCTTAGAGGGCGGCCGACAAAGAGAACAACACACGATCACGTGTACGAGAGGGTCCGACAAAGGTCTATAGGACAAGATATTTGCGGGAGATTTGCTTCCTTTTTCATACATCCCTTGCCTCCCAACCTTAGCGCGCTATCATTTTTGCAAGCGGCGTTGAGCCAGCTTGTTTGGCACTGCCGCATCCCAGTTATCGCACAATCTTTTTGTGCAGAGCCGCCCCGGAGTAGTGCAATGGCAGAAGGTATGTCCGCCCCCCTTCAACGCAAAGTTGGAGCAACAACATTTGGTCAGCAACACCCCGCGCCCCAGGCCTCACTCAACGGCGTCCCCTGGCCGGCACGAAGTGTTTTGAAAGCAGCAAGTGCACTTGGTTTTGGTCGACTCACAGTTCGTCTCCCAGATGGCCGGCATTTGGTCTTTCAAGGTGAAAAAGAAGGAACGGTCGCCAACATCGCGATCAACTCCTATAGATTTGCCTGGCCCATTGCGTTGAACGGCAGCATCGGAGCCGCGGAAGCTTTTCTTTCTGGTCACTGGGAGAGCGACGACATTGTCGCGGTTCTGGAACTCTTTGCCGAAAACCGTAGCGTATTTACAGGTGCTCTCAACGGCCTGTCACTTCCGCTCCTTGTTGAACGCGCTGGCCACCTCCTCCGTCGGAACAGCAAGTCAGGCTCAAAAAAGAACATCCATTTTCACTACGATCTGGGCAACAATTTCTACAAGCGTTGGCTGGACCCAACGATGACCTATTCGTCAGCGCGTTTCCATCAACCGGGAGAAGACCTGAGCACCGCACAAAACAACAAATACCGTTCTCTCGCCGAAAACATGGAACTGGGACCTGACCACTCTGTTTTGGAGATTGGCTGCGGATGGGGTGGCTTTGCAGAATATGCAGCAGGTGAAATCGGTTGCAAGGTAACCGCGCTCACCATCTCAAGAGAGCAACTCGATTTTGCTCGAAAACGGATTTTCGAAAAAGGTCTTAATGAAAAAGTCGAAGTTCGCTATCAGGACTATCGCGACGTCGAAGAGAAATTTGATCGCATCGCCTCCATTGAAATGTTCGAGGCAGTCGGCGAGCAATATTGGCCGGCCTATTTTGCAAAAGTCCGCGATGCTTTGAAACCTGGTGGTCAAGCCGGGCTCCAGATTATCACGATTGATGACAACTCCTTTGAAACCTACCGACGGAGCGTCGACTTCATCCAGCGATACATTTTTCCAGGAGGCATGCTTCCCTCGCCGTCTGCACTCAAAACGCAGGTGACTGAGGCTGGCCTCGCTTGGAAGACTAGTACCGAATTCGGACTCGACTATGCCGAAACGCTCGCACGTTGGCGCGATCGCTTTCTTGTAGCCTGGCCTGAAATTCGAGAGCTTGGCTTTGACGAGCGTTTCCGGAGGATGTGGGAGTATTATCTGGCCTATTGCGAAGCCGGATTCCGGAGCGGCAATGTCGACGTAACCCAGCTTACCCTGTCTCGTTCCTAGTTTTCCTTGGATCAGGAGAAGATCTGAGTAGACTGCCCCTCCCAAATTCACGGAGGGGTCATGACCTCGCGACTAACGCCCACGACACGTAGTACAGACGACATTCAAATTCTCAAGAGAGATGTTATTGGCGAAGGCTGGGGTCAAATTGAGAGATATCACCTCAAACACAGACGGTTTGATGGGAGTTGGTCTGAGCCAATTGACCGCGACCTCTACACAATCGGCGAAGTTGCAGCAGTCCTGCTCTACGATCCCAAGCAAGACACTGTCCTTCTGACCGAACAGTTTCGAACGTGCGGTCTCCGGTATGGTGAAGCCACCTGGCTCCTGGAGATTGTCGCTGGTCTCATTGATGGCAATGACGATCCAGAAGAAACCGCCCGCAGAGAAACGAAAGAGGAAGCCGGCTGCGATGTGACTGAGCTTGTTCACATATCAACCAACTACTCGTCGCCCGGCGGATATGGAGAGCGCATATATCTGTATGCAGCGTCAGTGGATCTGTCAGACGCCGGTGGATTTTTTGGATTGGCGCACGAACATGAGGACATTCGTGCAGTGGTTGTCCCTTTCACCGATGCCCTCGCCGCCTGCGACGACGGGAGGATAATCGATGGAAAGACTCTTATCGCTCTAAATTGGCTTGCCCGCCACAAGGCAAAGCTCAAATAGAACCACTAATACTGATCGCGCCTTCGAACCCACTCCATCGGGTAAGAGAGTGCATCTTCATCGCGGCCTTTGGGAGTGGTATCAAGCAATCGATAGGTGCCATTTAGGTCCTCAAGACCGCGCGCAAAGACTGAATAGGTGTGATAAATCTCATCCTCATCATTCTTATAGAAGACACTGACCCCCGGCGCCTCTGATGCCGGAAACACAGTGTCGTGGTAGTTGTAGTAGACCGGCTGATCAGGCGCTCTATCTGGGGCAAACGACACATCAAAATCAAAATTGAAATCGTTTGCTAAAGACGACGCCCACGGGAAGGACCAGCCGAGCCTGTCGCGATAATCCAACAGGGTTTGCAATGGAGCTCGAGAGACGGCCACGAAAGCAACATCTCTCGCAGCCAGATGGGGCACCGTCTGATTGAAATTATCCCCCCAGAATGAGCAGGACGGGCATCCCTCCTCCCAGTCCGGACCGAACATGAAGTGCTGAATGATGAGCTGACTTCGCCCATCAAAAAGGTCGCCGAGCGACTTGAGCCCCTGTTCCGTCTCGAATTCATACGTTTTATCGATCTTTGTCCATGGTAGCTCCCGACGTTTCGCCGCGAGCGCGTCACGTGCTTTGGAGAAGGATTTCTCCTCCTCCAAAAGCTCTTTACGTGCGGAGACCCATTCGTCTCGGCTTACAGCCTTATTGTGTGCCATGAATTTCTCCCCGGTTAGCTTGCGGCCGCAAGCTGTTGGTCGACCTCACGCCAATAGGTTGGATAGGTGACATCATACTCCGGCAGGCTCTGGACCTTCTCTCTCCAAGCTTGCAGCTTTGGATACCTGCTGGCAAAGCTATCGAAACCGAGGCCAAGCGAAAGAATGTCAGGCTTGGTCGCAAATCGAAGGACGGGTTCAATCATCGTGTAAAGGGTGACATCAGCAGCACTGATATTGTCACCTACCATCCATCCAGATGCCTCAACACCTGCCTCGAGTTTGGCAAGTTCCTCATGGGCCACCTCAGCACCCTGCCGGAGAGCATCGGTTTCATTCGCTGCTCGGCCCTGCACAATGGGTGCGATCAGATTGGGGATGAAATCACCTGAAACATAGAGATCAAAATCCAAACATTTCTGCCAAATCCGACCAGTTGCCTCCGGCGTCGTCCCAAACAACGGCCGCTCAGGGTGCTTGGCTTCCAGATAAGCCATAATCGCAAGCGACTCTGAAAGAGAAAACCCATCTGCTTCAATCGCTGGGACTTTTCCTCGAGGGCTCAGCTTCAGAAAGGCTTCTGATTTGAGCTTCTGCGGTGTCGGCTGCATGTAGGCGGGGTCATAGGGAATCCCTTTGAGCTCGCAAACCAGCTGTATCCGCCAGGCGAACCCACTTCCGCTAAACATATGGATCTTCATATCAGTCTCTCCTTAATTAATGAAACAATTAAATAATAAGACACACCTCCGACACAAGAGGCCTCCTCAATTTTTTTTGTTTTACAGCTTGGGACAAATCCCTGGATGCCCATCTTTGCTATAAGCAGACACAGTTCGATTCCGGGCGCCCAGCCCCAAGAAACGGCCAACAAAAAGAACCAGGACTCTTCTCATGGACATTAAAAGCGGCCTCGTAGACGCCATCGGAAACACACCCATGATCCGCCTCAAAAAGGCGTCCGAAGAAACAGGGTGTGAGATCCTGGGCAAATGCGAGTTCTTAAACCCCGGTCAGTCGGTGAAAGACCGCGCGGCGCTGTACATCATCAAGGACGCTGTTGCGAAAGGTGATCTGACGCCAGGTGGTGTGATTGTAGAGGGCACCGCTGGCAACACCGGCATTGGCCTGGCACTCGTTGGGAATGCCCTGGGTTTTAGGTCAGTCATCGTTATCCCAGAGACACAGTCTCAGGAGAAAAAAGACATGCTGCGCCTTTGCGGTGCAGAGCTCATTGAAGTTCCAGCAGTCCCCTACAAAGACCCAAACAATTACGTCAAATATTCAGGACGTCTTGCTGAAGAACTTGCTGCCAAAGAACCTAATGGCGCCATCTGGGCCAACCAGTTTGACAATGTTGCCAATCGTCTCGCGCATATCGAAACAACAGGCCCTGAAATCTGGAACCAGACAGATGGCAAAGTCGATGGATTCATTTGTGCTGTCGGCACCGGCGGTACCCTGGCCGGGACGGGCATGGCGCTAAAAGAAAAGAACAAAGACATCCAGATCGGCCTGGCCGACCCGATGGGTGCTGCCCTCTTCAATTTCTACAAGAACGGAGAGCTCAAAGCGGAAGGCAGTTCGATAACCGAAGGCATTGGCCAGGGACGCATTACCGCAAACCTTGAAGACGCTCCGATCGACCATCCATTCCAGATCCCGGATTCCGAAGCCCTGCCCATCTGTTTCGATCTGCTCAGCGATGAAGGCTTATGCCTCGGTGGCTCAAGCGGCATCAATATCGCCGGCGCGATGAGACTGGCAAAAGAGATGGGCCCAGGACATACGATTGTGACGATCCTCTGCGACTATGGCACACGTTATCAAAGCAAGATGTTCAACCCTGCCTTCCTGAAGGAACAGGGTCTGCCCGTCCCCTCTTGGCTTTGAGGTCTAAAGGATATGTCATCTTCAGTCCCACCACTTGTGACAGTTGATTGGCTGACCGACCATCTGACAGCACCAGACATCAGAGTTCTCGACGGGTCCTGGTACTTGCCCCAAATGGAGCGTGACGCCGAACAGGAATATGCCGAAAGCCATATTCCCGGCGCAGTGTTCATCGACCTTGATGAGATCAGTGATACCACCAGCACGTTCCCACACATGCTGCCATCGCCAGACAAGTTTTCCTCACGTATGAAGCAACTGGGGATCGGCGACGGACATCACGTCATTGTCTATGACGGCGCTGGCCTTTTCAGTGCAGCCCGCTTCTGGTGGATGTTTAAGACCATGGGCCACGACAATGTCTCCGTCCTTGACGGTGGCCTCCCGAAATGGATCGCATCTGGGCTTGGAACAGAGGCAGGCAAGAGCATGCACTCAGTACGACATCACTCCGTCCGTCCCGACAACACCATTCGCCGTGATATCAACGACATGAGGCGTAACCTTGAAACCCGTCGCGAACAGGTGGTTGATGCGCGCAGCCCGGGCCGCTTCGCTGGCACTGATCCAGAACCCCGCCCTGAGCTCTCCTCCGGCCACATGCCAGGAAGCCTGTCCCTCCCCTTCAACACTCTCCTAAACAAGGACGGCACGCTCAAGCCAAAACCGGAGTTAACCCTTGTATTCGAGAGCGCTGGTGTCGACCTGACGGAGCCAATCATCACCACATGCGGGTCAGGTGTCACAGCGGCTATCCCCTACCTTGCGCTCACAGTGCTAGGTCATCCAGAAATTGCGCTCTATGATGGGTCCTGGTCTGAATGGGCGGCCACAGAAGGTGCACCCATCGAAAAGAACTGATCACGCGGGACAGAGGAGCGCGATGGCATGGGGTTGAAGAAAACGACGACGGTCACGCACCTTGAAATGCTGCGGGAACCAAGTCTGAGTTGTCCCTCCCCTCGCGGAAAATTCGCGCTGATGAGAGCGGAAAATCCCCCTATCCACCTTTATCGATATCTCTATGACATGGTCGGCAGGGACTACTTCTGGGTCAATCGAAAGGCACTGAGCGATAAGGAACTCGCTGAGATCATCCACGATGACCGCGTACACATTTTCATTCTCTACCTGAATGGATGCCCGGCAGGATTCTCTGAACTCGATCTCCGTCAGATGCCAACAGCAGAGCTTTCATTCCTGGGAATTTTACCGGAGTTTTTGAGCTTAGGCCTTGGGCGATTTTTACTTTGCGAAACCATCGAAATGGCCTGGATGCATCATCCGCAAAAGCTAACGGTCCAAACCTGCACACTCGATCATCCAAATGCGCTTCCGCTCTATCAACGCAATGGTTTCGCCCCCTGCGGCCAACAGGAAATCGTGCTTGAAGCGCCCGACGACTAGTCTTCGAGGATTTGGGAGAGGAACAGTTTCGTTCGCTCATGTTCCGGATTTTCAAAGAAATCCTGAGGCGATTTGATCTCAATAATCTCCCCTTCATCCATAAAGATCACACGATCCGCGACCCGGCGGGCAAAGCCCATCTCGTGGGTAACACAGATCATCGTCATGCCACCTTCAGCTAGGTCCACCATGACATCCAGCACTTCCTTGATCATCTCTGGATCAAGCGCGGAAGTTGGTTCATCAAACAACATGATCTTCGGGTTCATACAGAGGGCCCGTGCTATAGCGACCCGTTGCTGCTGACCCCCGCTGAGCTGCCCAGGAAATTTTAGTGCCTGTTCGGGAATACGCACCCGCTCAAGATAAGACATGGCAAGCTCTTCTGCTTCCTTTTGCGGCAGGTTTCGAACCCAGATGGGTGCCAACGTGCAATTTTCCAGCACGGTCATATGGGGAAACAGATTGAACTGCTGAAACACCATGCCCACCTCGCGGCGAACTTCGTCGATGCGTTTCAAATCTTCAGTGAGCTCAATACCATCAACCACAATCCGTCCCTGATTGTGCGCCTCCAACCGATTGATGCAGCGAATGAGTGTTGACTTGCCGGACCCAGAGGGACCAACAACAACGATCCGCTCTCCTTCGCGAACCGTAAGCGACACATCCTTCAGCACATGGAAGTCACCGAACCATTTGTCGATCTTATCGATTTCAATGATGGCCTTAGTCGGGGCTGTCATAAGATATCCTATCGTTGCTCACCGGCATCAAGGCGACGTTCCATAAAGACAGAATATCGCGACATGCCGAAGCAGAAAATCCAGAAAACAAAGGCCGCAAAGACATAGCCCGTTGTGGCAGTTTGGGGGGATGACCAGGTCGGATCTGTGAAGTTGGACTGCACAATGCCCAAGAGGTCAAACAATCCAATAATTAGAACCAGGGTGGTGTCTTTGAAGAGACCAATGAAATTGTTGACGATCCCGGGAATAACGGTCTTCAGCGCCTGAGGCAGCACAATCCGCCCCATGGATTGCCAATAGGTCAGCCCAAGTGCTTTGGCCGCCTCATATTGTCCCGCAGGAACAGCAGCGAGACCGCCGCGGACGACTTCAGCCATATAGGCTGATGAAAAGAGCGCAACGCCAATCAATGCCCGCAGCAATTTATCGAAACTCATGCCCTCAGGAAGAAACAGGGGCAGCATGACGCTCGACATAAAAAGAACCGTGATAAGCGGGACACCGCGCCAGAACTCAATGAACATCACACAGAGTATCCGGACAACCGGCATGTCTGACTGTCTGCCCAATGCCAGAAGAACACCGAGTGGAAGAGACGCTGCGATGCCTGTGAGCGCGACCACCAGCGTGACCATCAACCCACCCCAGTCGCTAGTCTCCACTTTTTCAAGTCCAAACAGACCACCCGACAGGAAAACAAAAGCAAGAACCGGAAAAGGAACCAGCAGATACGCAACAAACCATTTCTTGGGAAACTGGCTTGGAATGAGCAGCGGCGCCAATCCAGCTACACCGAGAAACAACGTCAGGAGCACCCGCCATCTCTCTTCTGCGGGATATCGCCCAAACAGAAACTGTCCAAATTTGGCTTCAACAAAAGCCCAACAAGCCCCGGCGCCATCCACCCGACAGGCGGCCCCATCTTTCCCAGAAAACACCGCACTAAAGACCGCCCAATCGAGAAGTCGTGGAACGGTGATTAGAAGAAGACCGACCGCAAGAATGGTCAAAACCGCGTTGAACCAGGATGAGAAGAGGTTCTCTCGCATCCAGCGGACAAGGCCTATCTGGCTGTCCGGCGGCATTCTCTCAGGCGCGTGATGGGTACGAACAAAAGTTTCGCTCATGATCTATCGCTCCACCAGAGCCATATGGCGGTTGTACCAATTCATAACCAAAGAAGTGAACAGGCTAAGGCTCAGGTAGATGGTCATGGTAATCGCGATCACCTCAACGGCCTGCCCTGTTTGATTGAGCACTGTCCCGGAGAAAACCGACACCAGATCCGGATAGGCAATCGCCACGGCGAGCGACGAGTTCTTCGTGAGATTGAGATATTGGCTGGTAAGCGGAGGTATGATGACCCGCAGAGCTTGAGGAATAATCACCAGCCTCAAGATGGGGGTCGGCTTCAGCCCCAAAGCACGCGCAGCTTCGGTCTGGCCTTTCGACACTGCCAGGATGCCCGAGCGAACATTCTCCGCAATAAAAGCGGCCGTATAGAAAGAGAGCGCAAGCAGAAGCGACACAAATTCCGGAATGAGAGACCAACCGCCTTTGAACCCGAACCCCTGTAGAGTGGGGATTTCAGCTTTCAGCCCCATGCCAAGCACCAGAAACGCCAAAACGGGAAGCGCAATGACGAGCAATGGTGCAAACGCCGCCCCTTTTACGCTGTCGCCGGATTGCAGCCGCTTATGTTTGGCATGCCGGGCGACCAGCCAGGCGGAGATTGCACCGACGAGCGCCGACAGACCAAGGACCAGGCCGTTCCCCTCCAGCAAAAGAGCTGGCACGTAGATCCCGCGATTATTGAGAAACGCGATCTCTAAGAGAGACAGGCTCTCCCGAGGTAAGGGAAGCGCCCTCAAGACTGCGAAGTACCAGAAAAACAGCTGCAGCAGCAGCGGTACATTTCTAACCAGCTCGATATAAACCGTGGCAATCTTTGCAACGAGCCAATTGGAAGACAGGCGCGCGATACCCAGCGTAAAGCCAAGTATCGTGGCAACGAAAATTCCGATCACAGCAACGAGCAGCGTGTTCAAAAACCCAATCAGCAGCGCCCGCCCGTAGCTCGACTGCTCTGTATACTCAACCAATGTGAGTGCGATACCAAAGCCAGCGGGATTTTCAAGAAACCCAAATCCCGACGCGATGTTTTGGCGTTGCAGATTGGTGATTGTATTATCGACTACGATCCACACAAAGGAACCCACGACAAACAGAACCGCAAGCTGAATAGCGAAGGCGCGTAGCTTGGGGTTGTTCCAGGGCTGAGGGCTACTGGACATCGTATCTTTGCGGGCTGTCACCTACTCTGTTTCAGCGTATTGGTGGCGAATATTGCAATCCGCCATCTTTCCAAAGAGCGTTGAGTCCGCGCGGAATGCCAAGAGGCGTGTTCTCGCCGACGCCCCGTTCAAAGGATTCGCCGTAATTTCCAACTTCCGTGATGATCTTGTACGCCCAATCATTGGGAATCCCGAGATTTTGGCCGAAAGCGCCTTCAGTCCCCAGCAGACGACGAATAGCTGGGTTTTGCGTATTGCGCATTTCACCAGCATTCTTTGACGTGACGCCAAGCTCTTCTGCTTCAACCATAGCGAAGAGCGACCAGCGAACGATGTCGGCCCATTGATCATCCCCCTGGCGCACAGCAGGTCCAAGAGGCTCCTTGGAAATGATTTCGGGCAATACCACGTGATCATTAAGATCAGCCAACTTCAGTCGTTCCGAATAAAGACCGGATGCGTCCGTCGTGAAGGCATCACAACGCCCGGCATCATAGGCGGCAACCACCTCGTCTGATTTTTCAAAAGCAACGATTGAGTACGCCAATCCATTAGTGCGAAAAAAGTCAGCGACATTGAGCTCGGTCGTGGTGCCCGTATTGGTACAGACAACCGCACCATCCAGCTCCATAACACTCTTCACACCGAGTTCCTTGCGAACCATAAAACCCTGGCCGTCATAGTAATTGACCCCGACAAAATCCAGACCGAGTGCGGTATCCCGGGTCAGTGACCAGGTTGTATTCCGGGTCAGCACATCAATCTCACCAGATTGCAGTGCGGTAAATCGCTCCTTCGCAGACAGGGGTGTATAGCGGGATTTATCCGCGTCCCCAAAAACAGCAGCGGCAACAGCACGACAGACGTCGACATCAATACCGCTCCAGTCACCTGAGTCATTTGGATTGGAAAATCCAGGTAGGCCCTGACTCACACCGCAGCGCACATAGCCCCGTGCACGCACCAGGTCGAGGGTCGACCGGTTCTCCACCACGGGAAGCGGTTCAGGTTCGGCGTTCGGATCTGCGTCATCGCTCGCTGCAACAGCCGGTGCAGTCTCCTCACCGCCACCTGCAAACATCGGATACAGCAGAAAGCCCGCCACAAGCCCAACAACCAGGGCCAAAACCGCTGGCAAAAGCCGATTGTTCATGAAATCTCCCCTCAAACGCGCCTAACTCAGTATTGAACTCTGACTTTGGCTCTATAGCTCTTTTGCTACAGCCCGCCACCCCCTATTCTTACAACGAAGTCGGCTGCGACACTAGAAGCGGTCGCCATAAGTCTATGAGTGGCGGAAAATGACCAAAAAAAAGCATCAAGACACGACAATCGTCACAACAGGCAGAGATCCCCATAATAATCACGGGGTCATCAATCCACCTGTCTATCACGCGTCGACCATCCTATATCCCAGCGTCGAGGCCCTGCATGCACGAGATGCAAAAGTAACCTATGGCCGACGTGGCACACCGACGACCTTTGCGTTTCAGGATGCCGTTGCGGAACTGGAAGGTGGATATCGGACCTTAGTGACGCCTTCAGGGCTGTCGGCCTGTTCGATCGCACTCCTGGCACACTTGAAAGCCGGCGATCACGTTCTTGTCACCGACAGTGTTTATGGACCAACGCGCACTTTTTGCGACATTGTTCTCAAAAGGTATGGCATTGATGTTGAGTATTACGATCCCGTGATCGGTGCGGGCATCGCCAAGCTGCTCAGGTCTGAGACCACCGTCGTTTATACCGAGGCACCAGGATCGCAGACATTTGAAATGCAGGACATCCCGGCAATCGCCAAGGCGGCACATGATGCGGGCGTACTTGTCATGATGGACAATACATGGGCCTCACCCCTCTTCTGCAATCCCTTCGCCCTTGGTGCAGACGTCTCTATTCAGGCGGCAACGAAATATATTGTCGGCCATTCGGACGTGATGATGGGAACCATCACGACAAATGAGAGTGCCTGGCGCGCAACGATCAAAAACCATGGTGCAATTGGCATCACAGCGGGACCTGATGACATTTATCTCGCGCTCCGGGGCTTAAGGACTCTCTCCGTCCGGTTACACCGGCATATGGAGACAGGCATCCTTCTTGCGAAATGGCTTGAAGACAGACCGGAAGTGTCGCGCGTGCTGCACCCGGCACTGCCGACCGACCCAGGCCATGAAATCTGGAAGAGAGACTTTAGCGGCGCCTGCGGCTTGTTTGGCGTTGTCTTGAAACCAACGAGTGACAAGGCGGTCGCTGCCATGCTCGACCACTTAGAGCTGTTCGGGATGGGATATTCCTGGGGCGGATATGAAAGCCTGATCATCCCTGCAGACCCTGCCAGCAACCGAACGGCCACGAAATGGGCGCCGGAAGGCCCCCTGATCCGCATCCATGCAGGTCTTGAAGATCCTCAGGACTTGATCGCGGACCTAGAGGCAGGGTTCGAAAGGCTGGCAAAGAACCCATGAGAGCAACTCTCTTTGTCGCATGCGTTAGCCTGGTTTATTTTTCCCTTCCAGCCTATGGGGACGGAGCTGCTTGTGAACCAATCACCATCTTCGCCGCCGCAAGCACGACGGATGTCCTAGAGGAAATTGCATCAGAATATGAAAAGGAAACCGCCTGCTCTGTTAGCACAGTATTTGCTGGGTCCGGCACATTAGCACGGCAGATAGAAGCAGGCGCCCCAGCCGACCTTTTTCTCTCTGCAAATGCGGATTGGGCGAAATGGATCGCGAATGCGGGTCTTATCCGTCCAGAAAACAAAGTTGACCTACTCACCAACCAGCTTGTGTTTATTGTCTCGGCGCGAGACCCAGACGCACGTCTCAATATTCAGCAAGCAGAACGCCTGCGGAATTATCTAAGTAATGGCAAGTTGGCAATTGGCGACCCAAACACGGTACCAGCTGGACGGTATGCGCAGGCTGTGTTGCGCCATTTCGGTCTAGGAGGCCTTGGGGATGGACAGGTTGTGCGTGCGTCATCCGTCCGGTCCGCCGTTACGTGGGTTGCTCGAGGTGAAGCCAGGGCTGGCATCGTTTATAGAACGGATGCAGCGATTGAGGGTGAGGTGAGGATCGCCGGCTCAATTCCCTCGGTTGATGGTATCGACATTACCTACCCACTTGCCCTTGTCGGTAGAACGCCCAACAACGCAGCTGTTGGCTTCTTCAGATACCTGCAATCCTATGATGCGGCAGCCGTCTTCGCTGACCATGGTTTCAGCCGGATATCTGCGCGGTGATGTTGGAACTGACAAATGCAGAGTGGGTAGCGCTCTCCCTCTCCCTGAAGGTAGCCCTCACAGGCGTCATCGTCTCACTGCCTCTCGGCTTCGTCGTTGCTTGGGTCCTTGCACGCAAAAATTTTCCCGGAAAAATCATCTTAGACGGCCTCGTTCACCTACCGCTCGTCGTGCCGCCTGTCGCCACAGGCTATCTCTTGTTAGTTTTGCTCGGCATCAATGGCCCTTTTGGCGCGTGGCTGAATGATCAGTTCGGACTGCGTCTTGTATTTACCTGGCAGGGCGCAGCCATTGTCGCTGCAGTGATGGGCTTTCCCCTGCTTGTAAGAGCCCTGCGTCTCTCTATTGAAGCCATCGACACGGGGCTCATTCATGCAGCGCGAACGTTAGGCGCGTCTCCTTCACGTGTTTTCGTGACTATCATTCTACCCCTGGTCTCCCCGGGCCTGATCGCTGGCTCTCTCCTCGCGTTCTCTCGCGCATTAGGCGAGTTTGGTGCCACCATTGCATTCGTGGGAAACATTCCCGGCGAAACGCAAACCCTACCTCTTGCTCTCTACAGCGCGCTCCAGTCCCCAGGCGGAGAAGAGATGGGCTATCGATTGGTCGCACTCTCAATTGTGCTTGCTGTTGTCACCCTTGCAGCGTCTGAACTCCTTGGGCGCGCGGTGCGCAAGCGTCTGACGGGAGATGCTTGATGAGCAGCGTTCTTTCTATCTCGGTGCAGAAGCAAGAAGGAACGTTTGCTCTCGACGCTAACCTCGAAGCATCGGCGGGAGTAACCGCCATTATCGGTCCATCGGGCGCTGGCAAAAGCATGCTCCTCTCAACCATTGCTGGTTTGGCTGATCCCGACAAAGGGTACATACGGTTAGATGAGCAAGCTCTCTTTGACGCTGCGCTAAACGTCAACCTGTCTCCGGAACACAGGGAGCTAGGGATGGTCTTCCAAGACGCACGCCTCTTTCCCCATATGACGGTGAAATCCAACCTGACCTTTTCTCGAAGGCAGACTCGCGCCGCCCTCAGCACGTTGGAGGAGATCGTTGATCTTATGGACATCGGTAGTCTTCTTCCACGCCGTCCACATCACTTGTCTGGTGGCGAAAAACAGCGAGTTGCCATCGGACGTGCGCTTCTCTCTGCACCGGCTGCTCTTTTGATGGACGAGCCCCTCGCCAGTCTTGATCTGGCGCGTCGACGTGAGATCATGCCGTTTCTAGAGCGTTTGCGGCATCGCTTTGATTTGCCGATTCTCTATGTCAGCCACAATTTGGATGAGACCCTGAGGCTTGCTGACAGCGTTATTGTGATAGATCAGGGGAAAATCCTTGCGCGCGGCAGCGTCGAAGAAACCTTGAGCCGGATCGATGTTCAGTCATTAATCCTCGGCGGCGCAAAAACAAACGACCATCCAGAACCCGTGACGATTGTAGCTGCCACCATAGGAAAACGATCTGAAGACGGCTTGTTCTCCATCGAGACACCATGGGGGGTGCTGACCGCCCCAAATATCACCGGGCGTTACGGCGACCAGGTAAGGCTTCGTATTCGCGCCCGAGACATCGTCCTTTCAACGGCTGAACCAACAGGCCTATCAATCCGCAATGTCATCGCAGGACAGGTCGGCACAATGACTGAAGCCGGAAACGCTCAGGTAGATGTTCTTGTGCGACCATCACACGATAGTAACGCTCAGCCCGTCTGGGCGCGGATCACGAGACGCGCAGCCACAGAATTGGATCTGCAACCTGGTCGCCCGATCTGGGCACTCCTGAAGGCTGTTGTTCTTACATCTGATATTGAGCTGGAAGCCCTTCGATGACAGAAGCGTCTCGTGATAGACTAGATAAAACAAATTAAAACGAGCGGGAGGCCACCGTGGCACAAGTTGAAGTGAAAAGTGAGATCACGGGCAAAGTCTGGAAGATTGAGACAAAAGCTGGAGACAAGCTAGAGGAGGATGATCCCATCCTGATCTTAGAGTCCATGAAGATGGAAATTCCGATCATGGCGCCAGCCGATGGAACCCTTGTTGAAATTCTGGTGTCAGAAGAAGACGCCATCGAAGAAGGTCAGACAGTGGCCTTGTTCGACGAAGACTAATCAGGAAACCCCAAATATCTTCCGAAGAAATGGGTTCAGCATTTTGGCCTCTGGGTCCAAGCGGTTCCGGACAGAACAGAAATCAGCCCATTTCGGGTAGAGCGCCTGCAAGTCCCCCGCAGCCAACGTGTGCAATTTACCCCAATGCGGCCGACCATCATATTTTCGAAATATCTGCTCAACACCTCTGAAGAGCTTCGCATACGCCTGTTTGTGGTATTGGTGAATTGAGATCGTGACAGAATCCTGTTCGAAGAAGGGACTGAGCCACGCATCATCCGCAGCCACATAGCGGTACTCAATCGGAAATAGAAAATTCTCACCGCAAGACCGCATATGCTCAGCGACCTCCCGAACACAATCAGGTCCACGCTCCGCGGGGACAGCATATTCCATCTCATTGAAGCGCACATTTCTGTCGCTGGGAAAAGCATCATGTGACCACCGGGAGCGCCCGGGAGCGTCACCGGCGTAGCGAGAACCACCCTGTTCTGTCATCTGTCGCTGAAACCGTCTACGCAGGAAGGGAGCAAACCTACTGATCTCGCAAAGTTTTCTGAACGCAATATCCGCCGGACCGTCTTGTCCATCAGGTGCCCTTTTGCGCGGTTTTGGTTGAACATCAGAGATATTGAGTGTCTTCACCAGAACTTCGTCAGCAAACGGAAACCAGAAAAACTCAAAATGCCGATTGTCATCGCGGAGGCCATCAAGTGTGTCGAAGAGATCCGCGACGGACAGTCGTCCTCCTCGCTCTTCCAGCGCATAGGCTGGTGCGCATTGCAGGTCGATCTCTGACATGATCCCAAGACTGCCCATGGAAACCCGACCCGCGTCAAAAACATCTGAGTTTTCCACTGTCGAGCAGTTGATGATCTCTCCACTGGGTGTCACGAGCCGAAAACCAACAACCGCGGCAGAAACGCTTTTTAGTGATTTCCCGGTACCATGGGTGCCCGTGCCAACAGCGCCTGCAATCGCCTGCCGGTCAATGTCACCCTGATTGATCAGACCTAAACCCTGTTCAGACAACAAGGGACCAAGATCTCTAATCGTCGAACCAGCAAAAACTCGGGCAGTATGGGATGCTTCACTCGATGAAATCAGTCCGCTCATTTTCTCGAGCGAGAAGAGCGTCTCGTTGCTTTCACAGATAGGCGTAAAAGAATGTCCTGAACCAGCCACTCGAATAGGGCCACTGGCCCCGGCGACAAGCCCCGCAAGTTCGGATTCGGTTTCCGGTTTATAGAAGGTGTGGGGGTGCGCCTTCACCCATCCAGACCAATTCTGCCATTTGGTTTGCGACATGCCCTTCCCCCCAACTTCCTAAGGATCGAGCATACAAAAGGCGGGCGCATACACAATGCACCCGCCTCTCAATTTAGACAGAAATCTGGATCAGCGGCTGGCCGCAGCCCGCACACCTGATGGAGTGAACTGGCTCTCGTCCAGCTCATCCGCAAAGAAGTTGATCATGGGTTCCTGGTTTTTCAGGCCCTGAACAACATACCGGCCTACGATCAGGTCATACACAATTTCTGATCCATTGAAGCAGGTCGGAACATCGTAATATTGGACGATGTGGGCTTCCTGCGTCCGCCACAACTCACCGCGACCGTCATAAAGCTCTGCGGCCGCCATGGTCCAGCTATCCTCGTCCATATACTTTACGCGGCGCGTATAAATATGGCGCTGACCTTCATTCAGCTTGCCTTCGACTGCCCATACACGGTGCAGTTCATAGCGAAGCAAGTCCTGGTCGACATGTCGATCCTCCGCGATCTGTTCATAAGTCAGAGCATCGGAGCCGATCTTATAGCTGTTATAGGCAATGTACTTTTCCTGTTTGCCCAGAAGCTCCCACTGATATCGATCCGGCGACCCATTGAAGAGGTCAAAATTGTCTGCAGTTTGCAGACCGTCCGAATAGGACTGAGGATTGTCATAGGCAATCGTTGGAGCTCGACGCACACGGCGGGTACCTGGGCTGTAAGACCACGCGTTACGAGGCCCGGCAACCTGATTGATCGTGTCATGTACAAGAATGATCTCACCGGCACGACGTGCTGGAGAAACGACCGTCTGCATATACTTCAACGAAATGTTGTTAAGGTCGGCAAATTTCTCCGTTGTCGGATCAGCATAGGTGAAAATAACCTGATCGCGAACCACGATGGGTGTGAACCCTCCACCAAATGACGGTGAGAAGGCGGAAAACTGCCGAGTGAGCTTATGACCACGGTAGCGCAAGTTGTGGTTCCAGACCACCTCAACGCCTTCTTGTGGGATCGGGAAAGGCGTGCCCAACAGTGCGCCATCAACCCCATTACCGTCGGCAACAAGCGTTGCATTTACCGCATTTGCTCGGTTGGCTGCGTAAACTGCCTCTGGGAACGCACATGAACGCCGTGTCGGATATACGTTCATTTTGTACGTATCATAGGCATTCAAAATGGCCAGATGCCCAGGCGTCAGCTTGTCTGAATGTTCCGCAGCATTCTCTGGCGTGATTGTGAAAAGAACTTCGTCATCCGCGAAAGGATCGGGATGGTGATCACCAATTGTATAGGTGACACCAGCTGGCGGGCTCGAAATACCACCCGTCCACGCAGGGATCGTGCCGCCGGCATTGCCTGCGCGCTCGGCGCCCATGGGAGTCAGGTCACCGTCAAGACGAGCTGCCTCGCTTTCGCTTACGCCAGCCATTGCCGGGAAAGCCATTCCAAGACCCACACCGGCAACCAGCGACACCGCCAGCAGCTTGTTGGAGCCCTTCGTAGTTACAAATTTCATGAGACATCCCTCTCCTGAGAGTCAAACGTTTCAAAACGACGCCCAGACATCAGCCAGCGAATATTGTTTTTGTTTTTTGTCGCTGCGTTAGATCGCGCGCAATACACCCAAAGATTAGCAGAAAACTAGGGCTTTACCAATGCGTCATTATCGACCGCTATGAGACAGCTCAGCTATCGCGCTCATCGGTCTCTTCATCCAACGGTTTGAATTCCCGAGCCATAAGGGTCGCTTCTTTGATTTGCTCTGCTGTCATTGTTCGGGAGACATTTTCCAGTTCAGTGGTCGCGAAGTGCGGGAAGCCTCCCTGCACCGCCAGCAGGTAATACATGTAGGCCTTCTCAATGTCTTTTTCGACGCCCGTGCCTGTCTCATACATTGTAGCAATGTTGTATTGGGAGACCGCACTGCCGCGTTTGGCTGCTTCCAAATACCAGTAGGCTGCTTTGTCGACATCAGCCGTCACACCCCAACCATTGTCGTACATTGTCGCGAGGTCCTGCTGCGCCCGGTCATCGCCACCTTCAGCTCCAAGCGTCAGATATTTGACGGCCGTTGCCACATCGCGTTTCACAACCTTAGCGTCAAAATACTCTTCGCCGAGACGAAACGCAGCGCCCGCGTCACCATTCTCATCGGCAGCCTTGGTCCACTCCACGATCGCCTCTTCGTAGTATCCCCGCCGATATAGATCGTGACCGGTTGCCTCACTCGCGGCAGCCGGAGATTCCGCAACAGGTTCCGCAGCACCACTTTGAGAGATCATCGCGCCAACCGCTGCGACAGCCAGCAGAAGCGCTGCAAGCGTACCGACCATAAGTCGCTGCATATGCCCTTTGTCATCAGAAAGAACAGCTGCTTTGGCTCGATTTCGAGGCGCGCGATGGTTTGTCATGGTCGTTTACCCAATTCTCTAGATTCAACGGTAAGCTTACATCCAACTATAGTCTCACTTGAAGATCATTGGCGAGGAATCGCCCTAATCCAAGTTAACGATTGGTCACAAATCGATGTCACTGATGGCAGAAAAACTGGCAGAATTCGGCGTGCTTCGTCCCGATTGGGACGGCCTGCTTCTGCTGGCCAGCGTCATGCTCATCTTCATCATTCTCTCAGCATTTGTCGCCAGCCATTTCAAGGGCCGCAGCTTCCTCATCTGGCTCGGTATTTCAGCAGTGGCTCAAACACTGGCCATAGCAGTGCCGTTGGTCATAGCGGCACTTACCGGAATTGTGGACCCCGCCGACCTACAATCAACAGGGGCAGCAATCGACTTCACCACCTTCCGGCTCTTTGCAGAAATGTCCGTCGTTGTCGGGATCACCACACTCTTCGTCCTGAGTCTTCTCACCCAGACGAAGTGGAAAACTTGCGCGGCCTGCTCAGCCCGCGCCCCTTGGCGCGCTAAGACCTGTCCGGCGTGCGCCAGTCTGCTGCCTTCGGGCATCCAAACAACGGACAGACGAGAGCCGGGCGCGCAACCTCGTTTGCGCGCGAGGACCATCCATCTTCCCCCTGAACTAGACGCAAAGCTCCTGCATCTGGCTTCACCCAAAGGCGCGCGGAGCAAAAACACTGACGACGCAGCAGTATCAAAATACATCCGCCAACTGCTGGCTCAGTTTGAGGCCGAAGCCAAACGCACTGAGAACGAGTAATTTCCTTCGAGGCCCAATGGCATCTGCTGCCAACATGGTGTCAGGAGACCTACTGCCAGGAGGCTGTCAGCAATGCCTTGGTAGACGTCCCCGACAACAACAGCAGTTTTCCAAGAGGGTCAAATGAAACACTATTACAATCCCATGAGCCGCGCGATGACCACACTGTGGATGTTTGCAGAGCTGGATGTTGAACCTGAGCAAGCTCTCGTCGATATTCAATCTGGTGAAACAGCGACACCGGAATTTCGCGCGATCAATCCTATGGGGAAAATACCCACCTTGGTTGACGAAGGTGTCGTCATCACAGAGGTAGCAGCAATTTGTGCGTACCTTGCCGACAAATTTCCCGAAAAGGGCCTGGCGCCCAAACCAGGCACACCCCTGCGGGGTCAATATTACCGCTACATGTTTGTTCCGGGAACAACATTGGAGCCAATGCTCACAGTCAAATCGATGAATGTCGGGGACTATTCAGCAATGTCAGCTGGTTTTGGCGATATGGAGCGATGCCTCACAACCATTGATGCAATGACACCTGAGACAGACTGGGCGCTAGGTGACAACTTCACAGCAGCCGACATTGTTTTCGGAGGAACATTGGACTTCTTCGTCCAAACGGGGGGAATAGATGAACCGACCAGCAAACTAAGGGCATATGTAAGGCGCCTCAAAGACAGACCGGCCTATCAGGCGACACACGATCCCAGCTGGTTCTGATGCGCCAAGGCGTCTCCGTGGTATCGCGCCCTATTCCAGGCTTCCGACAATCGAGGCACGCTGAGAGAGCTCGATCCAATTTCCGTCCGGGTCGCGGACCATGGAAATGCGCGCTGTCTTGCCAAGCGTCACCGGCGCCAACGCTTCTCCGCCACCGGCCTCAAGAACGCGTTTATGTTCGTCATCCACCTTGAAGACCTGGAACGTGATGTAGCGCCATCCTTTGCCGCGGAACTCTGCATCGCTCGGCGCTTGGACGTCTTCCTCAAGCAGGATCAGTCCCTCGCCAGCCTGAAAAGCCAGCCCCTTATCGTAAGGCCGCTCGGGAAAACCGAAAGCCTCAGAATAAAAGCGCTTGTGCGCGTCCAGGTCCCGCACACCCATCCGGACAGCAATCTGCGAAATGCCGTCAGCGCCGGGTTGAACAAGCGACACGGCGTTCCCATCAGGATCGGTCAGCCGCCGCGCAGGCTTATCACTGGCCACCAGCAGTTCCAAATAGCCTGCCGGCGGTGTATCGGGCACCGCCTCTTCAAAATGATTGATTTTCAGGACTGAGCCCATCAGGTCATGACGGTGTTGGTTCTGCCCACGCCGGACTTTCAGCACATGATCAAAAGGCACACCCACATCGGTCTGCCAGAAATCGAGCATGCCTTGAAGGTTATTGGTCGCCAGACCAATGTCGAACCGCGGCTTGGCAAGTTTCATTTCAGACATCGTGACGTGGACCCTTTTAGGTGGCGAAGGCGCCTAACGTGTATATGGCGATCCCGGCAGGACTCGAACCTGCAACATCCTGCTTAGAAGGCAGGTGCTCTATCCAGTTGAGCTACGGGACCTAACCAAGACGATAAGCCAACCCAGAGGCCGCTTAGTGAGTCCACTGGCCGATGCGGCCAAATTTGAAATTATCGGAATAAGCCTTGATCGACCTTTTACCACTTTTCGGCTCAATCACCTGGTAGGCAATGCCATGTTTTTCTGCGTGGGCAATGGCTTGCTCTTTGGTTTCAAAACTCATCTTCACCTGAGAATTCATATCCGAGGAGCTCGTATAGCCCATGAGAGGGTCGATGGAGCGTGCCTGCTCAGCTTCAAATTCCAAGACCCATTTACGCGTCCGAGCAGTGCCAGACTGCATGGCTGTTTTCGCAGGCTTATAGATGCGTGCAAGCATGGAATTTTCCTCAAGACTCAAAATCCGTTTGGTGTCCCTTGTATCGCCTGATTTACGTCCAAAAACAAGAGCTTGGCGCCAAGCTTATGGCCCAATTTCGTCACCAAACCATCGCAGACGAGACAAATATCGGTCATAACGCGCCTATAGCTAAAGCCTCATCAAAGGCGACGAACCTGCCGCTATCCCCCGTCGTCACCCTGTGCGTTATTGAGAGGCCAATCATGACAAACACCCCAGAAAAGACAATCACCGCCGCTGAAACAGCCCGCAAACTCAATAGGCTGGGTTTCAACTGGCTTGATGTTGAATTCATCCTGGAATTCGCCCCACACTACTTGGAAAGCGGCCATATGCACTACCCAACAAGGGACCTGCAACGCTTTGTGAAAAGAGCATTCTGGCTGAACGACATCCCGATCGATTTCGCCCTGCCCACAGCAGCGTAATTCTGCACACTGCGTGTCTGAACCACAGGTCAGCTGCCGCACTTTAACCGTATTTCTCATCACCATCGCCCTTTTGCACAAGCAAACTCAAGGGCATGGGATGCGGAGCCGTCTAAATTTCGATATTGGCTGGAGAGCCTTGCTACAAGCTGCATTTGGCGCGCCACAGACAGAAGAGCCAGCCGCACTCCGGTCCTCCTTCCTCAGTAGAGTTAGAACCGACTGCGCTGCCGTGCAGGCACTCTCTGTCAGAACATTGTTTGACGCCATATTGACCGAGCTGGCGCTCCCAAAGGGTGGGAAAGTTCTGATGTCGGCGATCAATGTGGAAAACATGGCGGACATCGTCCAGGCACATGGGCTTGAGGTTGTCGCCGTCGACGTCGATGCGGCTACTTTGTTGCCGCCCCCAGGTGCCTTTTTGAAGGCGCAGGCTGCGACCGGCGCGGAGCTATGTGCCGCCGCGCAACTTTTTGGCGCTGTCAGCGAAATTGCTGATGCGGAAGCGCTGCAAAAACGTGGGGTCATCGTGATTGAGGATGCTGCGCAGGCTTTTGCCGGGAAGTTTCATGCAGGCGATCCACAGGCGGATATATCTCTTTTCAGTTCTGGACCAATTAAAAGGGTAACAGCACTTGGCGGTGCAATCGGCCTGTTTCGAGATGGCCAGCCCGCTGCTCGCATAGAGACCAGGCTTTCTACCTATCCTCAGCGAAGCGACTTTTGGTTTCGCCAACGTGCTCTGAAATATCTCGGCCTGAAACTCTTTAGCCTGCCCTTGCCCTACTGGGTGATCATCAAGACACTAACTATCCTGGGCAAAGATCCCGACATCACCATAGGCAGCGTCGCCCGCAGCTTCTCTGGCCAAACGCTTCTACAGGCCATTCGCTGGCAACCACCTTTTCGGATGCGCCTGCTCATCAATGCGCAGACGTCACAACCTCAAGATTACCAGACACGACACCGGACATGTCGTAATTTCGCAGGACGCTTGCCGCCTGCGGTCGTCGAGCTCGGCCAGAAGGCGCGAGATCACGCATTCTGGCTCTTTCCAATACTTGCCCCCAATCCTGAGGTTCTTATTTCCCATCTGCGAGCAAATGGCTTCGACGCTACCCGTGGTGCAACGAGCATGCGCGTACTGCAGCCAGAGAAGACACCCCACGCCACAGCTCTAATCGAAAAAATAGTCTACCTACCCAACCCTGCTGACCTGCCACGTCGGCACCAAGACAGGCTGTACAAATATCTGACTGATGTCCTGTAGTTTCGACGATCCATGGGGCAGCCGGATTTATCCACCCGTCGGGTGATGGATCGCTAGGAAGGCAAGCATGGCCGCCGCAATTTCCTCAGGCTGCTCAGGAAAGAGCGCATGCCCCGCATTCTCAATCTCTGCAACGGTCACACGGTCTCCAAATTCTTCCTTCAGCAGAACGGCGGTATGCTCCGGCGGCGCAATCGTGTCATCCATAGCTTGGACCACCAGCATCGGTGCGCTGCCTCCTCCCCAAAAGTCTTCACTAGGCGTGCTCCGGGTCGTGTAGCCCTGGAGCTGCGCCGTGCCCGTGGACCAGCCCCCCATCCAATAATCCGGAATGGGATTGTCACCGCTGAAGAACGCGTAACGCACTTTGGGACGTCGCCACCAATCCGGCATAAAGGTCAAAAAGCTGGACCTCAGCGCTTCAGATGCTTTGGGATCAATGGCCACTTTACCGCCTGCCGCCGCTAAGATGGTCGCCGAGACCCGCTCGGGATAGTCAGCAGCATAGGTCCGCGCAATCCGGTTCCCAAATGCGTGGCCCAGAACCGTGATCTTCTCACCAGCCGGCACTTCCTTTTCGACGATTTCATGGACGCCGCGCGCCAGGTCATGGCCGGTCATACCCTCCTTGTCCATCAGCGTGCTTTGGCCGGTGCCAGGCGGGTCTATCGCAATCGTTCGATAACCTGATCCATTAAGGGTGGCGACCAACTCAATGAAATCACTTGCAGCCCGCCCTGCACTCGCCAGCAGAACAATCGAAGGACCGGCTCCCGAGACATAATAGCCTCGGATCTCGTCACCGCTAATGAGCGTTGTTGCAACACCAATAGAGGGCCTTGGCGGCACATTAGACCGCCACAGGTAAACGCCACCTACAACACCAATCACCACCAGGCTCAAAAGCCCCGTCATCCACCAGCTCATAGCGATCCCCTCAAATCAGACCGGCAGCTTATGGGTTCGCTTCTATGAAATCCATGATGACCGTTGCTAGGACGTCGGGTTGATCATGCTGAAGGAAGTGTCCGGCCGTCTTGATTGTTGTATGAGGCTGTCCATTGGCACCGGGCACTTCCTCCTGGAATCGCTTCTCACCGCCAGCGGTGACCGGGTCCATATCACTGAAGGCTGTGAGAAACGGCTTTTCCCACTTGTGGAAGACGTCCCACGCGGCCTTGTTTGCCGGGATCGCTGGATTGTCGGGGATAATAGGTACCAAAGACGGGAATTTGCGGGCGCCAGCCATATAGTCATCACTGGGGAATGGCGCGTCAAAAGCTGCGGCTTCTTCATCAGAAATCCCGACAGGTGAGCTGTTCTTCACCATATTTGAGACAACAAAATCAGTAGCTTCAGCAGCAAACTTCACCCAATGCAGGAAGCCCATCCCATTCGTGTTTTCGACAAAATGGGTGCCAAGGTTCTCCGCAGTCGGCACCTCTATGCTCTCATAATAAGCATGCATCTTCGGCGCGAGTTCCAAAGGAACGCCCTTGGCATCCGGCAGACCGGTATTGCCGATACAAACCCGCGCAAACCGGGCTTCATTTTCAGCGACCACGCGCAGTCCAATCAGCCCGCCCCAGTCCTGTCCAAAGAAGGTCACGTTCTGCAGGTCCAGTTGCGTCACCAGTGAGGCGACCCAGCCGACATGCCGGGCGTAGGTGTAGTCATCTGTGCTGGTTGGTTTGTCCGAGCGCCCAAAACCAATGAGATCAGGGCAAATGACCCGGTAGCCTTTGGCCACAAAGAGCGGGATCATCTTGCGATAGAGATAGGACCAGACCGGCTGTCCATGCATGGCAAGGACCAGAGGACCATCTTTCGGCCCTTCATCCACATAGTGCATCCGCACCTTATGACCTTCCCCATCATCAACGTCGCAATAATGCGGCTCAAACGGATAGAGAGGCAGGTTTTCAAAGCGCTCGTCGGGGGTGCGTAGAACTTCCATGGACGTCTCCTGTTATTGGTTGCATCCATAGTAATTTATGGCACGATCCATGTCAATTGACATCGACGTGATGCACAAGGGTGTTTGACCGTTCAAAGATAGATTTTGGGAAAACTGGTCGGGGCAGCAAGATTCGAACTTGCGACCCCCTGGTCCCAAACCAGGTGCGCTACCAGACTGCGCCATGCCCCGACGGCGCCTTGTTAGCGCTCCTTTGCTTTTGGTGCAATGCCCAAATCGCGAAAACTGGCCAAAACTTGGCCAAAACTACGAAGGAATCGCATCCTTTTCCTTATGACGCTGCATTAATTTGAAAACGCCGGTGGCGCGGAGCACAGAACGGCTCCCCACATAGAGTTCTGCTTCACAAAATGCGACTGAGGACGTGGCGCGCGTTACACGTGCAGTCCCCTCCAGCCACTCGCCCGGACGGGCTGAAGATAGAAAGTCCGAATTCATGCGGGCGGTGAGCGCCACCGTCTTGGTTTCCAGATAGACCGCTGTTCCAAGAAGCCCGTCAGCAAACGCCATCAGCATGCCGCCGTGGGTGATCCCCTTGGAGTTGCAGTGGCGCCGCTGTACCCGGACCCCGTGCCAGAAGCCTTCATCGGTTGTTTTGTGAAAAAACGGCCCGTTATGGCTGGTGTAAGGGCCGCGGGTGGTGGATTCCTGAAACCCCTTAGGTGGGTTCCATGGAAATTCATCTTCACCACTTTCAGTGTGTTTCTGAGAATTTGACATGGCCCTGCATAGACCACGCCTACAAAAATTGCACCAGCGCTGTGCCTAGATCGCAGACTAGTGAGTATCCTCAGACGGCTCGTCGGAAGCCTCATTGGCCGAAATCTCAGCGACCATGAGGCCCTTTGGTCCCTCACCGAACCGCACACTCACTTCCTGGCCCGGCACCAGCTCCCTTACGCCAAATCGGCGCAGCGTCTCCATATGAACGAAGATATCTGGCGTTCCGTCCCCGCGCGTCACAAACCCGTAACCACGCGCTCGGTTGAACCATTTGACAACAGCAACCTCAAAATCGCCCACCGGCACAACCGCCGTTTCCGGGTTTTTGTCGGACGGCCGAATCGGAGCTGTCTGCACCGCCGTGCTATCGTCTATTTCGAGTATTTTGGAGGCCTGCATACCCTTCGGCCGCTTAACAGCCTCACAGGTAATCGTGGCTCCCTCTTCCAGAGTATCTCGGCCAAACTGCCGCAAACATGATGAGTGCACCAAAACGTCCGCAGCACCATCATCTGGCACCAAGAAACCGTACCCCTTTACCGAATCAAACCACTTAACAACGCCGTGTATCTCTACAGTCGTTTCGGGTGATTCACCGGTGGATTCGAATTGTTCTTCCATCCCCACCCCGAAATCAGACCGGAAGTCCTACCGCTATTCAAACCTTTTTGTCCGCGGTAGCCCGGCCGTCTTTGATCTTCAGTGTGCCCCCCCCAAGAGGCAATGGTTAATTATACAGATTTTTGCCTCTTGTTGAAACCCGCTAACGCAGGTTTTGCAATTGGCCACCGTCAATGCCAACACGCCTTGCAGGCTTAACGATGAGCGATTAAGAAAAGGGATGAACTGTTCGAGGTAAGCACGTGAAAAGTGACACCTCGTCAGCTCGTTTCGAGGATCAGCGCAGCTAATACAAAAAACAATGTGCGCTATTAATCCGAAAGCAGGGGAATGATTCACGCCGTCACTATGGGCCTTGGCCTTTTTGGACTCTGGCTTCTTCTATCAGGGTTTCTAGACAACACGCTTCTATTGGGGCTTGGAGTCGCCTCATGCGTCGCCAGTGTTTATATCGCGGCGCGGATGGAGGTCGTCGACCATGAATCGGTCCCGCTCCAACTGAAGTTTGGTGTATTTGGATACCTTTTTTGGCTTTCCGCAGAAATCGGCAAAGCAAACTGGGCGGTCACCAAGGTTATTCTTTCACCGCGCATGCGTCTCAATCAACGGATCATCACTGTACCAGCAAGCCAGACCACCGATGTTGGCCGCGTCACTTTCGCCAATTCCATCACGCTCACGCCAGGCACCATCACGGTTGAGACCGAGAACCAGTCATTCCTGGTCCATGCTTTGACCGATGAGGCCGCAGATTTAGAAGCGCTCGCCGACATGGGCACCCGAGTGTCCGCAGTGGAGAACCGCACCTGATGTTTACCGCTGCAACCATGGCCGTGTCCGTAACCATGGCGCTCATTCTAATCCGGGCTTTCCTGGGACCAACAGTTTATGATCGCGTATTGGCTGTAAACGCCTTTGGGACCGTGACCGTCTTGATTATCGGGCTCATCGGTTTCCTGACCGAACGGCCAGAATTTCTCGACATTGCCCTCCTCTACGCACTGATCAATTTCGTCGGAACAATCGCGATCCTCAAGTTCTTCAGGTATCGGGCTCTCGGCCGAACCTCCGACACCAACGGTCAGACAAACAATGGGGGTGCAGCAGAGTGATCGACCTTGCTCTCGACATCGCCAGCTGGATCTCATTTGCCCTTGGCGGTTTCTTCCTCATTGTTGGCGCCATCGGAATGATCCGTCTGCCCGACTTTTGGTCACGGCTCCACGGCGCCGGTGTCATTGATACTGCTGGAGCAGAACTCATCCTGCTCGGCATGATGTTCCAAGCTGGCCTCACCCAAGTCACCGTCAAACTCATTTTGATCGGTCTGTTTGTCTTCTTTACAAGCCCGACAGGCACACATGCCGTCGCGAACGCGGCCTATGTTGCTGGGATCCGGCCTCTTAGTGAAGTCAAAAATGATGACGACAAAGACTCGAAAGGGACCAAGTCATAGAAGCCTATATTGACATTATCCTTTTCGGATTTCTGATCATCACCTCGTTCGCGATCATGAGGCTGCGGAACCTGTTTGCGGTCGTCATGTTGTCGGGCGTCTTTAGCCTACTGTCCGCCGGCCTGTTCGTCGCAATGGACGCCGTCGATGTTGCCTTTACAGAAGCAGCGGTAGGGGCAGGCATCTCGACAGTCCTGATGCTGGGAACATTGGCACTCACGCATCAGGAAGAAAAACCTGCACAACATTCAAGAGCCCTCCCGCTTCTCGTGGTGTTTGTTACAGGCGCTGCCCTTCTTTATGGCACCGCCGATCTTCCACCTTTCGGGTCTGCAGACACACCCGTCCAGCAACACGTTGCCCCTGAATATATTGAGCGCACACCGGAAGAGATTGATGTTCCAAACATCGTGACCGCTGTCCTCGCATCCTATCGAGGCTACGACACGCTCGGCGAAACAGTTGTCATCTTCACTGCCGGCATAGCTGTCATTGTCCTGCTACATAGCTCAACCCGCCGCCGGCGCCGCGAAGATGGTAAGGAGGCAGACACCTAATGGACCATCATTTCATTCTACGCGTCGTCTCAAAGATGCTCATCCCACCTATTTTGCTCTACGCACTTTATGTGCAATTTCATGGAGACTTCGGGCCAGGTGGCGGTTTTCAGGCGGGTGTCATCTTTGCTGTTGCTTTCATCCTGTATGGCCTGGTCTATGGGCTCGATCATTTGCGTCGCGTGGCACCACCATCGATGGTGCGCGCAGGCATTGCCTTGGGCGTTCTGCTGTATGCCGGGACAGGTGCTTTCAGCCTCTTCAAAGGCAAAAACTATCTCGACTATGCAGCGCTGGCAGATGCCGAGCATGCAGTAGGCGGACAGCATTTGGGCATTCTGCTCGTCGAAGCTGGCGTGGGCCTGACCGTCGCCAGCGTTATGATCGCGGTATTCATAGCATTCGCGTCGCGTGCGCCGGAGATCAAGGACACTGACTGGTGATTTGGGACGAACTAACAGCCGAATTTTTCGTCGGCCATTACAATTATTGGATGACCATCGTCTTGATGATGATCGGTCTCTATGTCGTCGTGAGCCGAGGCAACCTCGTTAAAAAGATCGTGGGACTGAACCTCTTTCAGACCTCAGTCTTCATGCTCTACATCTCCATGGCGAAGATATTTGGCGGCACTGCACCGATTCTCACCGACAATCCGGACGAAGTTTATTCTAACCCGCTTCCTCATGTTCTCATCCTGACGGCCATTGTCGTCGGCGTTGCGACTACCGCTCTGGGCCTCGCACTTATCATTCGCATCCGTGAGAGCTTTGACACAATCGAAGAAGACGAAATCTTCGACATTGAACAACAGATGGCGAAGAACGCCACATCGACCGGCGGAGAGCGCTAAGAAATGTTGAGCAGTCTTACGCCTCACCTACCAGCACTGCAGGTAGTCATTCCACTTATCGCTGCACCGCTATGCGCTCTTTTCATGAACCGGCACTTGGCCTGGACAATCGCGTTCGTTGCGTCTGTTGCAGCGTTCCTGGTGTCCGCGTTGCTTTTAGCTTCTGTGCTGGATGGCTCAGTCATCTCGTACCAATTGGGCGGCTGGGCACCGCCTTGGGGGATTGAATATCGCATCGATGCAGCAAACGCCTTTGTGCTGTTTATCGTCTCTCTGATTGGTGCTCTTGTTTTACCCTATGCGCGCCAAAGCATTGAGCGCGAGTTCGATACCTCAACCCATACCTACTTCTACACCTGCTACCTACTGTGCCTCACCGGGTTGCTGGGTGTGGCGGCCACAGGCGATGCCTTCAACGTCTTCGTATTCCTGGAGATTTCGTCTCTCTCCACCTATGCGCTTGTAGCCTTTGGCGCGAAGCGCGACCGACGAGCCCTGACCGCTGCTTATAACTATCTGATCATGGGCACGATCGGAGCGACCTTCTTCGTGATCGGCCTGGGTTTCCTGTATATGGTCACGGGCACGCTCAACATGGTCGACCTCGCCGTCCGCCTGGCGGAGGTCGGAGACACGCGTGTGACGCGCGTTGCGTTCGTCTTCATTCTGGTGGGTATGGGGCTGAAGCTTGCCATGTTCCCTCTCCACCTCTGGCTGCCGAACGCTTATAATTACGCACCTCCAGCGGTAACCGCCTTCCTGGCGGCGACGGCCACAAAAGTGGCGCTTTATGTTCTGCTGCGTTTCATGTTCACCATCTTCCAGTTCGATCACCCCATTCAAGGGCTGACCTTCGAATATGTTGTGATGCCACTCGCCATTGTCGCCATGTTCGCCGCCTCAATTGCCGCTGTGTTCCAGGAAGATGTGAAACGCCTGCTCGCCTATTCAAGCATCGCCCAGGTTGGATACATGCTGCTTGGTGTCGCGCTCCTCACGGAAGCAGGTCTCACCGCTGGCATTATTCATCTCTTCAACCATGCGGTGACCAAGGGCGCGCTCTTTTTGGCAGTCGGGTGTTTTGTCTACCAGGTTGGATCAAGCCGTCTGGGCGATCTCAAAGGCATCGGCAAAACAATGCCATGGACGACTGCAGCCTTGACCGCTGGAGGTCTAAGCCTCATCGGCGTGCCGCTCACCGTCGGCTTTATATCCAAATGGTATCTGATCCAAGCCTCACTCGAGACGGGCTCCCTGCTCATTGCAGGTCTGATCGTTGCGTCCTCACTGATAGCCGTTGTCTATGTCTGGCGGATCGTTGAAGTCGCTTATCTGGCACCTGCGCCTGAAGGGCGCGAAGCCAAAGAAGCGCCGCTCTCCATGATCTTGCCCACTTACGCTTTGGTGGCCGCGAGCCTCTATTTCGGGATCAATAGCGAGCTAACAAGCAGCGCAGCGTCGCAAGCAGCGAACGCCCTCTTTTCCGTGACAGACCTTGCAGCTCCACCAATGCACCTAACCCCAATCGACCTGCCGAGCGAAGGAGCCAGCCAATGAGCCCCGAACTCGCAATCACTCTGACGATCCTGCTGCCTGCCGCCGCAACCCTCTTGCTGGCTATGCTGGACAAACAGCCGAACCTCCGCGAAGCCGTGAGCCTGCTTACAGCTGGAGCGCTATTCGTCATTGTTCTGGGATTACTGCAAACCGTCCTTGACGGTGCACAACCAACAGCGCACTGGTTTGACGTTCTGCCAGGTCTGTCTCTTGCCTTTGAGATCGAGCCACTGGGCATGCTGTTTGGTGTCGTCGCCGCAGGGCTCTGGATTGTTACCGCGCTCTATTCCATTGGCTATATGCGCGGCAACAATGAGACAAAGCAGACGCGGTTCTATATCTGCTTTGCGATCGCCATTTCGGCCGCCATGGGCATCGCCTTCGCAGCCAACATGTTCACCCTCTTCATCTTCTATGAAGTGCTGACGCTCTCCACCTATCCTTTGGTGGCACACAAAGAAACAGACGTCGCCCGTAAAGGCGCCCGCACCTATCTTGGCATCCTGATAACCACATCAATTGGGTTTCAGCTGGTCGCCATTGTGTGGACTTGGGTTGTTGCAGGAACCCTCGACTTCGAGCAGGGCGGCATCCTGGCAGACAAGATCGACCCAACACTTCTGCCTTTCCTACTCGCCCTCTATGCCTTCGGCATCGGCAAGGCAGCACTTATGCCCTTCCACAGGTGGTTGCCAGCCGCCATGGTGGCGCCGACGCCTGTGAGCGCCCTGCTCCACGCAGTTGCGGTTGTGAAGGCCGGTGTCTTCACCATGCTCAAGGTAGGCGTTTACATATTCGGGATCGACCTGTTGGCGACGACGGGCGCCGCAGACTGGCTCATGTGGCTCGCCGCCTTCTCCATCTTGGCGGCCTCAATCGTCGCCATGACGAAAGACAACCTGAAAGCGCGTCTCGCCTACTCCACAATCAGTCAGCTGTCTTACATCACCCTTGGCATGGCACTCGCCACATCGTTGGGCGTCATGGGCGGCGCCATGCACATCGCGATGCATGCCATGGGCAAAATCACGCTCTTCATGTGCGCAGGCGCGATTTATGTTGCGACCCATAAGACAGAGATCAGCGATATGGATGGCCTCGGCCGGGTGATGCCGTTTACCTATGCCGCGTTCTTTATAGGTGCGCTCTCCATCATCGGGCTGCCACCTCTCGGCGGAGCTTGGTCTAAATGGTACTTGATGCTGGGCGCCGCAGACGCAGGCCAGATCATCATGATGGGCGTCTTCCTGGTGAGCTCGCTCCTCAACATCGCCTATCTTCTGCCCGTCGTGGCCCGCGGCTTCTTTTTAGGGAACACCGGACCCGCGGCGCATTCGCTGGGTGCTGCCGCTGTTCCAGGTAAAGGCATTCAAGAAGCACCATTCTGGTGTGTTGTTCCTCCCTGCCTTACAGCCATTGGCTGCCTGTTGCTCTTCTTCTACGCAGGCGACATTTACACGCTGATTGAGCCTGTCGCCTTCCCGGAAGGGACACCCCAGCCATGAGTAATGAGATGAAGACACCTGAAACAGATCCGTCGAAACTCCCCTGGCTCGGGCGCAAACTACTTTGGCTCGACAATATGAAGAATGTGGACCGCATCGTTTATGCGCTTTTCGTGGTCTGCGCCGGTCTGGTTGCAGCGGACTTCATGTATCACAAGCACAGCTATCTCGGCATTGAGGACATTCCAGGCTTCTACGCGGCTTATGGCTTCTTCATGTGCGCAGCGCTCGTAATCTGCGCACGCGCCATGCGCGTAATCCTGAAACGCGATGAGGACTATTATTCACCAAAAGATGTGGAGTCTGAGCCCTATCCGGAAGACCAGCTGAGCCGGGAGACGATCAATGATTGACCTTTTCCCGCCCTTCCTCCTGTTCGTTGCAGGCGCAGCGCTACTGCCCTTCATTCCAAATGGCCATCCCCGCGCCCTCGCAGCAGTGATTGTCCCTGTCATCAGCGCCTATTTTATCTGGACGATCCCCGAAGGCATGCACGGTCAGTTCACGCTGGTCGGCCAGGAGCTCACGCTCTTAAGAGTAGACAAGCTATCAACGATCTTCGGCCTTATTTTCTCCCTCGCCGCTTTCCTGGCGCTGATCTATGCCTGGCACGTGCGCGACACCATACAGCAGACAATGTCGCTGCTTTATGCAGGAGCTGCCATCGGCGCCGTCTTTGCAGGTGATCTCGTCTCGCTTTTCATCTTTTGGGAAGGCACCGCCATTGCGTCGGTCTTCCTCATATGGGCGAGACGCACCGAAGGCGCTTATTGGACAGGCCTGCGCTATCTCATCGTCCAGGTGGGGTCCGGCGTCATCCTGCTCGCCGGGGTTGTGCTCCAATACCACGACACAGGATCCATTGCCTTCGAGGCGATGACACTTGGCAGCCCAGCCACCTGGTTCATCTTCATCGCGTTTGGGGTCAAGTGCGCGTTTCCGCTGCTGCACAACTGGCTCCAGGATGCTTATCCGGCCGCCACTGTCACGGGGACCGTGGTCCTTTCTGCCTTCACGACCAAGCTTGCCGTCTACGCCCTGGCGCGTGGCTTTGCCGGCACAGAAATCCTGATCTATATCGGCGCCACCATGACGCTCTTCCCGATCTTCTATGCGGTGATCGAGAATGATCTGCGTCGGGTGCTGGCCTACAGCCTCAACAATCAGCTGGGCTTTATGGTCGTCGGCGTCGGTGTGGGAACGGAGCTGGCCCTGAACGGCACCGCGGCCCATGCATTTGCACACATCCTCTATAAGGCACTTCTCTTCATGAGCATCGGCGCAGTGCTTTTTCGGACAGGCACAGCCAAGGGCTCAGAGCTGGGCGGTCTCTATAAGACCATGCCGCTGACAATGATTTTCTGCGTTGTGGGCGCCGCATCCATCTCCGCCTTCCCACTCTTCTCCGGCTTTGTGACCAAGTCACTGATCCTGTCGGCATCCGTGCACGAAGGTCATTACATCGTCTGGGGCATATTGCTCTTTGCTTCAGCCGGGGTGTTCCACCACTCAGGCATCAAGATCCCTTATTTCGCCTTCTTTGCCCATGACAGCGGTTTGCGTCCAAAGGAAGCGCCCTGGAACATGTTGCTGGCCATGGGAATTACCGCTTTCCTCTGCATCGCGATCGGTGTCTACCCAGATCCGCTCTATGCTCTTTTGCCTTACGAAGTTGTCTATGTGCCCTATACCACCACCCACGTGGTAACCCAGTTGCAGCTGCTCTTTTTCTCGGCGCTGGCATTTACAGTGCTCATGAGAACCGGCATCTATCCACCAGAGTTAAAATCGGTAAACCTTGATTTCGATTGGACCTACCGAAAGCTGGGACCCGTACTCATCAAGGGGATACGCTCGCTCATCAGTGCAGTTTGGGGAACCTTGATCGGTGCTGGCCTGCGCAGCGTGAATTTTGGTATTGCCGCTCTGGAGCGCGCCCATGGTGCTGAAGGCGTTCTTGCCCGCGCGTGGCCAACCGGATCAATGGTGCTTTGGATCGCTGTGCTGCTTGGCGCAACGCTTCTGCTAAACTATATGTGACAGATCACACATTCCGTTCTTGAGCAAAAAGGTCACCTGACATGGAAATGACTGGCGAATTCCGTATTCCAGCCCCTCAAGCCGACGTTTGGGCCGCGCTGAATGACCCCGAGGTGCTTCAACAGTCCATTCCTGGCGCTGAGAGCGTTGAAAAAACCAGCGACACGGAGTTCGCAGCTGTTGCAAAAGCGAAGGTCGGGCCTGTCAGCGCCAAATTCAAAGGCAGTGTGACACTCTCAGACATAGACGCTCCCAACGGGTACAAAATCAGCGGCGAAGGGTCAGGCGGCGCAGCAGGCTTTGCCAAAGGCTCGGCTATCGTGAAACTTACACCAGACGGCGACGGCACTCTTCTGAGCTATGAGGTCCAGGCGACGGTTGGCGGCAAGCTCGCGCAAGTTGGGCAGCGATTTATTGACTCGACAGCCAAGAAAATGGCGGATGAGTTCTTCACATCTTTTGCGGCGATTACAGGCGGCACCACGGAAGAAGAAGTTGATGCTATTGCACCAACCCATGTGCCCCTCGTGCCTGATGAAGAAGCAGGTCTCGGATTGGCCCCCTGGATGTGGGGCACACTTGTGATCGCTGGCGCATTGATTGCGATCTACGTCGTTACTATGTAACGCCCAGCCAGTGCTTAGCGTCGCGCGGCTTGACGGCGACCGACCAAGCGCAGACACTTATTCCAAAGAAACCCAAAAGGACGTCTGCGAACGTCCTGACGGCTCAAGAAAATGCCGTCGCCTAACTTCGGGAGGAACCGCCCATGGCTCTCGTCTCTATGACAGTCAACGGCAAACCAGTATCGGGTGAAGTCGAAGGCCGCACTCTATTGGTCCAATTCATACGTGAAAACCTCAGCCTCACCGGCACACATGTCGGTTGCGACACAAGCCAATGCGGTGCCTGTGTCATCCACATGGATGGCAAAGCGGTGAAGGCTTGTACGATGCTCGCACTGCAAGCGGAAGGCAGCACCATCACAACCATTGAAGGGTTGGCAAAGGGTGATGATCTCCACCCCGTCCAAAAGGCATTCAAAGAAAACCATGGGCTCCAGTGTGGTTTCTGCACACCGGGCATGATCATGACGGCTGTTGATATGATCGACCGGATTCCAAACCTGGATGAGAAAACAGTCCGCGCGGAACTTGAAGGTAATATCTGCCGCTGTACCGGCTACCAAAACATTGTGAAATCTATTCTGGACGCTGCTGAAACCGCACACGCCTGACAATCAAGATCTCCGGGGAGGAGTTCATGAGCACAACAGGAATTGGACAAGCCATCCGCCGTAAGGAAGACAAACGGTTCATCACAGGTGCCGGTCGATATACCGACGATCTGAACCGCCCCGGCCAAACCTATGCCTACTTTCTGCGAAGCCCTCATGCACATGCCAAAATCAATGGCATTGATCTGACAGAGGCAGTTGCGGCACCCGGTGTCGTGAGTATTTTCACTGGGTCTGACGTGGCTGCCGATGGCCTCGGTGGACTGATCTGCGGCTGGACCGTCCATTCAAAAGACGGCACTGAAATGAAGGCGGGAGCGCATCCGATCCTGGCCGAAGACACAGTGCGGTATGTGGGCGATCACGTTGCCATGGTTGTGGCAGAAACCTACAGCCAAGCAAAATCAGCCGCGGAACTTATCGCAGTCGACTATGATATTCTGGATGCTGCAGCCGACGTCGGCACGGCACAAGACGGGTCCGCACCACAGGTCCACGTCGAAGCACCTAACAATACGAGCTTCGACTGGGAGCTTGGGAACAAGCCGGAAACAGAGGCAGCTTTTGAAAAAGCTGCACACATTGTCAAACTGGACATCACCAACAACCGGCTGATCCCCAATGCCATGGAACCCCGCGCGGCCCTTGCGGACTACGATAGCGGCACCGATGAATACACGCTTTGGACGACAAGCCAGAACCCCCATGTCGCACGTCTCGTGCTATCCGCCTTTGTTGGGGTGGCGCCAGAACACAAATTGCGGGTCATTGCGCCCGACGTGGGTGGCGGTTTTGGATCCAAGATTTTTATCTACGCAGAAGAAACCGCGTGCGCCTGGGCATCTGCCAAGATCAAACGTCCTATCAAGTGGACAGCGGAACGCAGCGAGTCCTTTTTGTCAGACGCTCATGGACGAGATCATGTAAGCCACGCCGAACTGGCCGTCGCCGACGACGGCACCTTTCTGGGACTACGTGTCCAAACCAAAGCCAATCTGGGAGCCTACCTGTCGACATTCGCATCCTCCGTCCCAACATATCTCTATGGCACTCTGCTTTCGGGGCAGTACGCCCTGCCCGCCGTCTATGTTGAAGTGGACGGTGTCTTTACCCACACCGCCCCCGTAGACGCCTACCGTGGAGCTGGACGCCCTGAAGCAACTTATTTGATTGAACGGATCGTTGAGACTGCAGCGCGTGAGTTGGGTTTCGATCCAGCCGACCTCCGTCGCAAGAATTTCATTCGCACATTCCCGCATCAAACGCCCGTCATTATGAACTATGACATTGGTGATTACGACGCATGTCTCGACAAAGCACTGGCGCTGATCGACTATGATACCTTTTCCGCCCGGAAAGCAGACGCAGAGAGCCGAGGCAAAAAGCGGGGCATTGGCTTTTCTACCTATATTGAAGCTTGTGGCCTCGCTCCCTCCGCCGCCGTGGGCTCCCTCGGCGCAGGCGTCGGGCTTTGGGAAAGCGCTGAGGTACAGGTTGCACCGACAGGCAAGATCGAAGTCTTTACCGGCGCGCACAGCCACGGCCAGGGCCATGAAACAACCTTCGCCCAGCTTGTCTGCGAACGGATCGGCGTCCCCATTGAAGATGTCGAAATCGTTCATGGAGACACAGGCCGCGTGCAATTCGGCATGGGGACCTATGGGTCGAGATCCGGCTCCGTCGGCATGAGCGCATTGGCAAATGCGCTCGACAAGATTGAAGCGAAAGCCAAAAAGATTGCCGCACACCTGATGGAAGCAGATGCAGGTGACATAGAGCTAAAAGATGGTGTCTTTACCGTTGCCGGAACCGACAAAGAGCTCGCCTGGGCAGAACTCGCGCTTGGCGCCTATACCGCACACGGGTTCCCCACAGCTGAGATAGAACCGGGTCTGAAGGAAAACGCATTCTACGACCCGCTGAATTTCACCTTCCCGTCCGGCTGTCATATCTGCGAAGTCGAAATTGATCCAGATACGGGCGTGACGCAGATCGCCAATTTTGTCGCCGTGGATGATTTTGGCGTGATCGTGAATCCAATGATTGTGGAAGGTCAGGTTCAGGGCGGCATCGCCCAGGGCATCGGACAGGCGCTCTTTGAAGCCGCCCACTATGATGAAACGGGCCAGCTGATAACCGGCTCATTCATGGACTATTGCATGCCACGCGCCGATGACCTGCCCGACTTCAATTTGGGCTTTACCCAAACAGATTGTCCCTCAAACCCCATGGGAATGAAGGGCTGTGGCGAGGCCGGTGCAATCGCATCCCCCCCCGCCGTTATCAACGCCATCACAGACGCCCTGGGCGTCAGAGAAATTGAAATGCCAGCAACCCCCGCACGTGTGTGGGCGGCACTCGCCGCGCCAACACTCGCCGCTGATTGAGGAACGCCCATGTATCAGTTTGACTATCATCGCGCCGAGAGCGTCGCAGAAGCCGCAGAGCTTCTCTCCGCAAACGACGAAAACACACTGCTCGCGGGGGGACAAACCTTGATCCCGACGCTTAAGCAGCGCCTGGCCATGCCAGCAACGCTGGTCGATATAGGCAACATCGCCGACCTTAACTTCATCAAAGCCGAAGGGGATGCGATCACCATTGGTGCCGCCACCAAACATGCAGACGTCGCCTCCTCTCCAGAGGTCGCCAAGCATCTTCCTTCCCTCGCTCACTTGGCAGCCCATATAGGTGATCCGGCGGTGCGCAATCGCGGTACCATTGGCGGATCGCTCGCAAACAATGACCCCGCCGCAGACTATCCAGCGGCCGCTCTCGGCCTTGACGCGAAAATCCACACCAACAAGCGCCTCATCGATGCTGATCCCTATTTCACGGGCATGTTCGAAACCGCCTTGGAAGAAGATGAGATTATTACAGAGGTCACCTTTCCCCATCCGGAGAAAGCCGCTTACGTCAAATTCCCCAACCCAGCGTCCCGCTATGCCATGGTGGGCGTATTCGTCGCCAAAACGGCCATCGATATTCGGGTCGCTGTGACGGGTGCCGGCGCAGACGGTGTCTTCCGTATGAAAGAAATGGAAGACGCACTCGGCAGCAACTGGTCGCCCGACGCTGTTACGGGGATCAAGGTGCCAGAGGACGGTCTTCTCTCTGACCTCCATGGTGCCGCCGATTATCGCAGCCACCTTATCTCTGTGATGGCGGGACGTGCCGTCGCAGCCACCATGTGACCTGCCTCACCAATCGCGATAGTCTGAACATATGACCATTTCTCTTCCTGGCTCAATCGATGAGACAGCGGCTCTGCTGTCGAGTGGTGCCTATGTGGCAGACCGATCCCTCGCGACGGTCCTCTTTCTGGCACTTAAAATGGGGCGTCCGCTATTCCTGGAAGGCGAAGCTGGCGTCGGCAAGACAGAGATCGCAAAGGTGCTCGCAAGTGCACTCGGTCGGAAGCTCATCCGCCTGCAATGCTATGAGGGTCTCGACACCGCTGCGGCGGTCTATGAATGGAACTATCAGGCGCAGATGATTGAGATCCGCCTGGCCGAAGCGCAAGGTGTTGAAGACCGAGGCGCGCTCGCAAAAGACGTGTTTGATGACCGGTTTCTGATCCGGCGTCCCCTCTTACAGGCGCTACAGCCAGACGTGAACGGCCCACCGGTGCTGCTCATCGATGAACTCGACAGAACCGACGAACCGTTCGAAGCATACCTGCTGGAGGTACTCTCAGATTTCCAGATCACCATTCCGGAAATCGGAACCATCAAAGCAGCAGAACCGCCAATCGTGATCGTAACGTCCAATCGCACCCGCGAGATCCACGATGCACTGAAGCGCCGCTGCCTCTACCATTGGGTCGACTATCCAGACGCGGAAAGAGAGCTGGAGATTGTGCGCCTGAAAGCACCCGATGCTGCCGACGACCTGTCTCAGCAAATTGTCGCTTTTGTTCAGGCCTTGCGTGAGCGTGATCTCTATAAGCAGCCCGGCATTGCCGAAACGCTTGATTGGGCGAATGCGCTAACCCAGCTAAATGCCGTCTCACTGAGCGAGAGCAATATCAATGACACGCTTGGCACTCTTCTCAAGTATCAGGATGACATCGCCCAGGTACGCGGGTCCGACGCCGCACAAATTCTGGATGAACTGAAAACCGCGGCCGAATGACAGACAGCCCGGGCCACATTGCCGAGAATATTGCACATTTCGCACGTGTGCTCCGTCGCGCTGGCGTGCCAGTCGGACCCCGTCAGGTGATTGATGCCATTGAGGCGGTACAGATGGCAGGCATCACATCAGAGAGTGATCTCTACTGGGCCCTTCACACGACGCTGATCCATAGCCAAGACATGCGGGACATATTCAATCAGGCATTCCATGTTTTTTGGCGCGATCCCAGAATGCTCGAGCGCATGATGGCGATGATGCTTCCAGAACTCGCAACCCTACCAGAGGAACCAGAAGAGCGAACGAGCCGCAGGCTCGCAGAAGCATTGCTCAGTCAAGAATCCACGCCACTCCAGGACCCAGAACCAGACATCGAAATTGATGCCAGGGAAACCATGTCGGCCGCAGAGATCCTGCGTACAAAGGACTTCGAACAGATGAGCGCCGCTGAAATTGCTGACGCGCGGAAAGCCCTCTCACAGCTGCACCTGCGCCATGACAGTGTCCTCACCCGCAGGACACGTCCCTCCTCAAGCGGCGCACTTATTGACATGCGTTCGTCCCTGCGCGCCTCGCTGCGAGGTGGTGACATAATTCCACTTAAGCGACGCGAACGCAGGCACCGTCCGCCACCGCTTGTTGTCCTCTGCGATATTTCCGGTTCCATGAGTGTCTATGCCAGAACATTTCTTCACTTCCTCCACGCCCTCACCAATGACAGAGACCGAGTCCACACATTCTTGTTTGGCACACGTCTAACTCATGTTTCACGCCAACTTCGCCACAAAGACATCGACGAAGCCCTGTCTGCTGTTTCGAACACCGTCGAAGACTGGGATGGAGGGACGCGTGTCGGCGAAACACTCAGACGTTTTAATGTGGATTGGGCGCGAAGGGTACTGGGCCAGGGAGCGACGGTACTCCTCGTCACAGACGGTCTGGACAGAGACGGTGCCGAGGGCCTGGAGCCTGAAATCGCCCGCCTTCATCGCGCCAGCCGCAGGTTAATATGGCTTAATCCGCTACTCCGCTATGATGCATTTGAACCCAAAGCCCTTGGTATCCGAACCATGCTACCCCATGTGGATGAATTCAGACCCGTCCACAACCTGGCGTCTCTGCAACACCTTGTGGCATCCTTGAGTGCCCCCAATCGAATCTGGCCGACAGCAGCATGACCGATAGGACAACACATTTAGACACCATGATGCTCGCAGACGATAACGTGCTGGCACAAGCAGCAGCCTGGGTGGATGCAGGATGTAAAGTGGCAATTGCCACCGTCATCGAAACTTGGGGCTCTGCACCACGTCCTGTCGGCAGTCAACTTGCCGTTCGTGAGGACTCTACCTTCGTAGGCTCCGTATCTGGCGGATGCATTGAAGGCGACGTCGTCACACGGGCCTTGGACGCCATTCAAAATGAAACATCCGAAGTTCTGGAATATGGAGTCGCCGACGCCATGGCGTGGGAGGTGGGGCTTGCATGCGGCGGTAAGATAAAAATCTATCTCGAACCACTCACGGGCACCTGAGGCATGAAGCAGGAAACCCTGAAGCATATATTGAGCGCCCAGGCTGCGAAACAACCCATCGTGCTGGCATCAAACCTTGAGACGAATGAACAGCTGACACTCGCACCAACTACGAAAGGTCAGCCAGACTGGATGATCGCAGCCGTCGAAACGGCCGTTAGATCCGACAAGAGCCGCGTTATAGAAGCCCCAGATGGATCGGTCTGGTTTTTCAATGTCTTCAACCCATCCCTCCGCCTCATCATCGTCGGTGCCGTTCATATCGCGCAACCGCTTGCGCGCATGGGGCTGGAGGCCAGTTATGATGTGAGCGTTGTTGACCCGAGAGAAGCCTTCGCCTCCGCCGACCGATTTCCGAATGTTACGTTGGTCAGCGAATGGCCCGATAAGGCGCTTCAAAACCTAGAGTTGGATGCTCGGACCGCTGTCGTGACCCTCACGCACGACCCAAAATTGGATGACCCTGCCCTTCATGTCGCGTTGAAATCGACCGCTTTCTACATCGGTGCCCTTGGCAGCAAGAAGACGCAAGCGGCACGGCAACAACGCCTTACGGACACGGGCTTTGCCGAAACAGAAATCGCTCGCATCTGTGGACCAGTCGGCCTCAACATTGGCGCCAAAAGTCCAGCTGAAATCGCCATATCTATCCTTGCTGAAATAACGCTGACACTTCGCCAGGAGCGTTCATGAAATTCGGCTCCTTATCCGTGGCAAAGGCAGAAGGCGTGGTGCTCGCGCATTCTGTGCGTGCTGGCGACAAGACCCTGAAAAAGGGTCTTGTTCTGAGCGGTGAAGACATTGAAACGCTCTCAAGCGCAGGCATCGCAACGATCTACGCGGCTGAGTTGGAACCAGACGACATACCAGAAGACGAAGCAGCCGCGACGATTGCAGCCGCACTCACGGGCCCCCACACGCGCACGGACATAGCCTTCACAGGACGCGCCAATCTCTATGCAACCGCGTCAGGTGTCCTCTGTCTGAATGAAGCGACCATCAACGAAATCAATAGCCTGGATGAATCCATCACGGTCGCAACACTCGCAAATTTCGAGGCGGCAGCCGAAGGGCAAATGTTGGCTACTGTAAAAATCATTCCCTATGCCGCACCAAAGAAACTGGTCGATCAGGCAGTCACTTTGGCGTCTGATACTTCGCCCGCGCTGGAGCTGCAGCCTTTTAAGTTCAAAAGAGCGGCTCTCATCCTCACAAGCGTCGATGGGACCAAACAGTCTGTTCTGACCAAATCAGAAACCGTTATCCGGTCAAGACTTGAGAGCCTCGGTGTTACGTTGGACAACGTGCAGACGTGCCAACATAACGAAACATCACTTATGGCTACGCTTCAAGAGGTGCCGACCAACGTTGAGATGATCCTGGTCCTTGGTGCATCAGCAACCGGTGACCGGCACGATGTCGTTCCAGCGTCCATCAAAAAATCCGGGGGGGTAGTCAAATATTTTGGCATGCCGGTTGATCCAGGAAATCTGTTGCTCCTGGCTGAGCTGAACAATAGGCCCGTGATTGGGCTCCCCGGCTGCGCAAGGTCCCCCAAACTAAATGGCGCCGATTGGGTGTTGCAGCGCCTGGTTGCCGGACTGAGAGTGGAACCTCGAGATATTCAATCGATGGGCGTCGGAGGTCTGTTGAAAGAAATTCCTTCCCGACCACAACCCCGCGATGCCAAACACGCCAAGGAACACTCACCTCGTGTCGCAGCAATCATTCTTGGCGGTGGCCGCTCCACCCGTATGGGACCAACCAATAAACTCACAAGCAGCTTTGAGGGCAAACCGTTGATTGCCCATGTAGCCGATGCCGCTCTGGCATCAAACGCCGATGGTATCATCCTTGTGACAGGCCATGAAAAAGATGAGGTGCTGAAAGCCCTTGCAGGTCGGCCCATGTCATATGCTCACAACCCCGATTATGCGGACGGATTGAGCACCTCCATCAAAGCGGGCATCAAAGCGGCCACAGAGCTTGACCCGCCGGTAGACGCGGCAGTGATCCTCCTCGGTGATATGCCGCTTATCAACGCAGATCTCATCAACCGCTTGATCGTTGAGCACGCTCCTGCAGACGATAAGTTCATTTGCGTCCCCGTCGTAGGCAAAAAGCGAGGGAACCCCGTTTTGTGGGACGCCTCCTTCTTCAACGACCTTCTCAACTTAAGTGGAGACGTTGGGGCAAAGGCACTGATGGCACAGAATGCAGACCTTGTGTCCGAGGTACCCTTCGACGACGATGCTCCCCTCACTGATTTCGATACACCCGAGGCGTTGCGGCAACATCGAGCTGATTAGGACCCACTGAAAAAAGCCGCGCTTCGAGGACCACAAATAACTTCTGCTCCGACAATCGACGCATCGCCCGTTCCAAAATCCAGTCTATCGGCACCCTTCAAAACGATTTCTGAGGCCGCACTGCCATGCCAGACAGAAGCTTCGTCACTTGCGTTGAAGACACAAGTCAGTCTTTCATCCCCAAACTCGCGCCGAAATGCCAGAATGGGCCCACTGCTCTCAAGAAACGTAATGTCACCAGTCGATAGACAAGCGTGTTCCTTCCGGAAGCGGATGGCCTCTCGCGCGAACTTCAAGACCGTATCATTCATAGCTTCCTGAATATCAACAGCTCGCTCTGAGTGTGCCTCCGGGATTGGCAGCCAGGGGTCTCCACTGCTGAACGCTGCATTAGGCGCACGACCGATCCATGGCATAGGTGTCCTGCATCCATCACGGCCCTTGCCGAAGGGAAAATAGAGATCGCCCACTGGGTCCTGAATCCTGTCGCGATCTATGTCGACATCAGGAAGTCCAAGCTCCTCTCCTTGATAGAGAAGCACGGTTCCTCTAAGCGCCAAAAGAAGCGCCAATCCGAACTTAGCCAAAGCATCATCGCCAGCTCTTCCCCCACCCCATCTTGTCACCGGGCGCGTGAGATCATGATTGGAGAAAGTCACACAAGGCCAGGGATCGCCGTTCTTCTTCAGCGTCTCCTGGTAGTAGTTCTGAAAGACCTCAGGTGCGAGAGATCTGTCTTCCAGAAAATCAAATGTATACGCCGTATGCAGCAGATCAGGTTCCCCAACATAGGCCCCGATCATTTCCGGTGTCTCAGCAAATTCCCCAAAAGCGAGCCGGTCCTCATATTCGTCAAGAACCGACCGCACAGCCCGCATGGCAATCTGGTTTTCAGACAAACCGCTGTCATGCACATGTTGCTGGAGCCGCGGAGCATGAGACCAATTCAGACTGGTCCGTTCGTCCAGTGGGACGGCCGGGTTATCAGCGAGCGTGGCGTCATGGTAGTAGGCATGTGCCACATCCAACCGGAACCCATCCACGCCGCGCTCCAGCCAGAAGCGCAAAACATTCATCAGGGCTTTTACCGCTTCTGGTTCATGGAAGTTCAGTTTCGGCTGCTGACGCAGAAATTTGTGGTGGTAATACTGCCGCCGCACTGGGTGCCATGACCAGGCAGGCCCGCCAAAAGCCGACATCCAATTGTTGGGCGGCGTGCCATCTTCTTTGGCATCTGCCCAGACGTACCAGTTAGCCCTGTCACTCTCCCGAGAAAGAAGGCTCTCCTGAAACCATTCATGCTGGTCAGAGCTGTGAGCAAGCACCTGGTCCAGTATGAGTTTCATCCCCCGTTCGTGGGTCGCCTCCAACAGAGCGTCAAACCCGTCGAGCGTGCCCATCTCGGGCGCGATATTGCAATAGTCTGCAACGTCATAGCCAAAATCTTTGTTCGGGCTTGGATAGATAGGAGACAGCCAAATAGCATCAACACCAAGAGACGCCACATAATCCAGCTTTCGCTTGATACCTTCCAGATCGCCGACGCCTGAGCCGGTCGTATCCGCATAGCTCCTTGGGTAAATCTGATAGACAATCGCCCCTTTCCACCAAGGCGTCTTCGCTGAACCACTCATCCACATCCCCTAATACATCGCGTTCTACACGCGTAAATGCTACATGAGGATGCAGCACATGAACATGTTGGAGAGAGCTATGAGCGAGCTAACAGGCACGATTGTTCTAATCACGGATATTGAACATTTCATCGGACGGCCTGCAGCAAAGGCGCTTATTGAAGCCGGTGCCACGGTCTACGGAACCGACCACGCTTTTTCAGACAAGGCCGCCTGCAAAGCTGCGGAACAAGCACTACCCGGGCTCAAGGCTGTCGGTGGCGCAGACCCCGTCGTCGCCGCGGGGCGAGTATTGGAGGAAACTGGGCGCATTGACCTCCTGGTTAATAACGATGCCTTCCCAGCATTGCGGGCGTCGCTGGACACGGCGAAAGATGAAGATCTTGAAGCAACGTATAATGCTCTTGTCTTCAAACCCTTCCGTGTTAGCCGCGCTGTCGTCCCATCCATGAAGTCATCAGGCGGCGGAAAAGTACTGTTCCTCACCTCAGCAGCGCCACTCAACGGCCTCGCTAACTACTCCATGTATGCCTCTGCGCGGGGAGCGGCCAATTCACTCGTTCTGTCTCTCGCTCGTGAACTCGCCCCGAAAAACATTCAGGTCAACGCACTAGCACCAAACTATGTGGAGAGTGCGGATTACTTTCCGCCTGCGCTGATGGAGAATGAAGACACCAAGGCCAAGATCCTGAAAAACATTCCACTCGGTCGATTGGGGAAACCCGAAGAAGCCGCCGCCCTCATCACCTTTCTCGCAGGGCCTCTATCTGGTTTCATCACTGGCCAGGTCATTCCCTTTGCAGGTGGCTGGGCGAACGCGCGGTAAGCTGGAACTCAATTGAGCTGAACAATCGGCGCCAAAGTCGGCCCAATCTCTTCGTGCACCACAAGGTCCGCAAGCCCATCCAGCTCTGTTTCCTCGCGATTCAAAATTACCAGCTTCGCGCCGTTCTTTTTCGCCATGATCGGGAAACCTGCAGCGGGATAGACTTGCAATGACGAGCCAATCGCGATGAAGAGATCACACTCTAAAGTCGCCTCTGTCGCCCGCTCCATTTCTGCTTCCGGCATTGCCTGTCCGAAGGAGATCGTCGCAGACTTCAGGATGCCACTGCAAAACTGGCAATCCTGTGGCTTACCATTCTCCTCATAGTGAGACCGGATTTCCGCCAGCTCATACCGCGCACCGCAATTCAGGCACGTGGCATAAGTACTGTTCCCGTGGAGCTCAATCACCTTGTCCGTCGGCACCCCTGAGTTCTGGTGAAGGTTATCGACATTTTGGGTAATGACGTGAGTGACCTTGCCTGTGTCCACCAGCTTGGCGACCGCCATATGACCCTTGTTGGGCTCAGCTGCCGCGAAGCTCCCGTCCATCGCGAATTTGCGCCGCCACGCCTCAACCCGCATCTCTTCAGAAGCCATAAAGTCCCGAAAATCAATCGGGGCCATTTTGGTCCACAGACCACCGGGACTGCGAAAATCAGGAATGCCGGATTCTGTGCTGATCCCCGCTCCTGTGAAGACAACGGCCCGGCGACTGCTCTCGATAAGCGCCTTCAGTTCCCCCGACATATTTCACTCCCCACAGTTCTCTTTGACCTTCTGGCCTGTTCCGGAAATGATACGCAAAACGAACCCCAGAAGGATAGGCAAACCACGCATGCGATACTTGCACACCATGGTCCGCGTGACCGATCTTGACGCGTCTCTAGAGTTCTACTGCACCCATTTGGGCCTAAAAAACGTCGGTCGATTTGACGTAGAAGAAGGCCGTTTTACCCTCGTCTTCCTGGCCCCAGAAGGCCAGGAGGAGGCGCAGATTGAGCTGACCTATAATTGGGACCCAGAAGAGCTCGATGAGGGCCGGAACTTCGGTCATCTTGCCTACCGCGTCGATAACATTTACGCGACTTGCCAGAAACTAGCCGACGCGGGAATCACCATCAACCGACCACCCCGTGACGGCCGAATGGCATTTGTCCGCTCTCCAGACAACATTTCCATTGAACTTCTCCAGGAAGGCCAGCCCCTCCCTGCTCAGGAGCCTTGGGCATCCATGGAGAATAACGGCCACTGGTAGGTCGAACCTGAACAGACTGTTCATCCAGCGTTCAAACCCTGAAGATCACTTTCTCCCATGAGGATGTGACGCCGGCCAATTGCAGGCCGGCCCAAGGATTGGGAGAAGGAAATGATACTCGCAAGATTGGCACTCAGTGCCTGTCTGGTTGTCGGGTCTATGGCCAGCCTGTCCGCTCCAGCAGCGGCGGCAGGACCTGTAGGACTGGGCAACCTGACACCAAACAGCAACCTGCACCACATACGCGACAGACGGGGACATCATGGTCGCGGTCATGGTCGTCACTATCGCGGTGGACGCCACCACGGTGGGCATCATGGCGGACACAGACGTCACCGCGGAGACCGGGGAGGCGCTTTTATCGCCGGTGCCATTGTTGGCGGTCTGATCGGCTGGAGCAGCGGCTACGGCTACCCCCGCGCCCACCATCAACGCTATCGTCAGCACCATAGGCCCTACCACGCACCTCGTCGCCACCACAGAAATGACTATTATGGTGGCCACTCTCGTCGGCATTACAGCTATTCCGATGGCGGCTACAACAACCGCCACAGTTACCGCCATACCAACAGCAGAGCATGCCACCCCGTCTACAAACGGGGTCATTGGCATGGGCGTCCGGCGAAGGTCGGCGGGACCATGTGCTACAATCGTTATGGTGAAGGATATGTTGTGTCCGGCAGCCGGTATCTGATCCACTACCGCTGAATTTCGGTCAGCACGAACAATTGAAACAATTACGCGGTCAGGATACGGTTTTCCCATGAAAACTTATGCCCAGGCCGCGTTTTGCCTTTGTCTATCCACTCTCTTGTTCACGGGTGCTCTGATGATCCACGCACCCCTCGCCAACAGTCAGGAAGACCCGCGGACATCACCGCACTATGATGTTCGAGAGCGCTACAACTACGAAGACCCACAGGCTGCCTATTGGGAAGGCTTTGAGCTCAAAAACGAAGGCGACTGCGAAGCAGCAATCGAACGTCTGCGGCCGCTTGCGCGCAACGGTCGAGGATTTGAGTCAGCTCAGCATGCCTACGGACTCTGCCTTATGTCACTAGGCGGCTTACCGACAGAGAGCGGAGCACACTTCGACGTGGAGCAAGTGCGCAATAATGAGAAATTCCAAGACGGACGCACCTGGGTAATCAGAGCTGCAAACGCGGGACATTTCCAGGCGCAACGCACTTTGCTGGCGCTCTATGCCGCCAATATCGGACCGGACAATAGCCCAATTGAAATCGGGAAATGGCTGCGGCTATACGACGTCAACCCGCTTCGCTTAACGCTTGGTGCGGTAGATCAGAATGATGGACTTAGATCCCATCTCCAAAAATCGATCGACAGGTCAGACTATCTTGAGGGTAAGGAATTGGCCCGTAACTGGATTCCCACCTACTGGGCACCGCCCGGCGTTCGCAATTAGGAACGGGGCCAGCGATGCAATGGAAAAATAATGCAACACGCTACGGAATGATCGCCGCCGGGTTGCACTGGTTTGTCGCGCTATTCTTCTTAGGTAATCTGGGGCTCGGATTTTACATGAGCGACCTGGAGCTCTCTGATCCCAATCTTTTCCCTCTGTATCAACTCCACAAATCCTTCGGCATTTGCATCTTTCTCATCGTGATGGTGCGCCTCTGCTGGCGGTTTATCGATACGCCTCCGGCCTTACCTGAAGGCATGGCCTGGTGGGAGCAAATGGCAGCCTTCCTCACCCATCTAGGTCTTTACGCCGTGCTCGTGGCAATGCCACTGACCGGCTGGATTATAGTGTCGGCCTCACCAATCAACATTCCGACCCTGGTTTTTGACACGGTCCCCATTCCTCATATTGGTTTCATCGCAACCGATCCAGATAAGGATCAGTGGTTGGCAATCGGTGAATGGGGACATTGGCTTCTCGCCTGGTCTGCGGGCGCAGCTGTGCTTCTCCACGCTGCTGCAGCCTTGCGGCATCACTTCATTTTGAGGGATGGCATCTTGCGTCGAATGCTTCCATGGAGTTCTTAGTCGGGAGCCCCTAAGCCCACACATCACCTCATTGACGCCAAAGGATAGTCCATGGTTTTTCGTAGTCTCGCCATTCTGCTTCTATTTACGGTAAATGCTTTTGCCTCTGATTGGGAGATCGTTGCAGAACGAAGCAAATTGACGTTCGAAGGCACACAGGCGGGCGCCCCTTTTCAAGGCTCGTTCAAAGACTTCACAACAGAAATCAGTTTGGACCCCACCAATTTGCAAAATGCATCCATCCACGTTGATATCACAACCGCCAGTGCAAACAGCGGATCATCAGAGAGGGACAGCGCCCTGCCTGGTGCAGATTGGTTCGATGTCGAAAACCATCCAACCGCGAGCTTCACCTCATCAGCTGTCAGCAAAACAGATGTGGGATATCAGGCGGAGGGAACCCTAACAATCAAGGGATCGACCCTTCCCGTAACGCTTCCCTTCAGTCTCAGCATTGAGGGCGACGAAGCCGCAGCGGCGGGCAGTCTTACCATCGATCGAAACGATTTCGGTGTCGGAACCGGTCCCCTCAGCCCCATGGTGGGGAACGAGGTGGCAATCTCATTTGATTTGGTCGCCACCCGTTAAACTCAGAACCAGGTCTGCCCTCTAGCCCGGCAGCTTATCGAACGAAGCAACACCTTCAGGAATCATGTGGAAGTCCTGAGCATCACAGGTGTAAATCGCAACCTGAGGGCCTTCAAACTGTTTGGGGTCATCCATCGACCCAACTTTCAGCAAGACAAGCCCTGGAGCGCCCGGTGCTCGCGACAGGATGCTCGTACCACAATTGCCACAAAACTCACGCGTAACAGCAGGATCGATATCGGTCCGCTTGAAAACGTTCGGTTCGCCCTTGGTGTACTTAAACGTGCCTTCAGGCATGCCCATGGTCACGTTGGGAGAGCCGCCTGAAATATACTGGCATTCCCGGCAGTGGCATTGAGCCTTGAAGAGAGCATCTCCTTCCACCTCATAGCGCAACGCGCCGCAATAACATCCACCTTCAACCTTCATGACACTTCTCCCATTGGTTTTATGAAGCAAGTGTCGCAGATCAGGCGGCGCCCGACCAGTCACAGGATGTCAATGTGGGAGAGGATTACTGGTACGCCCTAGGGGAATCGAACCCCTCTTTCCAGGTTGAAAACCTGGCGTCCTAACCGATAGACGAAGGGCGCGCAGTGCGGCTTTAATAATGGGTCACATTCGGGAATGCAAGTGCCTAATCCCCTGATTTTTGTAGATTTTCTGGGGTTTTTGAGATCAGAGCCGGGCAGCGTCATCAATTTGCAACTGGACACCTCTTCGTCCCTGCCAATCGTCCGCCCGAAGCCGTCCTGCGACATGGAAAACAGCGCCACCACCATTCAAAAGGCTCTCTCCAAGCTCTGAGTCGGCCGCTCTAAAGGCAATTCCCTTCAATCGACCGCCCTCGTCGCCTGCCAGGATGCAGCGCACATGATTCTGCCCGACCCGGTCTGCCCGCACAATTCGCACCCTCGGCACCGCAAACCGCGGTTCCGGGTTCCCTGCGCCATAAGGCCCAGCCTTCTCCAGCATTTCAAACATTTCGCGAGACGCCGCATCTGTTGTCAACGCCCCATCCAGTTTGAGCTGCCTTTCTTCGCCAGCAGCCATCACATCCGCTGCGATGCGGCTATTCAAAAACTCATGAAGCTCCTCCAGCTTGCCTTCTCGCACCGTGAGGCCAGCAGCCATGGCATGCCCGCCCCCATTGACCAGAAGGCCCGCCTCAAGAGCCGCAGTCACCGCGCGTCCAAGGTCGACACCGGGAACGGACCTGCCTGAGCCTTTGCCCTCTCCCTTACTATCAATCGCGACAACAAAGGTGGGGCGGTCGTACTTGTCTTTTATGCGGCTCGCCACGATCCCAATGACGCCTGGGTGCCAACCTGCGCCTGATGCGATGATAAGCGGCGGAGGCTGATTGGCGCGGGTATGCGCCAGGGTTGCGTCAACCTGCTCAATCGCTTGTTCGAGAACCATGGCTTCGATCGCCTGGCGTTCCCGATTGTAGGTATCAAGAGCAATCGCAATTTCATGCGCTTCAGCCCCGTCATGTGTGGTGAGCAGCCGCGCGCCCAGGTCAGCACGGCCAACACGCCCGCCTGCATTCACACGGGGCCCAAGCAGAAAGCCGGCGTGATAAGTGCCAGGCGCCCCTTGCATCTTTGCCACATCCCCCAGGGCCGCGAGCCCCTTGTTCTTGCGCGACCCCATAACTTTCAGGCCTTGCGTTACAATCGCACGGTTGAGGCCCGTCAACGGCACCACGTCACAGACAGTGCCAAGTGCCGCTATGTCGAGCATGTCCAGCAGGTTGGGTTCTTCGCGATCTCCCTCAAACCATCCTGCAGACCGCAGGGTCCGGTTAAGAGCAATCAAAAGCAGAAACGTCACACCAACAGCTGCCAGTTGTCCGAGGCCGCTCGTGTCATCCAGACGATTGGGGTTCACTACCGCGACAGCCGGCGGCAACAAGGGTTCAGCCTGATGATGGTCAACAACAACCACATCCAACCCGCGCTCTTTTGCAATCCCGAGCGGCTTGTGCGCCATGGTGCCACAATCAACAGTAATGATGAGCGAGACGCCTAGGTCTTTTAGCTTGAGAAACGCCGGCGCATTTGGGCCATAGCCTTCTTTGATGCGGTCAGGGATATAAATCCGCAGCGGCGCACCAATTGCTTCAAAATAAAGTTTCAGAAGGGCTGATGACGTGGCGCCATCCACGTCATAGTCGCCGAAGACAGCAACCTGCTCTTCATCAACGATAGCTTTGGTGATGCGCTCTGCAGCCTTATCCATGTCTTCCACAGTGGATGGGTCCGGCAGGAATGAGCGCAATGTGGGATTAAGGTGCTGCTCGCAAGCCTCTGCAGTGACACCACGGGCCGCCAGCACACGAGCAAGGAGTTCTGGAACATCTGCTTGCTGAGCAAGCTGTAGGGCAAGCCGATCATTTTCAAGTCGAGGGATCCAGCGACGACTAGTCAAAGACCTGCCGACACCCAAAAATCCACTATCCGGCTCGTACTCCAATCAGCCTCCTAAAGCGCCCCAAGATCACCAAGTTCGCACTCAGTCGTTTTCAAACTTTGAATCTGCTCTATGGAAGGCGCGAATGCGGCGGACGGTACCCGTTGATGATCGCATCACGATTGTATGGGTCGATACGCCTTCTTTTGTCACTTTGATCCCATCAAGCATCGACCCGTCAGTGACACCCGTCGCTGCAAAAATCACATCGCCGCTTGCCATTTCCATCATGGAATATTTGGCGTCAAAGTCTTTGACGCCCATCTTTGCAGCCCGCGCCTTTTGTTCTTCATTGTTGGTGACAAGGCGGCCCTGCATCTGTCCACCAATGCACCGAAGCGCCGCTGCCGCGAGCACACCTTCTGGGGCTCCACCGACCCCCATATAGATGTCGATGCCTGTCGTGGCATCGGTCGTCGCGATCACACCGGCAATATCACCATCCGAGATCAAGGACACACGTGCGCCGACTTCCCGAATTTCCGAGATAAGGTTCGCATGCCGCGGACGGTCAAGAACACAGGCCGTAATCTCGCTGACATCCACACCTTTTGCCTGGGCCAGCGCCTTAATGTTGTCACCAGCGGGCGCATCTAGATCAACAATGCCATCGGGATAGCCGCCGCCGATCGCAATCTTGTCCATGTAGACGTCAGGCGCATGCAACAAGGTCCCGCCCTCCGCCATGGCGACAACAGCCAGTGCATTCTCCATGTTCTTAGCGGTAAGCGTGGTGCCTTCCAGCGGATCAAGCGCAATGTCGACCTTTGGCCCGCCAGTGCCGACTTCCTCACCGATATAAAGCATCGGTGCCTCGTCGCGCTCTCCCTCGCCAATTACGATCGTGCCATCAATTGGCAGTGCATTCAGCTCCTGGCGCATGGCGTCGACCGCAGCCTGATCAGCTTCTTTTTCATCGCCCCGACCTGACAGCCTGGACGCGGCCACCGCTGCACGCTCAGTCACACGCGCGAGCTCAAGAGCCAGAGTACGGCTCAAACCCTGATTGGCGGCTTTTTTGGAAGTCATTCTTATCCCCGTTGGTTCACGTGTGTTTCTTGTGCCGACTTTTAGAGCATTTTCAACCAAAGTTGCAGACTTTTGTGGTTCGAAAATGCGACAAAAATGAGAGATTGAAGCGGTTCTCGATAACTTAGAACCGCGCTATGAGCCTTGGATGCGGATCACAACCGGCGTGCTCACCACATCTGCATGTTCTGAAAGAAGCGCCAGTGCCCGTTGCATCGTCGCCTCGCGGGTCTCATGGGTAATCAGGACCACCGGAAGCCATTCGCCATCTTGCCCGTGGTCAGCACGCTGGACAATCCGCTCAATGGAGACATCTGCCTCCGCAAGGGCCTTTGTCACTTCAGCCATGCTTCCGGCCCGGTCAGCGGCCTCTAGCCTTAAGTAGTACGCGCCTGAATAGTCGCCCATTTCCACAGTTTCAGCAGGCTGGAGCTCCGATTGTGGAAGAATAAATGGCGGGAAAGCGATGCCGCGAGCAATATCCACAATGTCGGCCACCACTGCCGAAGCAGTTGGCCCCTCTCCCGCGCCAGGGCCCGTCAGAACAACATTGCCGACATATCCCCCATCGACAGAAACCGCATTGGTGACCCCTGAAACACTCGCCAATGGCGCGCTATGGGCCACCAGCGCCGGATGAACCCGCTGTTCGATGGCACCTTGTTCATTGCGCACAGCCGTGCCCAGAAGCTTGATCCGGTATCCAAACTCAGCAGCAAACTTGATATCAGCAGCAGATACCGCCTCAATGCCTTCCACATAGACTGAGGAAAAGTCGACTGCCGTACCAAAGGAAAGACTGGCGAGGATCGCCAGCTTGTGGGCCGCATCAGTTCCCCCAACGTCAAAGCTAGGGTCTGCTTCGGCGTAACCAAGCTTCTGCGCATCGGCGAGCACATCGGCGAAGTCAGCCCCAGTTTCTTCCATTTCAGTCAGGATGTAGTTGCAAGTCCCGTTCAAAATCCCAGAAACCTGCGAAATCCGGTTTGCCAACAGGCCTTCCCTCATCGCCTTGATGATCGGAATGCCGCCCGCCACTGCCGCTTCGAAGTTAAGCGCGGCCTCACCTTTCTCCGCAAGTGCTGCCAGCGCAGCACCATGATGCGCCACAAGAGCCTTGTTGGCTGTCACCACATGCTTGCCAGAAGAAAGAGCCGCCTCAACCGCGCTTTTCGCCGAACCGTCTGATCCACCGATCAGTTCGACAAACACGTCAATATCGGCGTTCTTCGCCATATCGACCGGATCGTCAAACCAGCTCGCCCCGGAAACATCAAAACCCCGGTCTTTGGACCTGTCACGGGCACAAATGGCTGTAATAACAATCTCCCGGCCAGAGATCGCCGCCAGGCGGGGACCCTCAGCTTCCAATTGTTTGCCGACGCCACCGCCGACCGTGCCTAGTCCCGCCAGGCCAATTCGCAGCGGTGTTGTCATTTTTTACGCTTTCTGCCCCGGATACTGCACCACGGTGCCCCCTGAAGGGTCATAGTCCGCGAGGATTTTGTCTGCATTTTCCAGGAATTTTTTCACATTCCGCGCCGCCTGACGGATGCGTTGTTCGTTTTCAACCAGCCCGATACGCACATGCCCATCGCCATATTCGCCAAAGCCTATTCCTGCTGCCACGGCGATGTCAGCATGCTCCAGCAACAACATCGAGAAAGCCAACGAGCCCAAATGCTTGAATTTTTCCGGGATCGGGGCCCAGGCAAACATGCCCGCTTTCGGTGTTGGAATTTCCCATCCAGCACGTCCCATACTGTCAATCAGGATATCCCGGCGGGTTTTGTAGGTCTCGCGGATTTCCTCAATGCAGTCCGTCGGACCATTAAGCGCCGCGGCCGCCGCAACCTGGATCGGCGTGAAAGCCCCATAGTCCAGATAGGACTTTACACGAGCAAGCGCGCCAATAAGGCGCTCATTACCAACTGCAAATCCCATACGCCAGCCAGGCATCGCAAAAGTCTTGGACAGCGACGTAAACTCAACCGCCAGATCCATAGCGCCCGGTACTTGCAGCAATGATGGCGGCGGATTGCCGTCAAAATAGATTTCCGCGTAGGCAAGGTCTGAGATCAGGAACAGCTCATGCTCCTTTGCGATCTTCACGACCTCCTTGTAGAACTCGAGGTCTGCGACGTAACCCGTTGGATTTGCAGGATAATTGATCACCAGCGCGGAGGGTGCAGGAACCGAATGCTTGAGAGCGCGATGCAGTGTCCGCAGATATTCCTCACCCGGCTCAACACCACCCAACAAGTGCCGAACGACGCCACCGGAGATGATGAATCCGAAGGCATGAATTGGATATGTCGGATTTGGAACCAGGATCACGTCACCCGGCGCTGAGATCGCCTGCGCAAGGTTTGCAAGCCCCTCTTTGGAGCCCAGTGTCGCGATGACCTGCGTCTCCGGATCGAGTTTCACTCCGAACCGGCGTTCGTAGTAGCCAGCTTGTGCTTTGCGAAGCCCCGGAATGCCTCTGGAGGCAGAATAGCGATGGGTCCGCGGGTCTTGCACCGTCTCAATCAGCTTATCGACAATGTGCTGAGGGGTCGGCATATCGGGATTACCCATGCCGAAATCGATAATGTCGCGCCCTTCCGCGCGCGCCTTCGCTTTCAGGCGGTTGACCACCTCCAAAACGTAAGGGGGCAAGCGTTTGATACGATGAAATTCCTCAGTCATCTCAAAGGACTCCGGCTAAAACAGCCTCAAGTTGCAGGCGAAAGCACCATCGGGCGCTCTTATACCGCCAAAAACCGGGTCGGACCACGGGTTTCCGAGCCCCGGACAAGCCTTAGGCTGAATAATAAGAAGAAACGAAATAAACGGGCGAAAAAGGCCAAAGAATGGCCAATTTCATGAGCTTGAGCGCCTATTCAATGAATATTTCGGCGCGGCGGTTTCCCGCTTCACCCGCAGGCATGGATTCGTAGTAGACGGGAACCGCGTCCCCTTTCGCCTCGACAACCACACGTGAGGGATCGAGCCCCGCTCGAATGAGCTCATTTGCGACCGCATTCGCTCGTTTCATGGACACATTGAAGTTCGCAAGAAGATGATCGCCTACCCCAAGGTCTCCTGTCCGACTGGACGCATGCCCAACGACCCGCACAATGCCGTTATATGCCGCAGCGCTTGCAGCGGCGGCGGCAATCTTCTGCCGGTCCTCAGCGTTAAGTCCCGTCGAACCATGGGCAAAACTCACCACATAGGGGGGTATATTGCCGGGTCCACCCTGGTTCGCATAGGCGGTTCCATTAGGAGCAGACTGTGCAGGAGCAAGTGAAGCACCCGGCCCAACAGGTCCCAGACCTCTCAAAGCATCCAGATTGACCTCCACCGGGTCTTCCGGGTCGGCAGAACCCGTCGGAGCCCCTGCGGCACCATAGCGAGAAGAAACAATTGGCCCGGCTGCTTCCAGCGCTTCCTGCGTCAAAGCAGGCGCTGAAGATGCTTCGAACGTACTACTTGAGCGAGGAACAGTGGTCGCAGCAGCAGCAACGGACGGTGTTGCGCGCGGTGTTGGTACAACCGCAGCTTGCGCCGCAGGCTCGGTCGTTTGAACCGGCACAGGTGGGCGTTCGCGGTAATTCGGCGTGGCAGACGATGCCACATTCGCCTGAGGTGTCGAGGTCACACGGGCAGTATCAGGCACCGCTGGTACGGCCGGGCGACGGTTCGTCTGGGCTGGTTGAGCTGGCGCAGGCGCAACGGGTGTCGCTGCAGCCACTGGCTCCGGAGCGGCAGCAACAGGAGCTGACGCCTGAGGCGCCGGCACAGATACAGGTTCGGTCACAACGGGCGCCGTAACAGCGGCCTGGGTCGCGCGTTCAACGACCTGTTCAGCAGCGCTCTCGGCGGAAGCCAAAGAGGACCGTCCACCCCGTGCGGGTTCAGGAATGACCCCCACATTGGATGAAGCAGCTGCAGCAGCGGGTGAAGGCGCCGTTAGGGTTGCTGTTGGTAGAGGCGCAGGGCTTGAAGTCGGTGCGGCACTTCTAGGCGCCGGAGCAGGTGCTCCTGTCCCCCCACGCAAAATTTCGTCGCTATATCGCGCCCGCTCCCGGTCGGCAGCCAAACCATCAACCGCTTCTTGCACCTCAGTCGCAGAGCTTCGCGCAGGCACTTCACCTGGAACATCAGCTAACTCGGGAAAGTCTTTTTCAGTGTTGGGGTCTGCCGCTGCGGCCTCAGCATCATCGCCATAAATGAGACCAGGACGTGCCCAATCAGGAGCCGTCGAACAGGCCGCAAGGCCGGTAACCAGCAACACTGTGCCCAGAACGTTACCAAACCGCTTCGTCGCTCGCTCAACGATCCCTGGTGTAGCAGACGAACATGCTTCGCTTGGTTGGCGTTCACTTGTCATATTGACCCCGCACACTTGACCATTCATTGGCCAGACCCCTTTTTGGCACACCTCAGCGGCTCTCGCTGAGGCTCACAGATTTTCTGGTCCCTACCCTATAGGATATTCGGCGCAAACGTAACCAGACCAAATAGCAACAATGCAAAGTTTCTAGCCGCTCTCCCCGGACGAAAAGGCCCCAAACGCCGTTACCGTGCAATCCCATTTGCTGTTTCTACGAATAGGCAGCTGGTCCCTTCGACCTTTATGGTCCGCACCATGGAAACCGACATTAGCCTCGCCCTGATCGGCCTGGTCCTTCTTACAGCCCTTATGCATGCAAGCTGGAACGCCATGGTGCGTGCTGGCGAGGACAGGCTTAACTCGCTGGCTCTGATGACTGGCGCCTGCGGTCTGTTCGCTCTGCCCGTATTGCCGTTCCTACCGTTCCCCACTCTGGAAACCTGGGCGATATTAGGCGTCACCCTTGTCCTCCACACGGGTTACAAGCTGTTTCTCGTGCGCGCTTACACTTTTGGGGATTTAGGACACGTCTACCCCATTGCGCGTGGCACCGCACCGCTGCTCGTTGCACTGGGAGCCTACCTGATCATAGGCGAAACAGTGTCCCTTTATGCGGTAGCAGGCCTGATCCTGGTAACAGGCGGCATCATGAGCCTAGCCTGGCAAAGACGCGGCGGCTCATCTGACGAGCGCAAAGCGACATTCTACGCGTTGGGCACTGCCGCCTTTATTGCCAGCTACACGATGATGGACGGCATTGGCGGACGTGTCGCTCAAACCCCAATGACGTATGTGTTTTGGTTGTTTCTGCTCGACGGGCTCATATTTTTCTCGATCGGGCTTTACCGACGCGGCTGGCGGTCAATACGAGCGACCAATTCCATCGGCGTCATCGCATTCGGTGGTGCCGCTCTTCAAATGATCGCTTATGCATTGGTTATCTGGGCCATGAGCGTTGCGCCTCTGGGCCTGATATCGGCACTGCGGGAGACAAGCGTCATCTTCGCTGCCTTGCTCTCAGCCTACATCCTCAAAGAACCCGTCGGGCGCATTGGCATCGCCGCCGCAATCATCGTCGCAGTTGGGGTCATTCTCATCCGGTTTTAACGGTTAGTAGGTCCGCGTGATCTCCAAGGCTTTCAGTGAAGCTTCAATGTCTTTCATGCGCGGTTGCATGTCATCCAGCAGGTGAGCCTGGGTTGGAATGTAGAAGAGATCTAAATCCATTCCCTTAAGCGCAACCTCTGCACAGCGCTCTGCCGTGATGACCTCGAGCTCCGGCGGCGCCATGGACGGGTCTGGCAGACTGCGCGCGACAAGCGGCGTGTAAACGGCACCAGGTAAAAGTACATGAAGGTCGAGAAGACCTGCCTTCTCCTGCTCAATCCGCAGCCATTCCATTGCCACCAGTAGCGCATGTTTGGTCGCGCCGTAGAACGTCATCTTGCCTGCACTGACCGCCGTCGGTACGCTTAAGGAGTTCTCCGACGCGGTTACCATCAGTCTACCCCGCTTACCATCAGCTTCCAGGTGACGCGCATAGGCTTGTGCGATTTTCGGTCCGGCAAAAAAGTTGATCTCAAAGAGCTTCGTCATGGCATCGGTTGCATCAAACGGCTCTTTGGCAAGACTGCTGCGATGCCCTATGCCCGCATTGGAGAAGATCAGGTCCAGATGCCCAGCTGTCTCATATGCCTGATCGACAAGCTTCGCCGCGGCGGTAGGGTCGCTAAGGTCACAGACCATCGCTGTTGCGCCCTCACCGATACTTGCAACAGTTTCGTTGACACCGTCCGCATCCACATCTGCACAAATGACGTTCGCGCCACGCTTTGACAAAGCGATTGCTGTTGCCTCGCCAATACCAGACGCAGCGCCTGTTATCAGAACGCTCTTGCCTTGATAGTCGATCATGCCTCGGCCTCCCCCGCTCACCTTATTCGTGAGCATTGTGTATCTGATATAAATCCAGTTACTTCATCAATGCCGAGCACCAAATTTGTGCTCTGTCCGGCCGCGCCTGAAGCGCCTTTCCCCAGATTGTCGAGAAGCGCGACACCTTCGATCCGTCTGGAAGTATGATGGGCCCCGCCTGAGCTGTCGGATCGTCAAGTTTAGACACAAATGATATCGCGTCCTTTGAGATCGCAGCCGTCTGCTCTTGTGCAGCCTCTGGGCGCAAATTATCTGGCGACCAACCTCTACCAAGAGCAGAAAGATAGGCAGGAATATGATCAATGGTTGGCTTGAGTAACTTCATTGTATCCGTTCAACCGAAAAAGCAAGAATGGCTCAGAGTTTCTTTTCAACAGGCTCCCCCTTTTGTTGTCTAAGCATCCGGCACCAAACCTTCAGCTTCATCAAGCCCGAGCACCAGGTTCATGCTCTGCACAGCAGCACCTGAGGCACCTTTGCCCAGATTGTCGAGTTGCGCCACAAGCCGAACCTGCTCAGTCTCTTCGTTTCCAAAGACAAAGAGTTTCATCTCATTCGTGTGGTTGAGGCCCTCAGGATCAATATTCGCAATGCCAGCGGTTTCTTCTGCATCTGCAACCGACACAAACCGCTCACCTGCATAATGCTCGCTGAGCACATCCCAAATTTGATCCGGCGTGGCATCCGATGCCAAAGACCAGAGCTGCACCGGCACTTCCACCAGCATGCCCTGCCGGTAGCGGCCAACAGCCGGTGAAAAGAGTGGTTTATGATTCAACCCGCCATAGACTTGCATCTCGGGCACATGTTTATGCGCGAGGGTCAAACCATAGAGTCGAAAAGGCTGCTCGGAGGTCGCAGGGGCCTGTGGGTCTTCATACTCTGCAATCATACCCTTGCCGCCACCGCTATAGCCTGAGATGGCATTAATCGTCAGCGGAAAGTCCTTGGGCAAGATGCCAGCGTCGACCAATGGCCGCACAAGTGCAATCGTTCCTGTCGGATAACAGCCCGGATTACTGATCCGTTTGGAGCTGGCAACTGCTGTCCGGTGGTCCCTGGTCATCTCCGGGAAGCCATAGGTCCATCCATCGGCTACCCGAAACGCCGTTGAGCCGTCGATCACAACAGTGTCTGGATTGTCGATGACTGAAACAGCTTCAATGGCTGCTTCATCAGGCAGACACAGAAAGACGATGTCTGCTGCATTCAGGAGACGCTTCCGCTCGTCTGCATCCTTCCGCTTCGCCGGATCGATCTGCAACAACTCTATGTCGCGCCGTCCCACAATCCGGTCCCGTATCAGAAGGCCTGTTGTTCCCGCTTCACCGTCAATGAATACCCGTTTCATGTTCTTCACCATTCAACTCTGCTTTTTGCACCATAACAAAAAAAGGGGCGCCTCGCTGGCGCCCCTTTTGAACTCTGAACCCAAACAAGATCAACGTTTGGAGAACTGGAAGCTCCGGCGCGCTTTCGCAAGGCCATATTTTTTACGTTCCACAACGCGGCTGTCGCGTGTGAGAAAGCCACCACTCTTCAGAACACCGCGCAGCGCAGGTTCGTAATAAGTGAGTGCCTTCGAGATACCGTGACGCACGGCTCCAGCTTGACCGGAAAGGCCACCGCCAGAAACACTGCAAACGATATCGAACTGGTTTTCGCGGCCAGCTGCAACGAGCGGCTGACGCAAAACCATACGCAGCACAGGGCGTGCGAAGTAAACTTCGATGTCACGGTCATTGATCGTGATACGACCAGCACCAGGCTTGATCCAGACACGAGCAACAGCGTCCTTACGCTTTCCTGTTGCATATGACCGGCCCTGCGCGTCAATCTTTGGCTCACGAGGAGCAGGCGCTTCTTCAGCTGGGGCGACCACGTCTTTCAGGTCTTCCAGCGTGCGTGCTTCTTCAGACATTACGCACTCCTCACATTCTTAGAATTCATGGCGCCAACATCGAGCTTCTCTGGCTTCTGCGCTTCATGCGGGTGATCCGTACCAGCATAGATGTGCAGGTTAGACATCTGCTTGCGAGAGAGAGGTCCACCAGGCAGCATCCGCTGCACAGCAAGCTCAACCACACGGGTTGGGAATTTGCCGCTCAGGATCTTCTCCGGAGTGGTTTCCTTGATCCCGCCAGGGTGACCGGTGTGACGGAAGTATTTCTTGTCCGTCAGTTTCTTGCCGGTCATAGCGATCTTCTCGGCATTCACGACGATGACATTGTCACCGCAGTCCATGTGAGGCGTGAAAGTCGGCAGATGCTTGCCACGAAGGCGCATCGCGATGATTGACGCCAGACGACCAACAACGAGGCCCTCCGCATCGATCACGATCCATTTCTTCTCAATGTCTGCGGCTTTTGCAGAATAGGTTTTCATGTGATCTCAATCTCGACCCCTTTTGGGAGGTCTTGACCCTTTAAATACGAGAAGGCACCCATCATGGGTGCCTGTTGGCGCGAGTTTTAGGGGAGCTCAATGCCCAAGTCAAACGGTTAAGTGGCGAAAAAGTGGAATAAATACAGCCGCTTAAAATGACGGTATCTATATACCTCAAATTTTCATCGATCTGGAGGAATGGAATAAGTAGAGGTCACATGAGCCACCGGGTCCTCCTCCTCACCCTCATTGAAGAGTGTCACCTCCCCCACAGCGAGCCTTTTGCCCAGTTTCAATAGCCTGCCCACTGCCAATAGGTCCTGAAGCCCCGGTTTCCGCAAGAAATTGATGTTGAGGTTGGTCGTTACCGCGAGTGCGACAGGCCCAATATGAGCCAGAATGACCGCATACATGGCGTGATCAGCCAGCGCCATCATGGTGGGCCCCGAAACCGTCCCCCCAGGGCGCAAGTTGACCTCAGACACCTTCCGGCGGATCAGAACCCGTCCTGGGGCGATCTCTTCCACCAAGGTCTCGTCCCCGGAAGCCCCCAAAGCCTGCGGAAATGCGTGAACAAAAAATTCCCGCAACTCCGCCACACTCATCACAGGTTCCAGACCGCTAGCCATTTTCTGCTCCTATGTTTTGGTCCGGACATTAAGGGCTGAACGAACCAGCCGCAAATGACTGTCGACGATTGAAGACGTTTCAGCCAAGCATCGTTTTAGTCGTTTGTCAGAACGCTCCCAGGAATGCGATGACGCCGCAAATTGAAGCCTGACGGAATCCCTTCTGCGCGATAACATTAGGAAAACCCAGGAGGGACGCATGTCGGAAATTGCAGTAGTAGCGAAAGAGGAAGTCCTCCTGCGGGACGATTGCGAAGGCGTCACGACGCTGACACTCAACCGTCCAAAGCAGCGCAATTCACTGTCGGAAGCTCTGATGGCCGCACTGACCTCGGAAATGACCGCTAATGCGGAGGACCCGTCTGTTCGCGTCGTTGTCCTTGCCGCCAATGGCCCTGTCTTCAGTGCAGGACATGACCTGAAAGAGTTGACAGCCGCCAGACAGAAGGAGGACCGTGGACGCAGCTACTACCAGGACATCATGAAGCGCTGCTCCACCATGATGCTCTCCATCCTGCAGAACCCCAAACCGGTTATTGCAAAAGTTCAGGGAACGGCGACCGCTGCCGGGTGCCAACTGGTCGCCACCTGTGACCTGGCATTTGCCGCCGACGACGCACATTTTGCAACGCCGGGCGTGAACATCGGCCTCTTCTGCTCAACCCCCATGGTCGCCCTCTCCCGCAATGTGAGCCGCAAGCACGCGATGGAAATGCTTCTAAGCGGTGACATGGTGGATGCAGCCCACGCGGCTGAGATCGGATTGATCAATCGCGCCATATCATCAGAGACTCTGGACGCCGAAGTATCTGAGCTCGCAAGCAAGATCGCCTCCAAATCATCCATGACTGTGTCGATTGGCAAACGCGCCTTCTATGACCAGTTAGAACTCGGCATCACGGATGCATATGCCTACACAAGCGAAGTCATGGTGAAAAACATGCTGACCCACGATGCCGAAGAAGGGGTCAACGCCTTCATCGAAAAACGCGACCCAACCTGGGAAGACCGGTAACACACCCATGACCGCTTTGGACTACAGCCCGTCACACCTCACACAAATTCTTCGCGAAACAAAAACAATTGCGCTGGTCGGCGCAAGCGATAAGGAACACAGAGCCAGCTATAACGTCATGAAATATATGCTAGCCAAAGGCTACAACGTCATCCCAGTCAGCCCACGCCTTGCAGGAAAGGAACTACTGGGACAACAAGCCGTCGCTTCTCTTGCCGAAATTCCACACCCGGTCGACATGGTAGATATTTTCAGGAACTCAGAAGATGCAGGTGGTGTGACCGACGAAGCCATTTCAATAGGAGCAAAAACCGTTTGGATGCAGCTGGAAATCATAAACGAAGCTGCCGCACGGCGAGCAGAAGCAGCCGGATTGACCGTGATCATGGACCGCTGCCCAAAGATTGAATATGAGCGCCTCTCTATAGAGGACAAATGAGCGAACCGACGACCTTCACCAAGACCTTCTAAAATCAGTGCGCCCAATGTGCTTATAAATAGGGCGCCCCCACACAAACAAACAGGGATACAAAATGAGCGACTACGGTTTTGACACATTGGCCATTCATGCAGGGGCGGCGCCAGACCCAACAACGGGCGCACGCACGACGCCAATCTATCAGACGACATCCTTTGTCTTTGATGACACAGACCATGCTGCCAGCCTTTTTGATCTGCAGGCCTTCGGCAACATCTACACCCGCATCACCAACCCGACGACGGCGGTTCTGGAAGAACGTGTCGCTACCCTCGAAGGAGGCGTTGCTGCCCTTGCGACTGCATCCGGCCACGCAGCCCAGCTGATTGCCTTCCACACGCTGATGCAGCCCGGCGATCATTTTGTGGCGGCTCGCCAACTTTATGGTGGCTCCATCACCCAGTTTGGCGTCTCCTTCCAAAAGTTTGACTGGCATGTCGACTGGGCTGACGTGACGGACCCGGCATCCATCAAAGCCGCCATTGGCCCCAAGACCAAAGCCGTGTTTATTGAAAGCATTGCAAACCCAGGTGGTCTGGTAACCGACATTGCGGCAATTGCAGACATTGCCCATGAAGCCGGCATTCCACTTATCGTCGACAACACATTGGCCTCCCCCTATCTCTGCAAACCATTGTCGCATGGCGCAGACATTGTGCTTCACTCAGCCACCAAGTTTCTTGGTGGCCACGGCAACTCCATGGGCGGCATTATCGTAGATGGCGGCAAGTTCGACTGGTCGGCGTCAGATAAATACCCCTCTCTCTCCCAGCCCAATGACGGCTATCACGGGATGAAACTTCACGAGACCTTCGGAGAAATCGCATTCGCGATTGCCTGCCGCGTCATCGGCCTGCGGGATCTGGGCCCGGCTATCTCGCCAACAAACGCATTCATGATCATCACAGGCATTGAGACCCTGCACTTGCGCATGCCCCGCCATTGCGAGAACGCACTCAAGGTTGCCGAATACCTGAAAGCCCATGAGGCGGTCAGCTGGGTGTCCTATGCAGGCCTTGCAGATGATCCAAGCCACGATCTGATGAAAAAATATTCGCCAAAGGGTGCGGGCAGCGTGTTCACCTTCGGTGTCAAAGGCGGTTATGACGCTGGCGTTAAACTGGCGAACAATGTGAACCTGCTGAGCTTGCTCGCCAATGTGGGCGATACGCGGAGCCTCATTATCCACCCATCATCGACAACGCACCGGCAATTGACCGAAGAACAGCAGAAAGCAGCAGGCGCCGGACCGGACGTTGTGCGTCTTTCAGTGGGTCTGGAAGATGCAGCGGACATCATTGCCGATCTCGATCAGGCCCTGTCAGCCTAATCGTGTCCGCTTAAGAAACAAGCGACGAGCCGCGTCAACGCGTGGCTCGTCCGATGGTCTGAAGATGGAAAAGAGCGACGCTCAACAGCAGCACTGCACCTGCCTGATGAAGCAGTGCAACCTCAACCCGAGTGACCGTCAGGATTGTCGCGATCCCGAGAAACACCTGAGCGAGCAATGCCGCAAGCAACCAGTGGCCCGTCTTTTGGATTGCCGGCTCCGCGTGGTTGAGATTCCAATAATGCCAGCCGACAAGCACCAGCAGTGCGTAGGCAAACATCCGATGATTGAACTGTACAGTCCGAACATCATCAAAGGCACTCGCCCAGATTGAATCGAGCGGATAAAGGTGCCTGGGAATAAAGGCCCCGTCCATCAGCGGCCATGTATTGAAGATGAAGCCGGCATTCAGGCCAGCAACAAAAGCACCAAGAATGACCTGGATGAAAATCGCAATGACGACGATGGCCGCCCCCAATTCAATCCCTTTAAAACTGATGGGTTTCGGCAATTCGCAGCGCCAAAGAGCGGTAACAAACCAGAACATGTAGCCATAGACAAAGAAAGCAAGGCTGAGATGTGCGGCAAGTCGGTACTGGCTCACGTCAACCCGCTCGGTCAGTCCGCTCATCACCATGTACCAGCCAAGCGCCCCCTGCAGACCACCAAGCACAAACATCGCAGCAAGATGCGGCAGCAATGGTCGCTCTATCCGTTTGGTGAAATAGAAATAAACAAAGGGCACAAGGAACGCGAGCCCAACCAGCCGTCCTAAGAGCCGATGCCCCCATTCCCACCAATAGATGGTCTTGAACTCATCCAGGCTCATGCCCCGGTTGATCCGGATGTACTCTGGGATCTGCTTGTACTTCTCGAATTCTTCTTCCCAGACTTCCTGGCTGAGAGGAGGAATAGCGCCGGTCACTGGCTTCCACTCGGTGATCGAGAGTCCGCTGTCGGTAAGCCGCGTCGCGCCGCCAACAACGACCATGCCTGCCACCAGGCCACAGATCACGAACAGCCAAATGGCAATCGAACGCCGGGCGGCGACCTGCCGGTCCGTTGTTTCTGCTGAAGTCTGAATATCTGTCGCTGTCATAATCCAATGACATAGCGCGGGCGCCGCTTTCCAACAAGTCAGCAAGACACCTTAAGCCGACGCGACTTCTCGCCACACCTTGGCGAGCGCAGCTGAATGCCGTAGGAAGATCATAAATGGAGAGCCAAAATGGATAGTGAGCCCTACAAAACGCCCTTTTTGCCGATCGGAGTTCGCAAACTACTGGGAACAGTCATCATTCTGGTGGGTTTGACGGCCTATACGCTCGCTGCCGTTTGGGTGGCAGTCGATGTCCTACCAGAGCACTGGGCGGTCCAGCTCATTTTTTATCCGATCGCTGGCATCGCCTGGGCATTCCCCGTCAAACCGCTCATTGACTGGATGCAACGCCCCGACAAACTGACCAACTGACCAACTGACCAACTGACCAACTGACCAACTGACCAACTGACCAACTGACCAACTGACCAACTGACCAACTGACCAACTGACCCTTCAGTCGAAGCGACCGAATGTCATTTTGTTGAGAATCGCCATAACAGCGATGAAAGCGACAATGGCGTAAATTGCAGTCATTGGATGTTCCATTCAGTAAATTTCGTCTGCCCGCTTCGGGCGTGGCCGGACAATGCCTCACCGGTTCTTTTCTGTCTAGCCACCTCTATCCAGGCATCTTGGTAACCAACAGGGGCAAATCGAAAAAGCCGCCTCCCCAAATACGAAAATGGAAGAGACGGCTTTCTACATTGGTCGGAGCGGCGGGATTTGAACCCACGACCCCTTGTCCCCCAGACAAGTGCGCTACCGGGCTGCGCTACGCTCCGTCATTTCTTCAAAGGCAATGGAGGGTGGTCCTCAGAAGGAGCGGCACTATAGAGCCGCCCTCTTCACCAATCAACGGGCCACGCCGTCGAAAAATGTGTTTTCCAGAGAACTATTCGCTAGACGACTCTTCCTCGTCGACGTCCGCGTCCAGATCAGCTTTCAAAGCTTCAAGACGGCGCGCAATACCTGACAATATCGACTTAGCGGTTCGGTCAAGGCCGTATTCTTGGCCCTCAGTTTCGGACGTCTCATCACCCCCCCGCTCGACGACGGTCCTGGCTATACCAGCGACGGAATCATCATTCGCAGCCCGGCCCGTCTCCATAACAAACCGCACACCCTGATCACGGAAGACCTTTTGAACACCTTTGATTGTGTATCCATCCTTGTAGAGCAGCGCACGCACGCCCCGCAGAAGATCCACATCTTCGGGGCGATAATATCGACGACCGCCGCCGCGCTTCAGAGGCTTGATCTGCGCAAACTTACTTTCCCAAAAACGCAAAACGTGTTGAGGCACATCCAGCTCCGCCGCAACTTCGCTGATCGTCCGAAAGGCATCGGGCGATTTTCGCGGGCTTGTTGTCTCAATCACGGTCATTTTAAATGATTGCGCTTTTTCTTGGAGATAGGGGTCAATCTGCCTTTCCTAATCGGCAGCTTGATCGGCCGACCCAGTTGAGCTGACTCCTGAAAGGCTCGCACCTGCAGCCTTTGCGACGGTCAGCGCTTTGTTGATCTGCTCTTTCAAAACATGGCTTGGACGAAATACGAGCACGCGACGCGGTTTGATGGGCACCTCTTCACCGGTTTTTGGATTCCTGCCCATCCGGCCACCTTTTTGGCGAACAGAAAAAGACCCAAAAGAAGAAAGCTTTACAGTCTCGCCCTCAGACAGACTGTCACCAATAGCGGTCAGCACAGATTCAACAAGATCCGCTGACTCGTTCCGTGACAAGCCGACTTCCTGATAGACCGCTTCGCTCAAATGAGCGCGCGTAATTGTTTGCCCCATGACCATCCTCTCGCGTTGTCACAAAAGGTAGGCCAGCGGAATTATCCCGTCAATATCAATGAGATGGGGGGAACTTCTTACTTAGAATGTTGTGTCGAATTTGACGCGTTTAGGAAAAACGCTACCAACGAACTAGGGCCGAACCCCATGTGAAACCACCGCCCATTGCCTCTAGCAAGACCAGATCGCCCCGTTTGATACGACCATCAGCAACAGCCACGCTTAAAGCGAGGGGAACTGAAGCAGCAGAGGTGTTTCCATGCTCCCCCACAGTCATCACCACCTTTTCCGGTGGCAGGCCGATTCGCTTCGCCGTCCCATCCAAAATGCGTTTATTCGCCTGGTGCGGTACAAACCAATCAATATCGTCAATGGTCAGGTTAGTGGCTTCCAAAGCCTCATTGATTACATCTGCAATATTCACCACTGCATGTCTAAACACGTCTCGCCCAACCATCCGGACATGACCGGTAGTCTGAGTCGAGGATGGACCTCCATCAACGTAGAGCTTCTCCTTGTGCCGACCATCACTATGAAGATGCGCGGTCAGGACACCGCGGTCCTCAATAGTCCCCTTACCTTCCTGCGCTTGGAGGACAACAGCCCCCGCCCCATCGCCAAAGAGGACGCAGGTTGTGCGGTCTTCAAAGTCAAGCAACCTGGAAAAAGTCTCAGCACCAATCACCAGCGCATTCTTGAACTGCCCGGCCTTGAGGAAGTTGTCAGCCGTTGACAGGCCAAAGACAAAGCCCGAACAAACCGCCTGCAGATCGAACGCCGCCCCATGATGAATTCCAAGCTCAGCTTGAACCGTCGTCGAGGTTGCAGGAAACGTATTGTCCGGCGTCGTCGTCGCCATCACGATCAGATCAATGTCCTGAGCATCAACACCAGCATGCGCTAGTGCTGCCTTGGCAGCTGCGAGTGCCAAATCAGATGTCTTCTCACCATCTTCCGCCATATGGCGCTGACGAATACCAGAGCGCTCAACGATCCATTCGTCGCTGGTATCAACGATTTTGGACAAATCATCGTTTGTGACGATTTTTTTGGGAAGATAAGAACCAACGCCTGTAATCACGCTTCTTGGCACACTCACGACGCAACAACCTCACCCTGACCTGCTTCTACCCGATCGCTCCACTCAGCGATCACATCAAGATCTGCAGCAATTTTTGAAACCAGGTCCGCAGACGACACATCAACAGCCAGGTCAATGGCTGACGCAATACCCGCTTCGTTTGCGCCACCATGACTCTTCACCACCAGGCCATTCAGACCCATAAACAATCCACCATTGTGAACATTGGGATCGAGCCGATCGCGCAGCATGTTGAAAGCCGTTTGGGCCAGAAGATATCCCAGCTTACTGAAAATCGACTTGGACATAGATTCACGCAGATAGGTACTGATCAGACGCGCCGTACCTTCAGCGGTCTTCAATGCAACATTGCCAGTAAAGCCATCGGTCACAACAACATCCACTGTCCCTTTGGCAATATCGTCGCCTTCAATAAATCCATGAAAATGAATGGGCAGATTAGCCTCGCGAAGCATCTGAGCAGCGGCTTTAACCGATTCCGTCCCCTTCATCTCTTCTTCGCCGATATTCAACAAACCAACACTGGGTTTGTCGCGTCCAAACAGGACACGGGCATAGGCTTCACCCATTACCGCAAATTGGACCATCTGTTTTTCATCCGGGCCGATCGTTGCACCGCAATCGAGCATCACACTCTCGCCGCGAATTGTGGGGATAAGCGCCGCAAGGGCTGGCCGGTCAATGTGCGACATGGTCTTGAGCAGAACCTTCGACATCGCCATCAGGGCGCCAGTATTGCCCGCGGACATGGCTGCCTGCGCATCGCCCTGCTTTACCGCATCAATCGCGCGCCACATGCTGCTGGTTTTGCGCCCGCGCCGAAGAGCCTGACTCGGCTTATCGTCCATCGAGATAGCGACGTCTGTATGAACAACCGTGCTGACGTCAGCCAGCCGCGGTTCTTTGTCGAGTTCAGCCTGGATCTTTGCTTCATCACCAAAAATCAGAAAACGGACTTCCGGGTGCCGCACACGGGCAATCTCTGCCCCGGGGATCACCACAGACGGGCCGATATCTCCGCCCATCCCGTCAAGTGCAATTGTTAGGTCACGCGCCAAATCTTGGTTTTCCCAATTCTTGGTTTCGATTGCCCAGTCTTTGGTCCATCAACCCCAGGCGGTCAGACAATACCCAGTCTCCCCACTGAAACAACAGTTAATAGGTAGGGGATCATTCGCCGTAGCGCCAGTATGGGCGTTAGTCTTGTGTTTTCAGATTTTTCAGTATTTCAAATGGGTTAGGCTTCTTTTCTGACCTACTCTCTAACGACTCAGCCACAGCAAGCTCAGCGCCATCAGCCCGTGGATAGGGATCAAGCACGAGTGCGAGCTGTTCAGCAACCGCCTCCCCCAAATCGATGCCCTCGGGAGGCAATGGATCAGGTGGCTCCTCTGCGAGCGGATCGACAGCCACCTCCATAGCACGCCGACCCGAAACATCTTCCGGAAGGTAAAGAAGTGTGAAGTCCGCATTCAACTTTGCGGGGACCGGGTCCAGAGTAACGATGCAAGACTGGGCCAAGTCTGCATTAAACGTCCCGACAACCTTGAGCCCCTTTTTGCGCCAGGGCTCTATTATTAGGCGTGCATTGAGCTCTTCCAAGGCGAGCAAGCCAAACCGTTCTGCAAGCAGCGACCGCGCTTCGGCACCCGCTTCCAGGGTTATTTCAAGACCATCGTCTGAGACGTCTTCGCGGGCCACAACATAAGTAAAGCCCGGAAGCCCTCCTTCGCCGGTCAAGGCCGGACCTCAACAGCTAGGATCCCCTCGGGCGCTGCGGGAAACTGGACGCGCCCGCCGGCAAAAACGTCCAAGTCTGTCCCCTTTAGCACAGCTCTCACGCTCTGCAGATAGGCCGCAAGCGCCTCCAACCGTTCCGGGGCCACCTCTGCTTCGCGAAAGACATTTCGTTTCAGCGCGGCGGTAAGTGCCTCATCTGTTCCGGCCTGAAAAGCATCGTCATAAGCGCCCAAACGCCCGTAAAACGCTCGTGCCATCGTCTTCACCTTCTTACCGACCGACAGGTCACCGACGCCGATTTCGCGGAGAGCCTGGTCCATGTCGTCGAACATGACATCAAACAGCTTTTGACTGAGTTCTTTGGCTGGTGCCCCTATCTCGCTTAAACGCTCAATCACCACGACCATGTGGAGAACAATCATGTCAAAACGACCGTCCAACGTGTCTGGGACACCAACATTCAAGTAAAATTGGGGGGATCTGGCCTGATCGACCAAATTTCGGTAGAGAAGAAAAGAGCTATCATCCGCAGACGAAGCCCTAAACCAGCTTTTCCAAAACATGTTCTTTCTTTCTCTCTTCCACCAAATCGGCAGGAAAGCTTGAATCTAGACGCCGTAACAGGTACGTCAACAGGGGACTTGCGCAACCCCTGAACCCGTTTCAGGAGCAATAAAGGTATTTCGATGAGACAGCGTTTAGCCGCTCTGCTGGCCCCCTTCAAGTCAGCAATCTTTGCCTCAATTATTGGTGCAACCGCTCTCGCAGGATGCAGCACCGAAATTGATGAACGAGGTTATATTTTCGATCAAGAGGATTTCGATCGGATCAAGCCGGGCCTTACGAGTGAGGCTGAGGTCACCGAGATCCTGGGCAGCCCTTCAACAATAGCAACCGTCGAAGGCAAGACTTGGTTCTATATTTCCTCAACCTTTGAAAAGCTGATGTTCTATACCCCTGAAGAAGTCGATCGGAAGGTCGTCGCCATCTATTTCGACGACACAAAAACTGTCGAAGACGTTGGGTATTATGGCCTGGAAGACGGGATGATCATCGATTTCCGGACCCGCAAAACACCGACTCGTGGCAAGGAACTGACCGTTCTTGGTCAGATATTTGGCAATCTGGGTCGCTTCAACCAAAACGCGCCGGCTCAGCCTGGCCGCTAACATTCGTATTTAAACCACCAGATCCCGCAGCACGGGAAACATTTCAAACCTGGATCTAAGGCGCGCACCGTCTTAGCTGACCAACCAACTGAGAATAGAGATTAATGTCTACAAAACTGAAACCTGGCGTCCAAACTGGTGCCGACTACATCGCCCTCGTCGAGGCCTGCAAATCAGGTGGTTACGCTCTGCCAGCGGTGAACGTGGTCAATACGCAGTCAATCAACGCGGTTTTGGAAGCAGCTTCAAAAGCCAATTCAGACATCATCATCCAATTGTCGGGTGGTGGCGCGCAATTCTATGCCGGTAAGGGGATCAAGGATGGCGAGAAAGCTAAGGTCCTCGGCGCAATCTCAGCCGCAGAACATGTACACCGCGTAGCAGAAGCGTATGGCGTTTGTGCGGTCCTTCACACAGACCATGCAAACCGGGCGCTGATCCCGTGGGTCGACGCTATGATCGATGCCGGTGAAGAAAGCTTCAAAGCGACTGGAAAACCCCTCTTCAGCTCACATATGCTCGACCTTTCCGAAGAAAGCCTCGAAGACAATCTTGCTGAGTGCGAACGTCTGTTGAAGCGTCTTGCACCAATCGGCATGAGCCTTGAGATTGAGCTGGGGGTCACCGGCGGCGAAGAAGACGGCGTCGGCAAAGACCTTGATGAAGTCGACAATGACAAGCTCTACACCCAGCCAGATGAGGTGCTGAGTGCCTACCGTCGCCTCGCCCCGCTTGGTCATTTCTCCGTCGCGGCAGCATTTGGGAACGTTCACGGCGTCTACAAGCCAGGGAACGTCAAACTGCGCCCCGAAATACTGAAAGCATCACAAGAAGCCGTCTCGGCGGCAGAAAACACCGGAAACGACCATCCGCTTCATTTTGTGTTCCATGGCGGGTCTGGATCAGAAAAATCAAAGATCACAGAAGCTGTCGGCTATGGCGTATTCAAGATGAACATTGATACGGACACGCAGTTTGCTTTCTCAGAACGCGTCGGCCAATACGTGGAAGATAACGCCAAAGCGTTTAAGTACCAGATCGACCCGGACACAGACGAGCCCTACAAAAAGAAATACGACCCGCGCGCCTGGCTTCGTAAGGGCGAAGAAGGCATCGTCGATCGCCTGCTCATCGCTTGTGATGACTTGGGCTCCACAGGTAAGTCACTGGCTAAATAGCAAGCGGCAGGGGCCGGAACATTTTCCTCGAAAATGCGGCAAAAACACAAAAACCCCGCGAGGATCGCTCCTCGCGGGGTTTCTTTTGTCTTCTTACTATGTGTCAGTGAGCAAGGATCGCGAGCAGCAGCAGAGCCACAATGTTCGTGATCTTGATCATTGGGTTCACAGCAGGACCCGCAGTGTCCTTATAAGGATCACCAACGGTGTCGCCGGTCACAGCTGCTTTGTTTCTCTTGGAACCTTTTTGCCACCATGATTACCATCTTCGATGTACTTCTTGGCATTGTCCCAAGCACCACCACCAGCAGTCATGGACAGAGCCACAAAGAGACCCGTGATAATCACACCGAGCAACATCGCACCAAGTGCCGAGAATGCAGCTGATTTGTCAGCCACAGCCAGCACGATGAAGTAAAGCGCCACTGGTGATAGAACCGGAAGCAAAGACGGAACAACCATCTCTTTGATCGCAGCCTTCGTCAAAAGGTCAACCGCTGCACCATAATCTGGCTTCTCGGTGCCCTGCATAATGCCTGGCTTCTCTTTGAACTGACGACGTACTTCCTCAACGATCGCACCGGCGGCACGGCCAACAGCCATCATGCCCATGGAGCCAAAGAGGTACGGCAGCAACCCACCGATAAAGAGACCAACCACAACGTACGGGTTGGACAGTGAGAAGTCCGCGACAACACCTGCGAAATATGGGTACTGCTCAGGGTTGGCGGCAAACACCGTCAAGTCCTGCGTATACGCAGCAAAGAGCACGAGTGCCCCAAGACCAGCAGAACCAATAGCATAACCTTTGGTCACAGCCTTGGTCGTGTTGCCCACAGCATCCAGAGCATCCGTTGTTTTACGAACGTCCTCAGGAAGCTCTGCCATTTCCGCGATACCACCCGCATTGTCGGTCACAGGACCAAACGCATCGAGTGCGACCACCATACCAGCGAGCGCCAGCATCGTTGTCACCGCAATGGCAATGCCGAAGAGACCGGCCAGCGAGTAAGTCACAATGATACCCACCACGATCACGATCGCTGGCAGAGCTGTTGCTTCCATCGAAACAGCCAGCCCCTGGATAACGTTGGTGCCGTGTCCTGTTTCAGATGCAGCAGCCACTGACTTCACAGGACGGTAGTTCGTGCCGGTGTAGTACTCAGTGATCCAGATGATCAGGCCCGTTATGAGCAGACCGCTCACACCACACAGGAACAGATCCTGGCCGGTGAATGTTTGCTCCGCAACCGTGAGTTCCGTAGCGAAACCAACAAGGCGTTCTGTCACGTAGTAGAGAGCCCCAAGAGACAGCACTGCAGAAGCGACGAAGCCTTTGTAAAGCGCGCCCATGATGGACTGGCTTGCCCCAAGGCGAACAAAGAACGTCCCGATGATGGAGGTAATGATGCACGAACCGCCGATTGCCAGAGGATAGACCATCATGTTCACGGCATTCTCGCCAGCGAAGAAGATCGACGCCAAAACCATTGTTGCCACAATCGTCACAGCATAGGTCTCAAACAAGTCAGCGGCCATGCCGGCACAGTCGCCAACATTATCGCCCACATTATCAGCAATGGTTGCTGGGTTCCGCGGATCATCTTCCGGGATACCAGCCTCAACTTTACCAACCAGGTCACCCCCAACGTCAGCACCCTTTGTAAAGATACCGCCGCCAAGACGCGCAAAGATGGAAATGAGGGAAGCACCAAAGCCCAATGCAACGAGGGCATCAATGACCGTCCGCGATCCAGCTTCCAGGCCCATCTGCCCTGTGAGAATGCCGAAATAAACCGCAACAGCCAAAAGAGCCAAACCAGCAACCAACATGCCGGTCACAGCACCTGACTTAAACGCGATCGCCAGACCACCAGCCAAGCTCTCGCTTGCCGCCTGGGTCGTTCGAACGTTCGCTCGCACTGACACAAGCATGCCAATATAGCCAGCAGCGCCAGACAGAATGGCGCCAATGGCAAAGCCAATAGCCACGGTCATGCCCAGCAGCCACCAGACTGCGACGAAGATGACAACACCCACATATCCAATTGTACGGTATTGACGATTTAGGTAGGCGCTAGCCCCCTCTTGGATCGCTGACGCGATCTCTTGCATCCGCGCGTTACCCGCGTCGGCTGCCATCACTGAACGCGATGCCCAGATACCGTACAAAACGGCCAAGGCTCCACACCCAATGATTGCCCACAAAGACGTGCTCATAGTTTTTCCTTATCCCTTTATAGGATTGAACTTCTGATATGAGACAAGGGTTCCCCAGCCACCTCCTAGCCGGGTGCCCCCTCCCCTAAGATGGGCAGAAGAGTGCCAAACCTTCCCCATGGGCGCAACAGTGCGAGCTAGGAATTTTTCTTTGAATGGCAAGGGGTTAGGAAGAGCCCACGTGATATCCGCTCCTGGATCAGATGACGCAGGGACAACTGACCGCGAATCACACGATCGAGGAACGCCGCTCATGAAGCACAAACCAGAGCAAAAGAAGGAGAGCCGCGCCGACAAACGGAAAGAGCGCATAATTCACGGCATTCCAACCAAACCCATTGAGCAGTCCACCAGACCCAAATGATGCAATCGCCACCACGACAAACACCATCAAATCATTGGCCGCCTGGGCCTTGCTCATCTCTGCAGCGCTATAGCATTCGGTGAGAAGCGTCGTTGCCCCAACAAACGTAAAGTTCCACCCCAGCCCAAGTAGGATCAGCGCCACGACAAAACGTTCAAGTTCCAGACCGCCAAGCGCCACAAAGCCGCACCCTGCAAGTAACAGCAAGCCAGTTCCGATGATGCGCGTCACACCAAAACGAGCAATCAAGTTGCCGGTAAAGAAGCTCGGGGCGAACATAGAAAAAATGTGCCACTGAATAACGAAGGCAGCATCCTTGACGTTCAGGCCACACCCGATCATAGCAATAGGTGTTGCGGTCATCACGAGCGTCATAATCCCGTACCCGACCATGCCACAGGCCACCGCGATGATGGCCTTCTGTTGGGCAAAAATCTCTCGCAACGGCCGCCCACTGTTCGACTGATCGCCCGTGCTGAGCTTCGGAATCGTCAGAAATGACATCACAACGAAAGCAATAAGGCTGAGAATAACGCAGGTCGCATACCCGCCAACAAAGGGGACTGGTCCCAACCAATCACTTGATAGGGCCACCAGTTGCGCCCCGACAAACGCTGCAGCAACGCCGCCTGCCATTACCCAGGAAATCGCCCGCGGACGAAATTCTTCGCTCGCTGTATCGGCAGCTGCAAACCGGTAATATCCAGCGAAAGCCTGATAGATCCCGCAAATGAAGAGCGCCATACAAAACAGCGGGAAGGAATTCCCAAACAGCGCAGTCATTGCCAGCGATGCGCCGAACACTCCCGCTGCTGTCCCCAGCATAAACCCACGTCTGCGGCTCGTTCGCTGCATGAAAAGCGAAGCGGGCACCGTCGAGAGTGCCGTCCCGACAACCATGGCGCTGATCGGCAATGTCGCGTAAGCCGGGTCTGGTGACAGATAGACACCCGCTAGGCCACTCAGCGTAATCAGAACCGCCATATTGGAGCCGTAAAGCGCCTGCCCACCTGACAGAAGAAAAGTGTTTCGCTTCGCAAGACTGTCGTTCTGAGAAAGATGCATTTGAGACATATGCTGACGCTAGGACATGGCCCCACAATCACCAAGGTCAAAACGCCCCGCAATCCGGCCAATTCGAACGGAGGTATCCAGCGGTGCTTTGCAACGGACCGTTTGAAACCTCTAAGCGCGGCTAAAAATGAGTGAACCCAGCGTGGGCGACATCAACTGCCTGCCCCGCTTCATCTAAAACCACCACGGCCTGCTCGCTGGCCAGATGGCCAATGCGGGTAACCTGAACCTCTGCCTGCCGGGCTTTGTTCTGAATGGCTGTCCGCTGTGCTCGCGGGGCGGCAAAAAGGATCTGGTAATCATCACCGCCGCCAAACGCCAACCGCCAATTATCTTCAGTGGAGGCTAAGCACTTTGAGAATGCCTCAGAGAGGGGAATCGCTGATCGATCAATACGAGCACCGACGTGAGAAACTGCGCACAAGTGCTCCAGATCACCCAACAGCCCATCGGACACATCAAGGGCACCCGAAGCAATCCCACACAACTCACTCCCAAATGCGACCGGAGGTTGGGGGATACGGTATCGGTTGATCAGATAGTCGCGATCTTTCTCCCCAACCACATCCTCACACTGCCCTTGCGCGACCAAGAGACCGAGAGCTGCGTCGCCAACAGTTCCCGTGATCCACAGATCATCGCCAACCGCAGCGCCCGCTCGCGTCACCATCTGACCAGACGGCACCTCACCGATGGCCGTGAGTGAAAAGACGGATGGACCTTCGACCTTGATCGTGTCGCCGCCCCACAACCTGATCCCAAACTCAGCCTGATCCGCTTTGAGACCGGCGGCAAAGGCTTGCATCCAGTCGAGCGAACCATAACCAGACCATGCGCAAGACAGGAGATATCCGCGAGGAGTAGCACCCTTTGCCGCCAGGTCAGAAAGGTTCACCCGCAGGAGCTTCTTGGCAACGGTGTCCGCTGGGTCACCGGGAAGGTAGTGACGCCCTTCGGCGATAGCATCTTTGGTAAGAACGAGATCATAACCAGTGCGCGGATTGAAAACCGCGGCATCGTCCTGAAGTCCCAAGCCCTCAGGTCCAGCCAGCGGTTCAAACAAGTGCTCAATCAGCGAAAATTCGTTGGGCACCGCATTTGCGTCGCCGCCCTGTCCCATATCAGACGCTCGCTTGCCCAAACTCCTGTGGCCGAATTGCCCGCGCAACCCGGTCAAGGACAGCGTTTACCACCTTGGGCTCCTCATTCTCGAAGAAGGCTTTGGCAATATCGAGATATTCAGTGATCACGACCTTCGCCGGAACATCCTTGTTCCGCTGCAGCTCGTAGCACCCGGCTCTCAAAGTCGCCCGAAGCGTGCTGTCGAGCCTGGCCAGGACCCAGCCGTCCGCCAGTGCATCATTGATCCGAACGTCGATTGCTTTTTGCTCTCGGACGACACCGCGAACCACATCGTCAAAATGTGCCTCCTCGGCTTCGTGATAGAGCTCTCCTTCCACTTCCCGGCCAAACCGGTGATGGACAAACTCTTCAATCACGTCTTCCAGATCTGTCTGCGCCACATCCATCTGATAGAGCGCCTGTACGGCAGCAAGCCGTGCTGCACTGCGGCCCGCTCTATGAGAAGCTTTACCAGACTTGGAAGTCGACATTCTGAGTTTACGCTCCTGCGCCGTATCGCTGTTTCAATGCCGCCATTGCTAGCGCCGCAGCCGCCGCACCGCCACCTTTATTTTTGTCTGAGACATTGGCTCGTGCCCAGGCCTGATCATTGTTTTCAACGGTCTGAATGCCGTTTCCGAGAGCGATCTTGTCATCGATGGTCAAATCCATCAGCGCACGCGCAGATTCATTCGATACAATGTCGTAGTGCGTCGTTTCGCCTCGGATCACCACACCAAGGGTGACGTAGCCGTCATAGGCTTTATCGAGACCACCAGCCCGGCAGGCATCAGACGCAACCTTCACCGCCGCAGGAATCTCAAGCACACCGGGCACCGAAACCCGTTCATAGGTGCCACCTTGCGCCTCAATCTCGGCAATTGCGCCACGAGCCAACTCATCAGCCAGGTCGTCATAGAACCGTGCCTCAACGATCAGAATATGCTCACCTGACATCAGACAGTTTCCGTATCTTTGGCGGTGACCGTGGTGCCATCAACCGACCGTTGTTCAACCACACGAAGGCCGTATCCTTCAAGCCCGACAATCTGGCGCGGTGTATCTGACATCAAAATCATGTCATGCACACCAAGGTCGAGCAGGATCTGCGCGCCCACCCCATATTCACGGAGACGCCGCGGCCCCTGCTCTTCTGACTCGCCTTTATGAAGCAGCATGTCAGAGACAACCGTCGCAGTCGTATCGCGAATGAGCACAATGACACCGCGCCCTTCTTTTGCGATCGTTCGCATCGAGTCTTCAATGAGACTATTACGCCCACCTTTGGCCCCAAGCATGTCATCAAACACATTAATCGCATGCATCCGCACCAGAACTGGTTCAGACGTCGTGAGGTCACCCATCGTCAGCGCAATATGCTCAGCATATTCAGCGGTGTTGAGGTAGACATTCAGATTGAATGTCCCGCCATACTCACTTTCGATCTCTGTCTCAATCGCTCTGTGAATAAGATTGTCGTGGCGACGGCGATAGGCGATGAGATCTGCAATCGTCGCGATCTTCAACCCATGAAGCTGTGCAAACTGAACGAGATCCGGCAGACGCGCCATGGTCCCATCATCATTCATGATTTCGCAGATAACACCGGCTGGATAAAGACCCGCGAGACGGGAAATATCGACAGCTGCTTCTGTATGGCCTGCCCGGACAAGCACCCCGCCGTCACGGGCGACAAGTGGAAACACGTGGCCGGGTGAAACAATATCTGTCGCACCCTTTGTGGGGTCAATCGCAACAGCAATCGTATGCGCTCGGTCGTGGGCGGAAATCCCAGTAGTGATCCCTTCCCGCGCTTCAATCGACACCGTAAACGCCGTTTGATGCCGCGATTGATTGTTGGATGACATCAGTTCCAGATTGAGCTGCTTCGCCCGGTCAGAATTCATGGAAAGGCAGATCAATCCACGACCATATTTCGCCATGAAGTTGACGGTTTCCGGCGTTGCCATCTGTGCCGGAATAACAAGGTCGCCCTCATTCTCTCGGTCCTCTGCATCAACAAGAACAAACATCTTGCCGTTGCGCGCATCTTCAATCACTTCTTCAATAGGCGATAGGAATTCTTTGTACACGGGTCTTAGTCCTTTTGTGTCAGGCGCGCGACATAGCGGGCCAGCACGTCTATTTCAAGGTTGATCTTATCGCCAACCTTTGCACGGCCCCAGGTCGTGACTTCCTGGGTATGCGGAATAATGTTAACGCCGAAGGTGTCACCCTCAACCTCATTCACAGTCAATGAGGTCCCGGACAGGGTGACCGAGCCTTTCGGCGCGATGAAATATTTTTGGTTAGTCGGGATACGAAAGGTAAATCGTTTGGAGTCGCCTTCTTCCCGGATGTCAGTGATTTCAGCCACGCAGTCCACATGGCCGCTCACGATATGACCTCCGAGCTCATCACCAACCTTCAGCGCACGTTCCAGATTTATTGTGCGACCTTCTGTCCAATCGGCAAGCGATGTACAATCGAGCGTCTCCTTGGATGCATCCACAGCAAACCAGTTGCTATTGTTCATCGTCCCTTTTTCGACAACCGTCAGACAGCAGCCATCACACATAATCGATGCACCCAGCGCAATGGTCGCCGGATCGTAAGCCGTCTCGATCACGTAACGCGTGTCGCCCTTCTGCTCGATCGTACTGATCTTGCCGATGTCTGTGACAATTCCCGTGAACATTGCCCCTACCTCTTCACACTAAAGCTTTGCAGCGTATCTTCGCCGAGCGACAGAACCTCTAGCAACTCGAAGCCTGGTGCTTCATCGACGGTATCAATACCCAAACCAGCCAACGCCGGGTATCCGTCGCCACCGATAATCTTCGGCGCTTGAAACCAATCGAGCCGGTCAACCAGGTCCGCACGCATAAGCGAGGACACCAGGCGTGACCCACCTTCAACCATCAACCGCGTGATTCCTCGTTCACCGAGCAATGACAGTGCAACCGACATATCCATCGTGCCATCAGGACCGGCAGGAACATCAAGAAGTACAACGCCGCAATCTTCGAAAGCCTGGCGCCGCGCAGTGTCGCCATCAGGAAGTGTCAAAATCCAAACCGGAACATCGCGCGCTGAGCGAACCAACTTCGAGGTTAGCGGAAGCCTCAACCGACCATCAGCAACGATGCGACGGGGCGAGCGGTCCCCCAGGCCAGGAAGGCGACAAGTGAGATCAGGATCGTCCACAATTGCTGTTGCACTGCCGACCATGATCGCATCCGTACGCGCTCGCATCAGATGCGCACGGTTTCGCGCACGCTCGCCTGTAATCCATTGGCTGTGACCAGAATGCGTTGCGGTCCGTCCATCTAGAGAACTTGCAAGTTTGACACTGACCATCGGACGCCCGGAACTCACCCTGGTCAAAAATCCTTCGTTGACGCGTGCAGCCTCTGCCGCCAGCACACCATCGACAACCTCAATACCCGCATCGACAAGCATCGCATACCCGGAACCCGCAACCCGTGGGTCAGGGTCTCTAAATGCGCCGACAACACGGGAAACCCCGGCATCAATGAGCGCTTGTGCACATGGGGGCGTTTTGCCTGTATGAGCACAAGGCTCCAGTGTGACGTAGGCCGTCGCACCTTTTGCAGCCTCTCCAGCACGGGCTATAGCTTCGGCTTCTGCGTGAGGTCGGCCGGATGGTTGCGTCCACCCTCGACCGACAATAATCCCAGTTAGCTCATCAACGATAATGCACCCAACCGCTGGGTTAGGCGCGACGCGACCCAAGCCACGTTCAGCCAGGCCCAGCGCAATACGCATCATCCGCTCATCAAAAGCCGCCGTCACAGGACCACTCCCTGCAGCGTATCAATAGGGCTGACAAAACTGCTGAAACTGCCCTCAGTCGTCTTCGCCGGGCCCGGAGAGTTCACCAAGCACATCTTCAAAGTCCTTGGCTTCCCGGAAGTTCTTATAGACTGAGGCAAAACGCACATAAGCAATATCATCCAACGAGCGGAGCCCTTCCATAATCAGCTCGCCCACGACTTGAGACGGAATCTCAGGTTCGCCCATACTCTCAAGGCGCCTGACAATACCGCTTACCATACGCTCGATGCGCTCAGCCTCAACCGGGCGTTTGCGCATAGCAACTTGCACGGAGCGCATGAGTTTATCTCGGTCAAATGGCACCCTGCGACCGCTGGATTTGACGATGGTGAGTTCTCGAAGCTGGATGCGTTCAAACGTGGTAAAACGACCACCACAACCAGGACAAAAACGCCTCCGCCGGATCGCCGTATTGTCCTCAGTGGGACGGGAATCTTTCACCTGGGTGTCTTCGTTTCCGCAATATGGGCACCGCATGCTGCCTCAAACTCCCCTATTCGGCCAAAGCCGGTTGAAACCTCTCGAAGCTCTGCTGAGTTCGATTATGCGTCACCATAAATTGGAAAACGACTGCAGAGTGCATCAACCTCAGCTCGCACCGCTGCCTCAGTCTCTGCGTTTCCATCCGCACCATTTGCAACCAGTCCGTCAAGCACCCGAGCAATTAGTTCACCCACTAGGCGGAACTCAGCTGCGCCAAACCCTCGGGTCGTGCCAGCAGGTGTGCCCAAGCGAACCCCTGAGGTGATCGCCGGTTTCTCCGGATCAAATGGGATACCATTTTTGTTACAGGTAATGTTTGCACGCTCAAGGCTTGCTTCAGCGACATTCCCTGTCTGCCCTTTCGGCCGCAGATCAACCAGCATCAGATGCGTATCGGTCCCCCCTGAAACAATATCCAGTCCGTTTTCGACCAGGGTCCCAGCAAGCATTCGGGCGTTTTCAACAATCTGGCCAGCGTAAGATTTGAAGCCTGGACGCAGAGCCTCACCAAACGCCACAGCCTTGCCAGCGATGACATGCATTAGCGGACCACCCTGAATACCAGGGAAGATGGCTGAATTGAACTTCTTGCCCAATTCTTCATTGTTGGAAAGAATCATGCCACCCCGTGGACCGCGCAGCGTCTTATGAGTTGTGGTTGTCACAACGTCTGCATATGGCAGGGGGCTCGGATGGACACCGCCTGCAACCAGACCCGCAAAGTGGGCCATATCCACCATCAGATAGGCGCCCACACTATCCGCAATCCGACGAAATGCAGCAAAATCAATGATACGTGGATAGGCTGACCCACCGGCGATGATGAGCTGCGGCTTGTGCTCTTTGGCCAGGCTTTCAACTTCATCCATGTCGATCAGATGGTCTTGGCTCCGCACACCATATTGAACCGCGTTGAACCACTTGCCTGACTGATTAGGTTTCGCGCCGTGTGTCAGGTGACCACCTGCTGCAAGGCTCATACCCAGGATCGTATCTCCGGGCTTAATCATGCCCATCAGTGCGCCCTGGTTTGCCTGACTGCCAGAATTCGGCTGGACGTTCACGTACGCACAATTGAAAAGCTGCTTCGCACGCTCAATCGCAAGCTCTTCAGCTACATCAACAAACTCGCACCCACCGTAATAGCGGCGCCCTGGATAGCCTTCGGCATATTTGTTGGTCAGAACGGAACCTTGGGCCTCAAGTACAGCTTTGGAGACAATGTTCTCCGAAGCAATCAGCTCAATCTGGCTTTGCTGTCGGCCTAGCTCACGCTCAATTGCGCCGAATATCTCAGGATCACTGTCTTCCAATGACCGACTAAAGAACTGCGAAGATGGAGTATCCATGCTTGAAGGGCTGGAGACGGCCATATCTGAAACCTTTTTCTGAAACTGTCACTGGAGGACGAACCCAGGGGGCAAACAGGTGGGCCGGGACCAGAGTCAGATTGCGTTTATGTAAGGCGCGCTAGTTACCACATATAGTCAGCTTGCGCCAACGTCGCACAACCTGAGACCCCTCAAAAAAAATTACGCGAACACTCAGTCCAGCAGGCAGGCATTCCACGCTTATTTCATCCCCAATAGGAAAACCAAGCTTTCTGCTCGGTTAATACCAAAGGTCATCAAACATATGGGCGTTTTACAAAAAACATCGTGATCACTTTTCAAATAGTTCGAAGAAATACTTGATTAATCTTGCGCCCTTTGCGATACACCAAACAAGTATTGGTTCATTGATATCTGGTTTAGATTCTTGTCGGATTCCAAGATGCCGAGTGATCGTGACGATCCCCCTTCGCCTGCAACACTTCAGTTTGCATCAGAAATTGTTGCTGCCTATGTCAGCAACAACTCTCTCGCAGTGGATGAGTTGCCGGACATGATCCGCACCGTACATGGTGTGCTTGCCGCATTGGGAGATGAGGCCGGAACTGCTCTGACACAGCAAGGACCAGCTGTTTCAATCGACGAGTCAGTGACAGACGAATACTTGATCTGCTTGGAAGACGGAAAGAAGCTGAAAATGCTGAAGCGGTACCTGAGATCCAGGTACGGCCTGTCACCTGAAGAATACCGTGCAAAATGGGGTCTTCCCGCCGACTATCCGATGGTCGCGCCCAATTATGCGGCACAGCGCTCGAAGCTTGCAAAGAAGATAGGCCTCGGACAAAACAGTGCGCCGCGCAAGCGAGACTGAAGCGTTTCCAGTGAAAGTTGCAGACTTTTCATGTTGCTGCACCAGAACCGCTCAATTCCCGGATCTCAAACAATCCACCCTTTGCCATCGTTTCCTGACCTTGGAGCTGGCGTTGACCGCTCCTTCTCGTCAGCTTTTTGATTCATGACATAGTGCAACTTGTTGAGGGCCACACGCTCAAGTTCTGCCTGTGGCAATTTTGCTGGCCCAACAATCGACACCTCCGTTCCAGTGGCGCTGTCGATCGCCGACACTTTCATGCTGTCGCCAACCGGGTAGAGCTCGAAATACACTTCGCGCGATTCATCGCCACGGCCGACAGGCCGTGTTCCCGGACGATCAGACTCCGGAATCTTACGCCGCACGCCTGATCTTGCGCCGGGTCCACACATCGTCAAGTGCGTGTACCAGGCTCTCCATCATTTCGTCTGTATGAAGAGGACATGGTGTAAACCGAAGCCGTTCTGTTCCGCGCGGCACCGTCGGGTAATTGATCGGCTGTACGTAGATGTTGTGATCGCTCAACAGATCATCAGCCACTTGCTTGCAGAGCACAGGGTCCTTGACCATTACAGGCACAATATGGCTTTCGCACATCATGACAGGGAGACCGGCGTCAAGAAGCATCTTGCGGAGAGTTTTGGCCCGTTCCTGATGTACTTCCCGTTCTACGTTACTCGCTTTCAAGTGACGGACACTCGCAAGTATCCCGGCAACAAGAACCGGCGACAGTGACGTCGAGAAGATGAACCCTGGAGCATAGGACCGGACAACATCCACAACCGCTTCGCTAGCAGCAATGTACCCGCCCATCACACCAAATCCTTTGGCAAGCGTTCCTTCAATAATATCGACTTTGTCGAGAACACCATCCCGCTCAGCAATGCCACCACCCCGTGGTCCATAAAGACCAACGGCATGAACCTCATCGAGATAGGTCAGCGCACCATATTTGTGGGCAAGGTCACAGATCTCACCGATAGGTGCGATGTCCCCATCCATCGAATAAACAGACTCAAACGCAACGATCTTCGGCTGCTCCAGCGGAACCGATTGTAACAATTCTTCCAGATGTTCGAGATCATTGTGGCGCCAAACCCTTTTGGGCCCGCCGCTGCGCCGAATACCCTCAATCATGGACGCATGATTGAGTTCATCAGAAATCGTCAGGCAGTCCCCGAACACACGCGCCAAAGTGCTTAGCGTCGCGTCATTGGCGATATATCCCGAAGTAAAGAGCAGTGCAGACTCTTTCTGATGCAGGTCTGCGATCTCATTCTCAAGCTCGACGTGATAATGCGTCGTGCCAGAGATATTGCGCGTTCCTCCGGAACCTGCACCAACCAGATCAACAGCTTCATGCATCGCCGCTGTCACAAGTTCGTTTTGCCCCATGCCCAGATAGTCATTTGAGCACCAAACAACGATCTCTTTTTCGCCTTCCGGCGCATGAAATGTTGCGCGCGGAAAACTGCCGCGATGGCGGACGATATCGGCAAAAACCCGGTATCGACCTTCGTTTCGCAGAGAGGTCAATGCTTCCGACAGTTTGCCTTCATAGTCCATCGTCAATTCCACTTCTAGTTGACCCCAAACCAATATACCACCATAGGAAGAGTGGTGGTTTATGGTTTACAGTTCGTTAACGCGTTCCAGCACTCCCAGTATCCAAGGAAATCTGCAGATTTCCATCGCCAGCGCCACTCGCGAATTGTCGCAGAAAATACAAACAAATACTAGAACCAGTGGTTTACCGCCAAACACCTCGCTCGTCCAAAACAGATTTAAGCACTTCAGGGCGGTCTGTCATCAGCCCGTCTACGCCAAGGTCGAGCAATCGTCTCATTTCTTGCGGCTCATCAATCGTCCACACATGCACCTGAAGGCCGTGCGCATGAGCGTGTTCGATCAAACGACGATCAACCAGACGGATACCAAACTGGTGTGTCGGGATCTGCAGGCACCCTTGAACAAAATTTCCCCATAGACCCGAAAACGGCCCCGAGAGACTCGAAAAACGCATTCTAGCCGTCCCCGCCGGCCCAAGCCCTGTACACAGACGCGGACCCAAAAGCCCCCTGATGCCCACTGTCCGCTTGTCTGAAAATGAGGTCACACAGACACGGTCGAGGGCATTTGCATCGTTGAGCACCTTTGCCAGGGGTTCAGCAGCATTGTCCTGCTTCGGGTCGATATTGAACCTCGCCTCGGGCCAACTCGAAAGAAGGTCAGCGAGCAGAGGGATGGGCTCCCGCCCATCTACGCGCGCTTGAGCAACCTGAGCATAGTCCATTTCGGCAATACGACCGGCCATATCTGTGACCCGGTCGAGTTCCTCGTCATGGAAGGCCAGCAGCACACCGTCGCGTGTCGCATGAACATCTGTTTCCAGATACCGATATCCAAGATCGATCGCGTGCTGGAACGCGGGCAACGTATTTTCAGGATGCGCACTGGTCCCACCCCGATGTGCAAAAGCCAGGACGCCATCAGTTTCTAGATAGGGAAATTTCGCAGGTCGGGACATTCTATTCCTCCGCTCCGAACTCAACCTAGTTCATCCGAAGCAGAATAAAAGCCCCTGAAAAAATAGAGCCTACCTGGTGAGAGACGAGGTCCGGACCCGTCGATCGATATCGTAGACATCGTCCCGGAAATTCACCACACCGCTGTCATCTACCCAGGCGGTGAGATACAGCAGATAAACCGGGACTGTCGCCGCCAACCGAACGTCGCGGCGGTTTCGCTGATTGACCACGTCGTCGATACGAGCCCGATCCCAACCTTCGGTTTCGCTGAGCAGCCATTCCGTCAAGTCGTGCACGTCTTCAACACGAACACAGCCTGAGCTATAGGTCCGCGCTGTACGCCCAAACAGGCTCTTTGACGGTGTATCATGAAGATAGACCGCATATGGGTTGTTAAAATGGATCTTCACCGTGCCCAGAGAGTTCCTGGGACTTGGGTCCTGGCGCAGGCGCACATCACGAGCACTGGTGCGGTGCCAGTTGACAGACCGCGCGCTGACTTCACGGCCACCGCGATAAACCCGTATTCCCAATCGCTCGAAATAGGCTGGGTTGCGACGTGCCTTCGGAATCAGATCCTTCTCGGCAATGCTGCGAGGCACGTGCCAATAGGGATTGAACGCGAGGAAGGTAATCTCACTGGTGATTTCAGGCGTTTGCCGATCTTCTTTGCCGACAATAACGCGTCGGCGTAAATCGACCCGACCATCGGTAACGGCCTCTACTTCTTGCCCCGCAATGTTCACAAATACATAGCGACGCCCGAGCGACTCAGACACTTCGTTCAAACGCTGAAGATTGATCGCCAGCTGTTTGATCCGCTTCGACACGGGCACATTCATTGTGTCGATTGTTCGAGGACCAATCACGCCATCAGGCGTGAGACCATGCCGACTTTGGAACCGGCGAGTACCCTCATAGACATGTTCGTCATAGACCGCTGGATCGCCGCCTGAAATCGCGAGGTCTCCGGTAGCTACCAAACGCTCACGGATAAGCGGCACACGGTCATCTCGGTCGCCTAGTTCGATTTTCTCACCCCGCGGGATCGACTTCCAACCACCCCACTCCTGGATCTGCTCGTACATGGACATGGCGCGCAGCACCGGCCAGAAGCCAGCATCCCCAAGCGTCGGAACACTTGAGAGCGAGGTAGGCGTATCTGGGATGAGCGCTTCAGAACTTGGATTCCACGGATCAACCCACTGCTGTTCCCACGGATTGAACGCATCATCTGCCAACGCAGGAGAAGCAAGGAAGATCACAATGCCGACAAACACGGCGCTCGCAGCCACGATCAGATAGTCGAAAGATATCTTTGCGACATGTGTCACAGTGCTGCCCCCGCGGCCTGTCTCGAATTTACGTCTGTTAGCGTTCATTTTCGGCACACCAGAGTCAAAGCACAAATAGGGTAAATTGCCTCTTTGAGACAGTTTTTGGTTGTTCGGCAACAGTTTGCCATGATGAACGCAAATTAGAGGCCATGTTTCACCCATCAAAAGCCCCCAAAATAAAAGGGTAAGTCCAGTATATGTCACAAATACTGATAATAAATTTAGCCGTTATTGCAGTCAGCCTGTTCGCCCTCTGGTGTGTGAGTATCAGGATTCGCGATGCGAGTATCATCGACATCTTCTGGGGACCGGGGTTTGGCATTGTCGCGCTTACAACCTTTGTCCTTACCGAAGCACCCGGCCCCTCTGGGCTCCTTCTCACAGCTTTTGCTTGTCTCTGGTCCATTCGTCTGGGGACACACCTCGCTGGACGGTGGCTCACCCACGGTCGGAAAGAAGATGCCCGCTACATCGCCATGCGCAAGAAAGCAGGCCCTTCTTTCGGCAGGCGTTCCCTCATCACAGTTTACGGTCTCCAAGGCGCACTTATGTGGCTGGTTTCAATGCCACTCCAGGTTGGCATTGCCCAAAGTGCCGGGGCAACGTTCGGGTTTTTCACAGCGCTCGGCTGCGTCATTTTTACAGTTGGTTTCGTGACGGAGGCATTGGCGGATGCACAATTGAGAGACTTCAAAGCAAACCCTGCCAACGAAGGTAAGATCATGTCATCGGGTCTTTGGTCTTGGAGCAGGCACCCAAACTATTTCGGCAATGCCTGTCTCTGGTGGGGTTTCTTTCTCATCGCAGCAGATGCACCCCACGGCCTCTTCACTATCCTAAGCCCACTCCTCATGACTTTCCTGCTTCTACGCGTGTCAGGCGTTGCTCTGTTGGAACGTCGTATGGCGCGAGCCAAACCCGAATACGAGAACTACCAGCAGTCCGTAAACGCATTTGTGCCGCTCCCACCTTCATGGAAACGGCACAAATAAATTCGTCACTGATCCAGTTTAGAGGCGGAAACGGATCTGATCAGTCCAGAAGCGTTCGAGCTTATTCAATGTCTTGTTGATCACCTGAAGCTCTTCCTGGCTCACATCACCAACTTCAGAAATGGTGTCGATGTGCCGGTTGTAGAGCGTGTCGATCGTGTCACAGATTTCCCGGCCCTTCTGGGTCAAGCGAACACGGACAGACCGTCGGTCCATCTCTGAACGCTGATGGTTGATGTAACCCGCTTCCACAAGTTTCTTCAGATTGTAGGAAACATTCGATCCGAGATAGTGACCGCGTGAGCGCAGCTCGCCGGCAGTCATCTCCTGATCCCCAATGTTGAACAAAAGCAGCGCCTGCACGCTGTTGATTTCGACATTGCCACTACGATCAAGTTCATCCTTGATTACGTCGAGCAAACGACGGTGAAGCCGCTCAACAAATGTCAGCGCCGTCAGATAAGCCTCACGCGCTTCCGGGGAAGCACTCCTTGGCTCACTTGTTTCTGCTTCTTCAATCATCGCACTCATGGAACAAACCTCTACAAATCCGCTCTCGCAGCAAACTCAAACTCTGATCGCCGCAAACCCATAAACGCCACACTACCCGTGGCGTCCTAATGGTCGCTTAATCAGAACCTCAAATTTGGCCTAAATTTGGGGATGTTTTCCGTACAGATCGATCATTCTGCTGCTTGACCGTAGGCAGCGCCTATCATTGTGTCGGAAAGGATTTGGTAAGTATGTTTCCAAGCAGAGTCGACATCTGGGGTATAGGCGTCACCAAGCCCCTGCTCCAGCGTCCACAACAGAGCCGCACCAACCTTGTCGTAATGCTCGGGCTTGACGCCATAGGCGACATGCCCCTGGCCGAGCTTCTGCACCACAGGCACCAGAGAGTTCAGATCATTGAGACCAGCCACGGCGATAGTCAGTGTCTTCATGAGCTTTCGCCCCTGCTCTTCCATATCGCCCGAAAAAAGAGGCTTTACCTCAGGTGCAGTTTCAAACAGGCGGCCATAGAAGAGTTCTGCAGCTTTATCCGCAATAGGTTTAACGGCTTCAAAAGAGCCTTGAACTAGTCCGATTTCGGCTGGGGTCATTTTCTTTTCCTCGCGTTATGCGAGCAAAAGTCTAACCACTACACCCTAAGTCCTAGTTAAGGCCGCCCAACAAGGTCAGTCGCGATGGATCTAAAGATCACCCTTCAGCATTTTGATGATGCCAGAAAAATCAACCTGCTCATGGCCACTGGATTCCATGAGGCTGTAAAGAGCTGCCGCCTGCGCCCCGAGCGGCGTTGCCGCTTTCGCACTTTGGGCGGCTTCCTGCGCCAAACGCAGATCTTTCAACATCATGCCCGCAGTAAAGCCCGCCTGATAATCCCGGTTCGCCGGTGAACTGGGCACTGGCCCAGGCACAGGACAATAGGAAGTCATCGACCAGCACTGACCCGACGCAGTCGAAGAAATGTCGAACAAAGTCTGGCCGTCCAGCCCAAGCTTTTCCGCCAAGACGAAGGCCTCAGAAACACCGATCATCGAAATGCCCAACAGCATATTGTTGCAGACCTTAGCGACCTGACCATTACCTGCCGCGCCTGCGTGGAAAATATTCTGGCCCATAATGTCGAGATAGGGCTTGGCTGCAGCAAAGGCGGCTTCCTCGCCACCGGCCATGAAGGTCAGCGTCCCAGCTTCCGCGCCGCCGACACCGCCGGATACGGGCGCGTCGATCATCTTCATACCTGCTGTTTGCGCTTCGACAATCACCGCGCGTGCTGTCGTCACGTCGATTGTCGAGGAATCGATGAACAATGTTCCCTTGTCAGCAGTCGCAAGAAGTCCCTGTTCGCCAAGATACACAGAAGAGACATGAGCGCCTGCCGGCAGCATAGTGACAACGGCATCAACACCGCGGGCAACATCAGAAGCTGAACCTGAAGCAGACGCGCCAGCATCCGTGGCCTTTTTGACAGCGTCGGAAGACAGATCAAAAACCGTCAACTCATGCCCGGCCTTGATAAGGTTCTGCGCCATCGGCCCGCCCATATTGCCAAGCCCGATAAATCCAATCTTCGCCATCTCTTGCCTCCCGAAAAATAACTCAGTCGAACGTCAGCTCATTCTCACCAAGTGACGCGAAGTAACCCGCCACCTGCGCGTCTGTAACCGCGTCTAACGACGCAGGCTGCCAGTTTGGCGCCTGATCCTTGTCAATCACCACAGCTCGCACCCCTTCATAGAAGTCCGGCGCTGCCATAAACCTGTTGGTCAATCGAAATTCGAGCGACATGCAGTCTTCAAAATCAAGCGCCGCGCCTGCACGGATCTGGCCGTATGCCACGCATGTTGACAGAGGTGACTTGGATCGAATGGTTTCAGCCGTTTTTGTCGCCCACTCGCCACCGTCCGCGTCTAACCGTTGAAGAATGGCGTCCACACTATCAGCGCTAAAGGCAGCATCAATCTGACCTTGTAATTCTGCAAGCGGCGCAGCATCTGTCGCTTGTGCTTCTGCAGCTATCGCAGCAGCCACAGCTTCACCCTCGACAAGCCGAGCGAGAAGAGCATCGTGCCTATCTGCCGGCACGAAAGCATCTGCGATCCCGGCATAAACAGCATCCGCAACTTTCAGGCGTGCGCCCGTCAGGCCTAGATACATGCCGACTTTCCCTGGGCAACGCGGCAGAAAATAGGTGCCGCCGACATCAGGAAACAAACCAATCCCGGTTTCTGGCATAGCGAACGTAAGACGCTCTGAAGCAACGCGATGGCTACCATTGACCGACACACCGACGCCGCCGCCCATATTGATCCCGCTCATGAGAGCCACATAGGGTTTTGGATAGCGTTTGATATAGCGGTTGAGACGATACTCATCGCGGTAAAAATTGATCACCTCAGGCGAACCAGCTTTCCCCTGATCATGAAGCACCCGAATGTCACCACCAGCGCAAAAGGCCTTCTCGCCGGCTGCCTGAATGACGACAGCAGAAATCGCACCGTTTTCTGCCCATTGCTCAAGCTGGGGATGAAGCTGCTTCACCATATTATAGGTGAGCGCGTTCAGCACTTTTGGACGATTAAGGGTAACCAGACCAATCGGCCCGCGTTGCTCAAATAGAATTTCCGGCTCGTCGCTCATTTGGGTCTTCAGTCTTTCAACATCTCGCGCGCAATGATGACGCGCATAATTTCATTGGTCCCTTCGAGGATTTGATGCACGCGCACATCCCGCAGATGCCGTTCCAACGGGTAGTCTTTTAGGTAGCCGTATCCGCCATGGATCTGCAGCGCCTCATTGACGACACGGAATCCCGTGTCGGTCGCGAACCGTTTTGCCATCGCCGCCTGCATGGTTGCATCAGGAGCCTTAGCATCCACCTTCACGGCTGCTTGATAGAGCAGCAGGCGCGCAGCCTCCAGTTCCGTCGCCATGTCAGCCAATTTGAACTGCAACGCCTGAAAGTCTGCAAGCGGTCGACCAAATTGTTTGCGTTCCTGCATATAGGCTTTCGCGGTCTCAAGGGCTGTTTGCGCCGTACCAAGCGAGCAAGCGCCAATGTTCAAGCGTCCACCATCAAGCCCCATCATCGCAATTTTAAAGCCCTGGCCTTCTTCGCCAATCAGGTTCTGGGCGGGAACACGGGCATCTTCAAAAATTACGGCGGCTGTTGGCTGGCTGTTCCAACCCATTTTTCTCTCAGTCGCGCCAAAAGAGAGACCAGGCGTGCCTTTCTCTACGACCAGACAGGACACGCCTTTCGGCCCTTCTCCGCCGGTGCGCACCATGCAGACATACACATCTGAAGTGCCGCTTCCGGATATGAAAGCTTTTGAACCATTCAGCACATAATGATCGCCATCTCGTTCTGCTTTGGTCCGAAGCGACGCTGCATCCGATCCAGATCCTGGTTCGGTCAGGCAGTAAGACGCTATCTTGTTCATGCTCGTGAGGTCTGGCAACCACTTAGAGCGCTGCTCATCGGACCCGAAGCGGTCAATCATCCAGGACGCCATGTTGTGGATCGACATATAGGCGGCTGTGGATGTGCACCCAGCAGACAAGGCTTCAAAGATCAGCGCCGCATCAAGGCGGGTGAGTGCTGACCCCCCCACATCTTCACGCACATAAATCCCTGCAAAGCCAAGGGCAGCGGCTTTCCGCATGGTCTCAACCGGGAAGATCGCGTCCCGGTCCCATTCAGCGGCGAAGGGAGCCAACTCGTCCTGGGCAAACCCCCGCGCAACGTCCTGAAACGCCTGCTGCTCCTCTGACAAATCAAACTGCATAACGCCACCTCCCGCTTGGATACGTATTGAGCGTACGCATCTCGTTCCGTGGGTGATAAAAGCCCGGTAATCCCCTGTCAAACAAGCCTTTTCTCACAAAGCGGACCCTACGGAATGTTGCCAGCCTGCCCCCCAGCCGATATGACAGAACCAGCATAATAAGAAATGAGAGCCTGAGCCCGTGCCCACAAATCCAACATTTCCGAGCACTCGAATGCGCCGCAACCGTCATAGCGATTGGTCGAGGCGCCTCGTGTCAGAAAACAAGCTCAGCATAGATGATCTGATCTGGCCGCTCTTTGTTTTTGAGGGGTCCGGCAGAGAAGCCGTCTCGACAATGCCGGGTGTTGATCGGCTCTCGATAGACGAAGTAGTAAAATCAGCGGAAGCAGCAGCAGAGATTGGCATCCCTGTCATCGCGCTCTTCCCCTATACAGATTCAGAAGGCCGCACGCCGGGTGGTGAACTGGCAATGGACCCGGACAATCTGGTTTGCCGCACGGTCCGCGCCATCAAACAGGCCGTTCCAAACATTGGCGTTCTCTGTGATGTGGCCCTCGATCCCTATACCAGCCACGGCCATGACGGCGTTATGGACGGCGAGGTGATCCTCAATGACGAGACGGTTGAAATCCTCGTGAAGCAATCCCTGGTGCAGGTGGAGGCCGGCTGCGACATCATCGCGCCGTCTGACATGATGGACGGACGGGTTGCCGCGATCCGCAATGGTCTGGAGGCAGCCGGGCACACCAACACCCAAATCATGGCTTATGCCGCAAAATATGCGTCAGCCTTTTACGGCCCCTTCCGCGATGCCATAGGCTCAACAGGTGCCCTGAAAGGCGACAAACGGACCTACCAGATGGACCCGGCCAATACGGATGAAGCGCTCCGCGAAGTGGCTCTCGACATCGCAGAAGGCGCTGACTTTGTCATGGTCAAACCCGGCATGCCTTATCTCGACATCGTCACCCGCGTGAAGCAGGAATTTGGCGTGCCGACCTTTGCCTATCAAGTGTCAGGTGAATATTCGATGCTCGCTGGCAGCATAGAGCGTGGCTGGCTCGACCGGGACAGGGTGATCCTAGAAGCCTTGACCGCCTTCAAGCGCGCTGGCGCCGACGGCGTCCTCACCTACTTCGCGATGGATACGGCAAAGCTGCTGACAGAGAAGTAAATCGCTGACGGATACGCTATGTGCGCTTCAACCGCGCAATCAGGCTAGACGTGTCCCACCGATTGCCGCCCATCTCCTGCACGTCTGCATAGAACTGGTCGACGAGCGCCGCAACTGGGAGCTGTGAACCATTGCGACGGGCTTCTTCCAGACAAATCGCCAAATCCTTGCGCATCCAATCAACCGCAAACCCGTGCTCAAATTCACCCGCGATCATTGTCTCAAAACGGTTTTCCATCTGCCAGGATTGCGCAGCCCCTTTAGAAATCACCTCAATCACGGCCGCCGCATCAAGACCGGCGTTCTCAGCAAACTGAATGCCTTCGGAAAGACTTTGCACCAGACCCGCGATACAAATCTGATTGACCATCTTGGTGAGCTGCCCGGCGCCAGCAGGCCCCATCAACCGGACAGACTTTGAAAAACAGTCAATCAATGGTTCTGCCTTTTGAAAAACGGCTTCCTCACCGCCGACCATAACCGTCAGAGCGCCATTCTGCGCCCCGGCCTGACCACCAGAGACCGGCGCATCAAGAACACCTATTCCCTGGCCTCCTCCAATTTCAGCAAGCTCTCGGGCTACGCCGGCAGAAGCTGTCGTGTGATCCACAAAAACAGCGCCGGAACTCATTCCGGCAAACACTCCAGTTTCGCCGATCGTCACGCCCCGCAAATCGTCATCATTGCCAACGCAGGCAAACACAAAATCAGCGCCCTTGGCTGCTTCTGCCGGCGTGGGGGCCATAGTGCCCCCATGCTGGGCAACCCATTTTTCTGCCGTTGCGCTCGTCCGGTTGAACACCGTCACAGCGTGACCCATTTGACTTAAGTGGCCCGCCATCGGGTAGCCCATCACGCCAAGTCCAATAAATGCGACTGATTTGTCCACGCCCACTGTTTTTGCCCTTATTCTGGTAGCTGGACCCCTTTTGTAGCGGACACGCCCCCCATAACGCAAAAAGCCCCCAATTTAGAGAGATCAACGGAAACATGAGCACAGCATTGAAAATCGGGAAATGGGCAGGAATTGTTTTGTTGGCGGTAGTCGCCGTAGTCAGCCTCCTTCTTATGGACCGCTATGGTGCCGCCCGCCAATCAGTTGATGCCCATGACGGCAGTTTTCAGCTTGCTGGTCTCACTGCCCCTGTTGAAATCATCCGAGATCCAAACAGTGTGCCCCATATTTTTGGCACCAGTGAGGAAGATGTCGCTTTTGGCCTCGGTGTGACCCATGCGCAAGATCGCCTCTGGCAAATGGAGCTTTTCCGCCGTGTTGGCCAGGGACGCCTGGCTGAACTCCTCGGCAGCTTCGCCCTGCCCGCTGATCGATATCTCCGTACTCTCGATTTATATGGCCAAGCTCAAGCAACGGTGCCCGCACTCGCTCCCGAAACCCAAACAATGTTGGCCGCATACGCAGCTGGCGTGAACTCCTATTTGGCGCAACGCAAAATCCCACTGCCGCCGGAATTCCTCTTCATGGCCCATTCCCCTGAGCCCTGGGAGCCAGCAGACTCTGTCGTCATGATCAAACTTCTGGCGCTTGGCCTCTCTGGCAATGCGACACGAGAACTCTCACGAGCGCGGCTGGCGGAAGTGCTGACGACGGACCAACTGGCAGCCTTCTTCCCACCCTATCCGGGAGACGGTCCGGTCGCCCTGCCCGATCTGGCAACCCTGTATGCGGATACACCAATCCGAGAGGCTGCCGCCGCAATCCCCGACATCGGCCCCAAAGGCGCATCCAACAATTGGGTTGTGGATGGGCGCTACACGGCAAGTGGCAAGCCCCTGCTTGCGAATGACCCACACCTCGGCATGCTCGCCCCATCGATCTGGTATCTCGCCCATCTCGCCTACCCGGACCGCAATGTCGTCGGTGGCACAATAGCGGGCGTTCCAAGCGTCGTTCTCGGGCGAAACGACCACATCGCCTGGGGGTATACAAATACCGGCCCCGACACGCAGGATCTCTATGTCGAAAAGCTGAACCCGGACAATGCAAACGAGTATCTGACACCTGATGGATACCAGCCATTCGAAGAGCGGACAGAAATCATAAAAGTGCGCTTCGGCAAGGATGAGACTTTCACGGTCCGTTCAACCAGAAATGGCCCGGTCCTCCCGTCTGATTTTTTTGGTGCCGACGAACTCATCGAAGAAGGTCATGTCCTAGCTCTCTCCTGGACCGCGTTTGCAAGTCCAGACCTCACAATTGAGGCAGGCCATAACATTACCAAAGCCCAGAATTTCGAAGAGTTCCGAGATGCCCTGCGCTCGTACGTGGCCCCCATGCAGAACATGGTATTCGCAAATGTCGACGGCGAAATTGGCTTTATCGCACCGGCACAAATCCCTGTGCGCAATGAAGCCCATGAAACCCAAGGCCTTATTCCGACACCAGGCTGGAAGACAGAAAACAGTTGGATCGGAACGATCCCCTTCGAGGGTCTCCCACAAACGTTCAACCCGCCGAGTGGCAAAATCGTTACCGCAAATAACAAAATTGTCTCTGATAGCTATCCCTATTCCATCACCAAACAATGGGATCTTCCCTACCGAGCCGTGCGTATTGAAGAATTGTTGGCCGCGTCCACCGATCACACGGTCGAGAGCTTCAACAAGATGTTGATGGACAATGGGTCAAGCTTCGCGGCGAAATTCTCACCAATGCTTCTCAGCTTGGCGACAGACACCGCTGAGACCGCCCCGGTGCGTGCGCGCCTTGCCACCTGGGATCACAGAATGGATGGAGACAAGGCAGAACCCATTCTCTTCCTCAGCTGGATGCGGGAGCTCACCCGTCTTGTTTATGCCGACGAGCTGCAGGAAGAATTCGCATCCCGCTGGCGGTTCCACCCCGTGTTCATGGAACAGGTCCTGACCGGTATTGAAGGTAAAGAAATATGGTGCGACAACACCACAACGCTAGACGTGGAAGAAACCTGCGTCGATCTTGTCGATGAAGCGCTGACAAAGGCCCTTACTGATGCGAAGATAAGATTTGGCGATGATGTGAACGCCTGGCGGTGGGACGAAGCGCACCCTGTTGTAAATCGCCACATTCCCGGATCATTTCTACCGCTGTTGGGGGAAGCTTTGACGATTGCCCGTCCGTCATCGGGTGGCAATCACACCATCAATCGCGGACAACATTCTATCGGGTCCAGCAATCCATTTGATAACATCCACGCAGCTGGCTACCGCGCGGTCTACGATCTCGCTGACCTTGATGCATCGCGCTACATGATTTCAACGGGCCAATCAGGCAACCCTTTTTCACCAGACTTTGATCACATGGCGACGAACTGGGCTGGAGGAGGAAGCATCACCATTGCAACAGACCGCGCCTCTATCGATGCCAAATCCCGGATGAAACTCTCACCCGCTTCCTGAGGCTTAGCGGATGGAGCCTTCACCGGCAAGACGGTAAGACTTGCAGTGTGGAGACGAATTGCGCAAACACTGTGCGTAATAGAGGCGCAAGACCGACCCATCGAGGTTCATGTCATAACAATCCTTGGTGCCATAGGAGATGATTTCTGATTGATGGCACCAGCGATTGCCTTCAATCCACCAACGGCCACTTCCGCGCTTCGAGCGGGTAGACGATCGTTCTTGGTGGTAGGTCTTATAGTGATAGTAGATCAGCTTCACGCGGCTGGTACCGTCCGCATTCAACTGGATCTCAACATTGGTTAGACGGTTGCCCCCCTGAATGTCCAGACGACCCATCTCAAGATAAAGCGTCTGACCGGTGAGCCGCGCACTGATCGCGTTTCCGGTAAGTGAATTGCCGGGACGGTTGCGGATCGTCTCTTCCAAATTACCGCCGCCGCCATAGTGATCATATCCAACAATCCCAGTCGATCCACCGGGAGTAGCAACCTCTTCTTCGCCACGCTGCTGCGTGGTCGCCGCTTCTTGTGGCTGTACATCTTCATTGCGCCGCGTTGGCAACTGATCGGTCACCTGAGGTTTGGGCTCTGGCTTCACCTCAGGTTTTGGTTCTGGCTTAGGTTCTGGCTCGGGCGTGGGCTCAGGCACCGGATCGATGTCCGCATCCGCGAAAGTCGGAGTTTGTTGATCCGACCCATCAATTTGGGCCGCAGCGTCACCATTATTGTCCAGCCCAGCAGCTAGCTGGAAGGTCAAGGAATCGCCATCGCCAGGTCCTTCTGACCCAAATATTCCCCCACCTAATATAAAATAGACCACCACAAGCAAATGAAGGCCAAGAGACCAAAGCAACACGGTTCGAAGACGTGGCGCTTCAAACCCAACCAGGTGGTCTGGTTCAGCAACACTCATTCAGATTGCTCCGTCACCAGGTTCACCTCACGCACACCGACGTTCCGTAGGCCCTCCATCAACTTAATCAACTCATGGGCAGGTGCATCCGCATCTGCCTTAATGGAGACGTCGTAGATACCTTGCTCATCCAGGAAATCACGCAGCGCATAGGCAGCAAGATCAGCGCCCATGACACGGTCGCCCAGGTAGACGAACCCATCTGCCTCGACATAAAGCACCAAATCTTCGGACGCCCGCTTATCATCCACCTGGCCCACGGGCAGATCGACTTCCACATCATCTGTTGGCTGCAACGTTCCTGCCAAAAGGAAAAAGATCAAGAGCAGGAAGACCACATTGATAAGCGGCACAACAGACTCATAAGGCCGACGCTGCGGCGGTTCATCAAATTCGATCATCGCCGCAAGCTCTCCACCCGGGACGTGCCAATAGACTGGGCACCACTATTGCGCGCGGCTTCAATTGCTGAAATTAGCGGCTGCACCGCTGAGCCATTTTCCGCCAGAATTGAAACAACAGCCTCAGGATCACCGCCGAGATTGTTGCGAATGCCCTCGCTCAATGCCTCTGACACAATCGGCTCGCCATCGAGGCGCAGACTTCCGTCTGTCAGCACCCAGACCTCAACCACATGGCGGTCCGTCTCCACCTCTTCTGGGTCTGGCGCCGGTGTCAGTACAGCAATCGATTGAGTCTGCAAAAAGGAACTCGCCAGCATAAAAAAGATCAAGAGCAGGAACACCACATCAATCAGCGGCGTTAAGCTCACGATCCTCTTTTTGTGAATTGCTTCATCAAACATGGGCAGACCGCCTTAGGCTGATTTAAGAGCAGCGATCAACCTTGAGGACGCATCACGTAGCGTGAGACGCACCAGATCCACCCTGCTCTCCAAGAGGTTAAGCGACGCAATAGCGGGAATAGCGACTGCAAGACCAACCGCTGTTGTAAGAAGCGCCACCCAGATCCCTCCGGAAAGGATCGCCGGATCAACCTTGTTACCCGCTAGCTGCAATTGCTGAAACGCGTTGATCATCCCAATCACGGTGCCCAGGAGACCAAGCAGAGGCGAGATGTTCCCGATCACTTCAAGCCACCGGAAATAGCTCTGCAGTCCGCCCAACTCATTCCCACCAACGCGGGCGATCTCTTCTGCAGCACTCCCGCCATTCTGCGCGCCTTCAACACCTGCCAACAATGTGCGCGCCACCGGCGAGCGGGTTTTGCGCAGAATAGCGGCTGCCCCATCCCTATCGCCAGATTTGACTTTATCGATAACCGCATCAATGAACGCTCGGCGGGTCAAACCTGCGCGCCAGAATTGGAACACCTTGAGTAGAATAATCGCGAGAGACAGAACTGACAGGCAGAGCAAAATGACCACTATGGGGCCACCTTTATCCACCAGAGGAATAAGCTCCCAAATGCCGCCATCAGCCGCGGCGGCGGCAGCGTCAAGCCCGCTTAGTGCGTCTGCGCCCTCTGTCGCTATGCCCTCCGTTATTGCATCAACAGCTGTGTCAACGTTGGCTTCTACATCCTCACTCACGACACTTTCCTCATCGGCCACCGGTATCACTCCCCAAATCAGCCCGATTGCATCCGAGCCGAACAATTAGTAACGTAACTTTACTAGAACACCGGAAAGGCAATTTGGTCAACCCGGATATCCGCAAACAGACAAATCAAATTAATCGGTGCATTCGCTTCGACAAAAGACCAGAATCTCTCTACCAAACGACTCTAGCGCATCGGTTAGTGGCAAAAGAGCAGAAGAACAACAAACCTAAAGAGCTAGATGGTTAATCAAGACACAGACCGCGACGAGCTAGATCCGTTCTACTTCATTGAATTGTTTTCAGAAGTGGGTGCGCTGCTTCAGCATAATTATGACAGCCGCAGCGGTCTTAGCCGAAACCAGACTCGCGTCATCGTAACACTGCTGAAGACAGATGGTCTGACACAGACCGAACTCGCCGACGCACTGGGCATACATAAAGTATCCGCTGGCATCTACATCTCAGAACTTGAAGAGATAGGCCTGGTTGAGCGCAGACCACACCCTCAAGATGGTCGGGCCAAGTGCATTTTCCTGACCTCAGTTCTCCATGAACTAAGGAGCGGTGGTGAAGACATTGTCAAGGAGATGCACAAAGGTGTTATTGAGGGAATTGAGCCTGAGGAATATCTGCAGCTCCTCAGCTATATGCGTCTCATGCGCGACAACCTGAAAAAAATGACCCCCACGCCACCGCCAGAAAGAACACCAGATTAAATGGCAAGTGCGCAATAGCCGCCGCGGTGATAAATCAGCGGTGTTTCTGCACTCGGTTGCTGAAAAGCTTTCACCCGGCCAACCATGATGATGTGATCGCCGGCATCATGACGGGCATGGACATCGCATTCAAACGTCGCCAACGCTTCTGATAGGTAAGGACACCCATTCACACCCTTATCAACTGGAATGCCATCCAGATGCGGATGTCCGGATCGCGACAACCGATTGGACAGCTCTTGCTGCGCCGCCGCGAGGATATTGATCGTAAAGCCCTCGCACTTCTCAAACGCTTCAAGCCGATCTGACCCCTTGTCGAGACACCACAAAACCAGAGGTGGATCGAGTGAGACAGAGGAAAAGGAATTGACCGTAATCCCTATAGGAGCATCGTCCCCCACCTGAGTAGTCACAATGGCAACGCCTGTGGCGAATTCCCCAAGGGCATTGCGAAACGAGCGACTATCAAGGGTATTCATCTGGTTTTCCGATGCAGTATTGATTTCTTAACAGACATTTCTGATTGGTGAAGGAAGTCACCTCAGCCCTTTTAGGCAAGCGTGAAAATTGGTGCAACCCACATTCCCGAAACCGGATTTGCATGAGGCTCGGCAATTTACCCCAATAGTTTAAGAAACGGGCCCGTGTGCCACGTTCCTTCAACACCATATTAACAATGCCTGAGCAAAATGACCCTGGAAAAGTGTTGGCCAGGATGGCTGCTACGTAATGGGCTTGTAGTGGCGCGACTGGATCACAGGTAAGGGCGGTCTCGCGATGCAGCTGATTGTAGGTTCTATAGTAGTTTGTCTCTGCGTATTTGGCGGTTATGCCGCAATGGGCGGCAAGCTTGGCGTTCTGTGGCAGCCATTTGAATTTGTCATCATTCTGGGCGCCGCGATCGGCGCCTTCATTATTGGCAATCCCAGCAGTATTCTGAAGAGCATGGGCAGCATCTTTGGCACTTTGTTCAAAGGGTCCAAATACTCCAAGGAAGCATTCCTGGAGCTGCTTGGCCTGCAATTCACGTTATTCAAGCTGGCTAAAGCAAAGGGCTCCCTCGCTCTTGAAGCCCATATCGAGGACCCACACGGGTCTGACATTTTCAACCAGTTCCCGATTTTTGCCGCCGATCACCATGCTGTGGAATTCATGTGCGACTACCTACGCATGATCACCTTGGGCACCGAGAATGCACATGAGCTCGAAGCCTTGATGGATGAAGAGCTTGAAACTCACCATCAGGAGCAAGAGCTGGCCGTCGGATCCATCCAGGCACTTGGGGATGGCACACCGGCCCTCGGAATTGTTGCCGCCGTGTTGGGTGTGATCAAAACCATGGGTTCGATCGATCAACCACCAGAAATTTTGGGTCACCTTATCGGGGGCGCGCTCGTTGGGACCTTCTTCGGAGTGTTTGTCGCCTACGGTTTCTTCACACCTATGGCGACATTCCTGAAAGCTGCCTACGAAGCGGAAAGCAAATATTTCCTCTCCATGAAGGCAGGCCTCCTTGCACACATGAATGGCTATGCGCCTGCTGTGTCAGTTGAGTTTGCGCGGAAAGCAGTCATGACGCCCTACCGACCCACTTTTGCAGAAGTCGAAGAGTCGACCGGCAACCTCTCTATACCCACAAGTTAAGTTGTAGCCACCCATGTCGATGAACGAACAACCCATCATCATCAAGAAGGTGAAGAAAGCGGCTCACGGCCACCACGGTGGCGCGTGGAAAATTGCCTACGCCGACTTCGTTACCGCGATGATGGCCTTTTTCTTGTTGATGTGGCTCCTCGCCATGACCACACCGGAACAAAAGCAGGGCCTCGCTGACTATTTTGCACCGGCCAGCGTCAGCCGCTCAACGTCAGGTGCTGGTGGTGTAATGGGGGGTACTGCGTTTGACGTGGACGGGTCCCGGATGTCGGGTTCCGCACCAAAAGTTATGATGTCAATTTCGACACCGGCAGCACCCAAAAGCCCGGAAACCGAAAACCAAAGAACGGCAACAACGTCTGATGGCAAGGACTCGTCAAACGGCACCGACCCAGGAACCGCTGATTTTGAATCATCTGCGCTTGAGAAAGACCAGAATGCAGCCAATGACCAAAGTCAGTTCGCAAGTGCTGCTGCAAGCCTTCGACAGTCCATGCAGGACCTACCCGAACTCGCTGAACTGTCGCGGAACATCATTATCGAAGAGACGCCAGAAGGACTGCATATCCAGCTGACAGACCAGGATGGACGTTCCATGTTCCCGCCAGGACATGCGGAACCTTACGAACGCACCCGGCTCGTCCTAGAGCAGGTTGCAAAAGCCATTCAACGATTGCCCAACCGCCTCGTCATTACCGGCCACACCGACGCCGCATCACTGGACGGAATCCCGGGATATTCCAACTGGGAGCTGACAGCTGATCGCGCGAACGCAACACGGCGCATTTTGCAGATGAATGGCATTAAGTCAGACCAAATCTCAGAGGTCGCGGGCAAAGCAGATTCTGATCCGCTTTTCCCGGAAGATGTCTATCTGCCGGCAAACAGGCGCGTTGGCATTCTCCTATTGAACGAAGCTCCTGTTATTCCACCAGGTTTCGGACGTTGAACCACCTCTTGCGAAAACCGCCTCAACTCCCCAAATATCCCTGAGGGCCTTTATGGCATCAGGAGAAATTGAATGGACGACGCCCAAGGAAATTCTCGGGGCAGCTTTCCGTCGAGTGACTTTTTTAGAGATAGCTTCAATGCGGCAAGGGCACCAAACCCGGTCGACAATCCCGAAGCCTTCAAAGGCTTACTGCGGTCGCGCATTCTTGCCTTCTTTGCGGACCTAGCAGCCATCACAGTCCTGTTCTTCGCAGCTTCCATCCTCTTCGGCATCCTTGGCATTCTAAGCCTCGGTGTCTTGTGGCCAGGATTTGGTCTGATCATGCCTGTTCTGTTTTTTGCATACTTCACGATGACATTGGGTGGTGCGCGGTCAGCAACTCCTGGCATGCAGTGGCAGGGCATTGAAATGCGGACATGGGACGGGGTACGCCCCGGCTACGTTCAGGCATTTGTCCAGACACTGCTTTTCTACATTACCGCAACGCCACTCTTTGGCCTGTCGCTGGCTGTCGCACTATTCAACAGAAGAAAACGCTGTCTTCATGACTTTTTCTCAGGATCGGTGTTTATCCGGACCAGCGCTGTACAATAGAGCCTTTTCAACAAAAGTTGCTGACTTTTGTGGTTCGAAAACGTGACAAACGAAGGATCAGAGCGTTTTCTCTAGCTCGGCTGAAATGAGAAAAGCTCTGGATAAAATCCCGCGATCACAATCATTCTGTGCGACGGCTTGCAAATTTGCGATATGATGCGTGTTCACGAAACGCGGCAACAACGGTCAAACACTCATCAATGCAAGCACTTGCCCCCGAGACGTGGCAGATGTGGGTCACCTTTGGCGCCATCATTGCCGCGATCGTGCTCTATAGCACCGAGCGACTCACACTTGAGTTGACCTCCTTGCTTGTCATCGGGTTCTTCTTGGTGTTTTTCACACTGTTCCCCGTCATAGCCGTCGATGGCACAAACCTTCTGTCCAGCGCTCAGCTGCTTGCGGGCTTCGCCAATCCGGCACTCGTTGCAGTCTTGTCGCTCCTAGTCGTCGGCCAAGGTCTGTTTCACTCCGGCGCGATGGAAGCGCCCACCCAGTGGATAGCCTCCATTGGCGGCAGCAAACCCAAAACCACCCTTATCGGCACGCTTTTCTTTGTCGCAGCGATCAGCGCGTTTTTGAACAACACACCTGTCGCCGTGATGTTCATTCCAGTCCTCGTGACCCTTGCCGCGCAAATGCGCAAACAAGCAAGTCAGGTCATGATGCTGTTGAGCTTTGTCTGCATCCTCGGCGGCATGACAACCCTTATCGGGTCGTCAACGAACCTTCTTACCGCGGGGATTACAGCAAGTCTGGGGCTCGGCCAGATCGGCTTTTTTGATTTCACCATCCCCGGCCTCGTTATGGCGAGCGTTGGCATGGTGTACGTGCTTTTCGTCGCTCCTCGCATTTTACCAAAACGCGAAGGATTGACTGATGAACTCGGACATGGGTCGGGCAAACAATACATTGCGCAGATACACCTCACATATAATCACCCGCTCGTCGGCGAGAGCGCCGTTGCAGGCATGTTTCCGTCACTGAAAGGAATGACTGTGCGGATGGTGATGCGCGGCGAACATCCTATACTGCCACCTTTCGATGAGATCACGCTCCATCCGGGCGACACGCTCATTCTGGCGGCCACCCGGCAAAGTCTCACGGACGCGCTCAAATCAAGCTCCAACATTTTTCGCGGCATGCTGGAAGAAACCCTCCACGCCGACGATGGCGAAGAAGCGCCGGCTGGCTCTGGAAAAATCACGCTGGTTGAAGCCGTCGTTGCTCCTGGCTCTCGTATGATTGGCCGCAACATCGAACAGATCGGCTTTCGCCACGAAACCGGATGCATCGTCCTTGGCATTCAGCGCCGCAGCCGGATGATCCGCGCGCGCATGAGCGACATACGCCTTGAGGATGGGGATGTCCTCCTGATCCTTGGCGAAGCTGGCGATGTCCAAGGCCTCCGGCTCAACCGAGACGTCATTCCTCTGGAATGGTCTGCGACCGAGATCCCGGATATTCGTCGTGCGTGGCGCGCGCGCATTATTTTCGGCGCGAGCATCCTCGCAGCCGTGACAGGCGTCGTACCCATTGAGGTAGCGGCTCTTGCAGGGGCTGCGGGCATGATCGCTTTCGATGTTCTCAATATCCGGCAAGCATCCCGCGCCGTTGATCGGCGGATTTTCCTTCTGGTCGGAGCAGCACTCGCCATGGGTGCTTCCTTACAATTTACCGGGGGTGCGGGCTTCCTTGCCCATGCCGTTGTCACGGCCTTTCAGGGAGCCGGACCAGCCGTGGTCCTTTCTGCATTCTTCCTTCTGATTGCCATCATGACCAACATGTTGAGCAATAATGCGACCGCGGTGTTGTTCGTGCCTATTGCCGCAGGAACAGCACAGGAACTCGGCATTGACCCCATGATCTTTATCTATGCAGTCATTTTCGCGGCGAATTGTTCTTTTGCAACACCGATGGGCTATCAGACCAACCTGCTGGTGATGGGCCCAGGGCACTATCAGTTCCGCGACTTTTTGAATGTTGGCGGTCCCCTGATTATAATCCTCTGGATAACATTCTCGCTCTTTGCGCCATGGTATTATGGCCTCTGAAGCGCATGGACCAGAGGTAACGCACTTGCAGGACGGGCATTGATCAAGTGACGACACAGTTCGGATCAAAATTTCCGCAATTCTATATTACGGCACCGTCCAAGTGCCCCTATCTCGACGGCTTTTACGAGAAGAAGGTGTTTACCCACTTGATGGGTGAAAATGCCGATCTGTTAAACAACGCCCTCACTCATGGCGGTTTCCGGCGCAGCCAGAATATCGCCTACCGACCGGCCTGCGACGATTGCTCCGCTTGCGTCTCGGTCAGGGTCCTCGTAGATCAGTTTGTAGAAACCAAATCCTTTAAACGCATCCGTAAGATCAATAATGATCTGGTCCGAACCACCGAAGCCCCGGTCGCAAGCGAAGAACAGTTCAGCCTGCTGCGGGCCTATCTCGACGGTCGCCATGCAGAAGGTGGCATGTCTGATATGACCGCCCTCGACTATGCGTCCATGGTTGAAGACACGACGGTCAACACCGGCATCTTTGAGTATCGAGAGCGCCAGGAACTGGGCAGCGAAACTCAGGGGAAGCTGACAGCTATTGCCCTAACGGACCGGCTCGAAGACGGTCTGTCCATGGTCTATTCCTATTTTGATGCCGACCAGCCAAACCGAAGTCTTGGCACCTTTATGATTCTGGACCACATCACCCGCGCCCGACAGCTCGGGCTTCCTTACGTATATTTGGGCTATTGGGTCGCTGGGTCGCAGAAAATGGCCTACAAGGCCCGCTTCAAACCGCTGGAGGGGCTTCGTCCGGAAGGTTGGGAAGTCATCCCCGAAGACTAATGTCCAGTGTGATTTTAGGTCGCTAACCCCCTCCAAACACTGAAAAACCAGCTGTTCCGACCATTGCGTATGAAAGTACGCTCCCTATACTGAGCCCAACTATTCAGCTGGTCGCCTTTATGTCGCCCGGCAAGGGGAAATACGTGGGTACCGGGAGTTACGAACCATGAAGCGGCGTTCTTTTTTAGCAGGCGCAGGCATTGCCGCGACCGCAGCAACAACCATTGCAGCACCAGCAATCGCAAACAGTCCCCGGACACTGAAAATGGTCACCACCTGGCCAAAGAACTTCCCGGGTCTCGGCGTCTCTGCAGAACGCACGGCAAAGCGTATCAACGAGCTGACCAATGGTGAGCTCGACGTCAAAGTCTTCGCGGCTGGTGAACTGGTTCCCGCCCTAGAGGCTTTCGACACAGTCTCAAGCGGCGCAGCAGACATCTACAACGGGGCTGAGTATTACTGGCAAGGCAAGTCCGTTGCTTACAACTTCTTTACTGCAGTCCCCTTCGGCATGACGGCGAATGAGATCAATGCCTGGATTTATTGGGGTGGCGGACAAGCACTTTGGGACGAACTTGCCGCAGGCTTCAATATCAAACCCTTCATGAGCGCAAACACCGGCGTCCAGATGGGCGGTTGGTTCCGCAAAGAGATCAACACCCTTGAAGACTTCAAGGGCCTGAAAATCCGCATGCCGGGTTTGGGCGGCGAAGTCATGCGTCGCTTGGGCGCCGCCGCTGTCACCCTTCCCGGCAATGAAATCTATCAGGCACTACAAGCTGGCACCATTGACGCGACCGAATGGGTCGGCCCCTGGAATGACGTCGCTTTCGGCTTTCACCAGGTTGCTGACTATTATTACTGGCCGGGCTTTCACGAACCAGGCTCGGCACTCGCGACAGGATTCAATCTGGAAGTGTGGAACTCCCTGACACCCTTCCAGCAACAGGCCATCCAGACAGCGTGCCAGGCAGAAAACAATTATACCCTGGCCGAGTTCAACCATTTCAACGCCACATCCCTGCAAACCCTGGTGAGTGACCATGGCGTCAAACTTCGCCAGTTCACACCGGAAATCATGGCAGGGATTAAAGAGCAGTCCGATATCGTGCTCGACGAAGCAGTGGGAACAGACGACATCACCAAACGGGTGTATGAGAGCTTCAAAGCATCGCTTGATGCCTCGCGGGAATGGACCAGAATCGCTGAACAGGCCTTCACGGAAGCGCGCGGCTAAATCTTGGCAACACTCGTAAAATTTGCCGATTGGATAGATGCGTTCTCCAATCGCACAGGACGGATCATCGCCTGGGCGGCTCTGCTCATGGTTTTGATCCAGTTCACCGTTGTGATGATGCGATATGTTTTTGGTCTCTCCAGCGTCTGGATGCAGGAAAGCATCATTTATCTGCATGGCATCCTGTTCATGCTGGCAGCCGGCTACACGCTCTATTGCGATGGTCATGTCAGGGTCGACATTTTCTATAGGGAAGCGTCACCGAGATACAAAGCTACCATCGACCTGATCGGGACGATTGTGTTTCTTTGGCCGGTCGCCCTTCTCGTGATCTATGTGTCCTGGCCCTACGTCGCGAGCTCGTGGAGGGTTTTGGAAGGCTCAAGAGAAACCAGCGGCATCCCGGCAGTATTTCTATTGAAAACCATTATTCCGGTCTTTGCCGTGTTCATTATCCTGCAGGGCATCTCGACAACCATTCGCTCCATCCTAACCCTCACGGGTCATGCACCAGCGAAAGATGACGATAACAGCGCGTCTGAGGCGATTTAATTCATGACCGCTGACCTTCTCGACATCCTTATGTTCGCTGTTGCCTGCATCGTTCTTCTGTCAGGCTTCCCTGTTGCCTTTACACTCGCCGGTGTTGCGCTGCTCTTTGCCCTTATCGGCATTGCGCTTGGCATTTTCGACTTCGGGTTTTTAGGCGCGCTCCCGTCTCGCATTTTTGGCACCATGACAAATGAGACACTGATCGCCGTGCCCCTCTTTGTCTTCATGGGAACCATGCTGGAGCGCTCCAAGGTCGCTGAGGAACTCTTGGAAAGCATGGGCCAGCTGTTCGGCTCCATCAGAGGCGGGCTTGGATATTCCGTCTCAATCGTCGGCGCTCTTCTTGCGGCCTCGACTGGGATCGTCGGCGCCACAGTCGTCACCATGGGGCTCCTTTCCCTGCCAACCATGTTGCGGCGCGGCTATGACATTCCACTGGCAACAGGCAGCATCGCTGCAGCCGGGACCCTCGGCCAGATCATTCCACCTTCAATCGTTTTGGTGTTGCTTGGCGACGTGTTGTCGAACGCCTACCAGCAGGCTCAGACATCTCAGGGCCTTTTCGTCCTGGAAACCATGTCTGTGGGGGACCTCTTCGCAGGCGCACTCCTTCCAGGTTTTATGTTGGTCGGCCTCTATATCGCCTATCAGATCTTCCGCGCCGCGGTGCACCCTGCATCCAGCCCTGCCATGCCAGCAGTTGAAACGCTCAACCGCAGCGAACTCTACAAAAAGACCATCCGCGCACTGGTTCCACCAGTTCTGCTCATCCTTTCCGTCCTCGGCTCAATCCTGGGGGGCATCGCCACCCCCACAGAAGCCGCCGGTGTGGGCGCCATCGGCTCATTGCTCCTCGCAGGTTACCGACAAGATGGCGCTAAACGCGCCATCATCATCGCGGCTGCAAGCCTCATCTCCATCCTCATCCTGACAAGTATCGTCGACCTCCGAGTAACCCGCACCGAAATTGGGACGGGCGAGCTCGTGGCGATTGGCATTGCGGGCCTTCTTTCCATCGGCATCGCCTGGGGCGTGGTCGTTAGTTGCCTAAGGCTTTTTGGCAGCGGCATCCTGGCAGACGTGGTCCAGTCTACGACCCGCACCAGTTCAATGGTCTTCGTGATTCTGATCGGAGCTGCCCTCTTCAGCCTTGTATTCAGAGGACTCGGCGGTGACGAAACGGTTCAGGAATTCCTACTCCATGACCCTGAGAGTTGGGCGACATGGGCTTTTGGACCATTAGCGCCCGTTGTCATTGTGATGGCGGTTATGTTCATCCTTGGCTTCTTCCTCGACTTCATCGAGATCACTTTTGTTGTGGTCCCCATTGTCGCGCCCATTCTACTTGTCATGGGATTTGACCCCATCTGGCTTGGGGTAATGATGGCGATCAACCTGCAGACGTCTTTCCTGACACCACCCTTTGGCTTTGCGCTTTTCTATCTTCGAGGCGTCGCTCCGGACGAGGTGCGTACCGCCCAAATTTACCGCGGTGTTATTCCCTTTGTTTTCATTCAAATTCTGGCGCTCATCATCATTGCACGCTACCCGTCCATTGCGACCTGGTTGCCAGAAGTGATATTTGGATGACCCACATCACACTGTTAGGCTCAGTCCATGCGTATACCTGATTTTCTCAAACCCGGCCGGGGTCTCGGCTCATTCTCACCTATGGGCCTTGTATTGGTTTTCGGCATTCTCACTATTGGCCTTGCCAGCGAGTACGGCCTCGTAAGTTTTGAAGAAGATCTGGAGCTGAAAGTCTCTGGGGAAGTAGGCGCCCAATCTGGTGACATCATCCCGCTCCAGGTGCAGGTACAACTCATCAACAACACAGACGCGGAGATTGCACTCACCGCCCCCACCCCCTGCAAAGTCTTCAAATGGGTTCTGGTGGATAGCCGCCGGGATTTCGTTCAGGCCAAGCTCGATGAAGTCTGCCCACAGGTGATGATGCAGGGAAGCCTGCCAGCGAACAGCAATACGACTGAGGCTTTCGTCCTCAACATTGATGCGACGCGCCTGAGATCAGATACAAGCTACGAATTACGCGTAAGCTATTGGGGTACAATGGGCACCCTGCCCGTCGACTTCGTCTTCGACCTGCCGGGCTAAAGCACACGCGGCTGAGATTGTAATACTTCAGCACCCAAATGCGCGACAAACAAAGACTTACTCGAACTTGTTGCCGAACTTCTCAGTCCTCGGGAAACCCTTAGGCGGTAGACGCCCGGCTTGAGCCCGCGTGCCCATCCAGTCTTTGAGCTCTGTCTTGGTAAAGCTCCGCGCCCGTCCAGAGCGATCAAAAATTGTCAGGCCTTCCTTCAGAGTGAAAGTCTTCACATCCGACAGGCCACCATCTTTGTATTTTTGCAGGCGCACGCCTTTGCCACGCCCCATCTCTGGCACATCGTCAATCTTGAAGAGCAGCAACTTTCTGTTCTCTCCAATCGTCGCAATATGGTCACCATCAACTACAGCACAGGCACATGCTTCGTTGTCACCGGACACGTTGATGGTCTGCTTGCCAGGGCGGCGCAGTGCCACCACATCATCTTCAGGCACAATGAACCCATGGCCAGTGCGCGACGCCACGATGAGTTTTCGTCCAGGCTTGTGGATGAAGAGCGCGACAATATCGTGCCCCTCTTCCAGATCGATGAAGAACCGAACGGGCTGACCATTGCCGCGCCCGCCCGGAAGACGGTCTGCGGGAATGGTGTAGAAACGACCATCGGTGGCAAACAACAACACCTTGTCGGTCGTCTCCGCATGGAACACAAAGCGCTCCCGGTCGCCTTCTTTGTATTTGAGGTCGCCGGTCTTCTCCATATGACCCTTCATGGAGCGTATCCAGCCCTTGTCTGAACAGACAATCGTGATTGGTTCCTTCTCGATCATCGCTTCAAGCGGCACATCTTCCAGAACAGGCGCATCGCCAAGCGTTGAACGACGGCGGCCAAGCTCTGTCTTGGGACCATATTCCTTCTTGAGTTCGCTGATCTCGCCAGAGATCACCTTCCACTGATCCGGATCGGATTTCAGCAGCGCTTTGATCTTCTTGCGCTCTGCATTCAGGTCCTTGTGTTCTTTCTTGATCTCAATTTCTTCGAGCTTGCGCAAAGCCCGCAGACGCATATTGAGGATCGCTTCGGCCTGATTGTCGGTGAGGTCAAAAGCCTTCATCATGAACTGCTTAGGTTCATCTTCCTCACGAATAATCCGGATTACTTCATCCAGGTTGAGGTAAGCGATCAAATAGCCCGCCAGGATCTCCAGGCGGCGCTCAATCTTCTCAAGCCGGAATTTGCTGCGGCGAACCAGAACCTCTTTGCGGTGATCAAGCCACGCTTTCAACGCATCCCGCAGGTTCATCACACCTGGCACCTGACCGGCAGACAAAACATTGAGATTGAGCGGAATCCGCACTTCCAAATCACTGGCTTTAAAGAGCGACTCCATCAAATGTTCCGGATCAACATTCTTGCTTCTGGGAACCAGAACCAGGCGAATGTCTTCTGCAGACTCATCCCGCACATCGTCCAGAAGAGGTAGCTTCTTGGCGAGAAGCAGGTCTGCGATCCGCTCAATCAGCTTCGCTTTCTGAACCTGGTACGGAATTTCAGTGACGACAACCTGCCAGCTTCCCCGGGCACCCTCTTCTTTTTCCCACCGTGCCCGCAGGCGGAAGCCACCGCGTCCGGTCGCATAGGCTTCCTGGATCGCCTCCTTGCTTTCCACGATAATGCCGCCGGTCGGGAAGTCCGGACCGGGAACCATTTCCACCATTTTCGCGGCGGTTGTGTTCGGGTGCTTAATTAGATGCAGGGCAGCCGTACAAAGCTCACCGACATTATGCGGTGGAATGCTGGTTGCCATGCCAACGGCAATACCATTCGCGCCGTTGGCCAACAGGTTCGGAAAGTTGCCTGGCAACACGACCGGTTCGCGCTCTTCCCCGTCATAGGTTTCACGGAAATCGACCGTATCCTCGTCGATCCCGTCCAGCAGGCGCTGAGCGACCTCCGTCAGACGGGTTTCGGTGTAGCGCATGGCGGCAGCATTATCGCCGTCAATATTCCCGAAATTGCCCTGTCCTTCGGCCAGCGGATAGCGCTGTGCAAATTCCTGGGACAGCCTGACAAGCGCATCATAGATGGCCTGATCCCCATGGGGGTGATAACGCCCCATCACATCACCAACGATACGCGCAGACTTCTTAAACCCGGAATTCGGGTCGAGCTTCAATTGCCGCATGGCATGGAGCAACCGCCGATGGACCGGCTTCAGACCGTCCCGCACGTCAGGCAATGCCCGGTGCATGATGGTTGAGAGCGCATAGGCAAGATAGCGCTCTTCCAGCGCCTCGCGCAGGTTTACTTCCTGATCAGGGATATCGGGGGGCGGAGTGGCCTTTGTCATGCCTGATTTATAGCGAGATTCGGAGCGACTCCCAGCCGAAATCCACTCAAAAACAACAAAGAACCGCCATCACGGAGAGTTCACGCAGTGTGACGCTCTGAGATCACCACTCTGGCTATGCTTTCTCCGACATTGGAGAGAGAAATGCCCCGATCAATACAACAGCGCCTGTCCCAAATCGCCATGGGTCTCACGGTAAGCCTTGCTCTCACGGCCCCCTGGGCGCTGACAAAAGCCAATGAACCAGATGACCCGCAGACCGCCACCATGGCCGCGCAGCTGTTGTCGCAATCTCCGGTTCTGCGGCGGGTGTCCATTGAATGGTTGAGGGATGTTGGCGGCAAACCAGCCATCCCCGCGCTTATTCGCGGCCTAAGGTTCGCCCCAGATGAGCGAGAACTCATCATTGACGCGCTCGAGTCCCTTACGGAAGAGAAAGCGGGCGAGCGATGGCATGACTGGGTTCTCTGGCAGGAGGCTCACCCAGAGGTTCCGTCATTCGAGGGACACGATAGCTTCCTCACCACTCTCTTCACTGCAATCGATCCGAATTTCGTCAGTTTCGTCTATCCAGGCGTCAACCACAAAATCCGCCTGGAGGAGATTGTTTGGGGTGGCGTCTACAAAGATGGCATTCCGGCGCTCACGAACCCGGATCTGATCGAAGCAGCCGACGCAAACTATCTGACCGACGAAGAACTCGTGTTCGGGGTTTCCATCAATGGTGATGTGCGGGCCTACCCTCTACGGATTATGGACTGGCACGAAATGTTCAACGACGTCATCGGGGGCATCCCTGTTTCGCTCGCCTACTGCACGTTGTGTGCATCGGGCATTCTTTTCAACACAAGGCGACCAGACGGATCGAACTTCGTATTCGGCAGCTCCGGTTTTCTCTACCGGTCAAACAAGCTGATGTATGACCAGCAGACACAGTCTCTCTGGAACCAGTTCACCGGCAAGCCTGTCGTCGGGCGTCTCACAGACTCAGATATCGCGCTCAAGACATTGCCCGTTGCCATTACCAGCTGGGGAGACTGGAAAACCGACAATCCATCAACGAAAGTCTTGGGCATAGAGACCGGATATCGTCGTGACTACCGTCCAGGAAAACCCTATGGAGACTACTTCGACAGTGCCGATTTACTTTTTCCGGCACAGGTTGAACGAACAGAACTGGATCCGAAAGACTATGTGTTCGCGCTCAGATCTTCCGGCGTTGATAAGGCCTGGCCTCTCACAAGCTTTGAAAACAGGCAGGTCATCAACGATGTCGCAGGCGCCCTTACACTCACTCTGATCGGTGACGCAAAGGTCCGTTCAGTGCGCGCTTACCGGACCGACGGAACCAATTTTGAGAAAACGGACGATCCGCGACAAGTGGTCGCAAATGGAAAAACATGGGCCGTCACAGAGGAAGCCCTGATAAACGCTAACGGAAAGTCTTTTCCGCGCCTGCCCGGGCACATCGCCTACTGGTTTGCTTGGTCAGGTTATCTCGGCGATAGTGGGGAGCTGGCAGACGTGTCGAAAGACTAGCAATCACCTCTCTCACGTTGGCCAGAATACGATGCAAGTTGGCCGGAGAGAGTCCCATGAGTGCTGTTGAAACACCAAGTAACCCGATCGAAGACTGCCTGGAACGCATTGCAACCATCCATGGCGATCCGACAGACCTTGTTTACAAAAGGCTGTTTTCCAAACATCCCGAAATGCGTGAATTGTTTCTGCTTGATCGCGATAACAGCGTGAAAGGCAACATGCTCGCGCAAGTAATTGAGTGTTTCCTCGATTTCACCGGTGACAAGCATTATGGGATCAGCCTGATCGCGACTGAGAAAATCAATCACGATCAGATCGGTGTCCCGCCGGAAACCTTCGAAACCTTCTTCATCACAGTCGTGGAAACGTTTCGGGAGATACTCGGTGAACAATGGACAGAACGCGACGAAAGAACGTGGAACAATTTGATTACGGATTTAAGTAAGGCAGTGGCCCAACAATAGGCATGAGCCTAGTCCCAACGGTCTAGATTTTGGCCAAATAGGTCCGTTCCAAGATGACCGGAGTCGCAGTAAAATAAAGAGAAAGAGCGATTCTCGCCTTACAACCTGGCTTGGCGTGTAGGTGGATTTGCATAAAAAATCTTCGTTTTTGTTTATCGGCTGTAAAAAGTTTTCCGTTAACAATCGCTGAATACTTTAGGCGACTTATTGGGAAATGTTATGTCATCGACTGATTACGACCTCAGTGTACTGACGGCCATGTTTGTGGACGACAGTCCCTACATGCGCAAACTCATCCACGACCTTTTGATCTTGATGGGTATTGGGAAAGTCATCACCGCAAGTGACGGCGAAGCTGCCTTAAAACTCTACAAAGAACAGGTGCCAGACCTCCTCATTACCGATGCGAGCATGAAACCAATGGATGGGTACGAGCTGGTTCGGCGCATCCGAATGGACGCAGACAACCCCAATCCCTTTGTGCCAATCATCATGCTCTCAGGCCATGTGGAAATGACCAACATCGAAAAAGCGCGAGACCAGGGTGTAACAGAATACCTGGCGAAACCAGTATCGGCTCAAAGCCTGATGACTCGCGTTATTAGTGTCATTGAGCGACCAAGGCAGTTTGTAAAAGTGGGGCCCTATTTCGGCCCGGATCGACGTCGCCACACAGACGACGTCTTTTTCGGCGACGACAAGCGAGGCGGCGCGGAAGATCGGACAGCGCAAAATTCAGATGATACGGACACCTGGGCAATCTGATTGACCATTCAAGATTGAAGCCGACCAAAAACGGACCTAAAGCGAGCGTAGACTTATGACCACGGAAGCTGACAAGACGAACGAAGGACGCAAGCAGGCGCCCGTTGGCAAACGTGGCGCCGATAAGAAGGGCGACCCCTGCGAGTTCATCAATCCACCAAATCTCCTATTAGCGAAAGTCAGTCACAACCCCAGCCTGAAGCACGTCCGCAATCTCACAGAGAGTAAATTTAAGCCGGATAAAGCGCGCCTTCAGAAGATGACAACGTTGATCTCGGAGAATGAAGAAAAGTGCACCGCCGCACTAAACAAGAAGATCAAACAGATTGAGCCTGTCTATCGGGATTTACAAGATGGCACACTCCCCGATCGGGCATCATTTGTCGAAGAGTGCAAAGACATTCATGGTGCCGCCAAAGCGCTTGATCACATCCCGGTCATCCGCATCACTGCGTCGCTTCTTCGATACTTACGTGCCAACATCTCTGATGGTGCAAGAGACCCTGCCGTCTTCTCCGCACACCTTGATGCGCTCTTCAACAGAAATGCGCTTGATGTAAAGCTTGATGCGCCAACGAAACTTGTCCTCACTGCGCTGGAAACTCTGGTCGACCACGCGGTCACGGCTAAGGCTTGAAATTCACCGCTCGCCAAGCGACTTGGTGGCGTTTGAAAGCCGGTCAATCAAACGATAACGCGCATCAGGTAGGCGCCCATGAAACGGGCCGAATAAGTAGCGTTCAAGAAAGTGCCCGGTTAAGCGCAAGCCGTCAGCAACATCCTCAGGTTCAGCAGCAGTCACGCGTCCGCCAACCAGAAACGGTGGCAGACGATAGAGCCGTTTCTCATAAGGTGCGCCTGCCTCACGACTGACCGCACGGCCCGTCTTAGGTGACACATAGACAAGATCCTCGGCTTTGCCCGTCGCCGCGCATTTTGTCAGATCGAGGCCAAACCCCAGTTCCTGCAGAAGCCCCAACTCGAAGCGAACGAACACTGCTGGCCAAATGTCCCCTTCCTCCAATGTATCCAGAAGAACAACAAATGCCTCATAGAGAGCAGTGTGGCGCTCTCTCTCCGGCAGGGCAGATACGACAGCGCAAGCCCCACTCAACCCCGCCAGCGACAAGGGATCGTCCATCAGAATCCCGGCGCGAGCCCGATCAAGGTCAATGGTGAAGTTTCCCAAATGGTCCGGCAGACGAGCCCGCCAGGTTGCGCTCACAGTGTTTCCAGGCTGTAGGACAGGTTTCATCCGCCGTGAGGCACCGCCACGCACCAGACCCGCATGCCGCCCATGTTCTGAGGTGAAGAGCTCAACAATCGCACTGGTCTCACCATGCGATTTGACGGAAAGCACGACACCTTCGTCACGCCACTCCAAATCAGCCTCCTCCTGCTGCGCGAACCATTGAATATCCTGGTTCCAAATCGCCCCTTAGTCCTTTGGAAATTCCAATCCCATTTCCTGAAACCGTTCCTTCTCCTCACCCCATTTTTCACGGACCTTCACGTGAAGGAAAAGATGGACTTTATGATCAAACAGTTCGACCATCTCTTCCCGTGCCATCTTACCGATGGCTTTGAGAGACTGCCCGCCCTTCCCGATCACGATCTTTTTCTGACTATCTCGTTCCACATAGATGGTCTGCTCAACTTTGGCGCTGCCATCCTTCTGGCTAGTCCACTGTTCTGTCTCAACGGTCAGAGCATAGGGAACCTCCTGATGCAGCCGGAGATAGAGTTTTTCACGGGTGATTTCAGCCGCCATTGAGCGCAATGGAATGTCGGCAATTTGATCTTCTGGATAGTGCCAGGGCCCTAGCGGCATCAACCCCGCGAGGTGTTTGCGCAAATCTTCAAGGCCATGTCCTTTTTCCGCGGAGATCATAAAGACATCGGAAAAATCAGCTGTCTCAGTCAGCCGTGCTGTTAGGGCCAGCAGCGCCTCATGTTTCACGAGATCAATCTTGTTGAGAGCCAGCATGGCCGAACGTCCAGATTTCTTGAGGCCATCAAGAATGCGCTCAACATCTTCGTCCACACCGCGTTGAGCATCAACGAGTAGCACAACAGCGTCTGCGTCAGCTGCCCCGCCCCATGCAGCTTCAACCATGGCTCGGTCCAATCGGCGACGCGGCTGAAAGATGCCCGGCGTGTCCACAAAAACGATCTGTGTTTGCCCTTCCAAGGCAATCCCCCGGATACGCGCTCGGGTCGTTTGAACCTTGTGTGTCACAATTGAGACTTTGGAGCCCACCATCTGGTTGAGCAGGGTTGATTTACCGGCGTTCGGCGCACCGATAAGCGCCACAAAGCCACACCTTGTCTGCTGTGCACCGCCATCTTCGGGAGCATTCGTCATGAGCCAATTCCTTCTCGCGTCAACATCCGCTCCGCAGCAGCCTGCTCGGCCATTCTTTTGGAAGGTCCCTTTGCCAAAATTGGAGGCAATCCGGACACTGTCAATTCTATCTCAAATTCAGGCGCATGATCTGGCCCGGTTCGCCCAACCGCATCGTATCGCGGCAAGCCCTTTTTCTGCGCCTGCGCCCATTCTTGCAAAATCGTTTTTGGATCCCGCGGCGGCGCCTTCATCGCGTCCAGTTTCGGGCCCCACCAAGACTCGATGAATGCGCTCGCGACGGACACGCCCCCATCAAGGTAGAGCGCTGCAATGACAGCTTCACAGGCGTCCGCCAGAATGCTCCCACGGTCCCGCGCACCCGCCTTCTCTTCGCCCTTTGTCATGCGAAGGGCAGCGCCCATATCAAGCTCACGCGCGACAGTGGCGCAGGTCTCCGCTCGTACCAGAGCATTGAGCCGCACCGCGAGGTCGCCCTCTTCTTCTGCCGGAAAGCGATGATACAGCATGTCCGAGATGACCAGCCCAAGCACGCGGTCACCTAAGAATTCCAACCGTTCATAGCCAAGCTCACCCTGCGCCAAGGCCTGGCTTCCATGAGTTAACGCTCGCCGGAGCAGGGTCACATCTTTGAACTGATGTCCAACCCGTTCCGCAAGTGCCGCGATTTCATCGGTCATGAGGTTATCAATTAAGGCCGTCGAAAATCCGATCCCAACGGATCGCACTCGGCCAGCCCCAAAATTCCCAGATACGGGCGGAACTATCCGTCGAGAAGAAGATCACTTGCGCCTTGCCGACAAAGTTTTCCAGAGGCACATAGCCAACTTCGCTTGGAACACGGCTATCTGCGGAATTGTCGCGATTGTCACCCATCATAAAGTAATGCCCTGCGGGCACCCGGTAGACACCAGTATTGTCACTCCGTGCATTCAATCGGCTGTCGAGCGTTGTATAGGTCACACCATTTGGTAGCGTTTCCTGATACTGGGCGATCTCTTCGACATTTCCAAAGCGGTCACGTGCGATGAAGTTCTCGATCCGCTCCCGTGGAACAGCAACCCCATTGATGTAGAGGATCGAATTCCGCAGTTGGATCTCGTCTCCAGGAAGGCCAATGACCCGTTTGATAAAATCAGTCCGGTTATCTTTCGGCGTTTTAAAAACAGCAATGTCGCCGCGCTCAGGTTCGCCCGACAGCACGCGCCCATCAAACAGGCCGGGGCTGAAGGGAAAGGAATGCCGGGAATACCCGTAGGAATATTTCGAGACGAACAGATAATCGCCAATCAACAGATTGGGGATCATTGATCCGCTTGGAATATTGAACGGCTGAAAGAGGAAGGTCCGGATCAACAGCGCAATCAGGAGCGCATACGCGATAGTTTTTACGTTCTCTGCCCACGCAACTTCCCGCAGGCTTTTCATTTTTTCGGTCATTACTACCGGCGCTCACTCACGAAATATGTCAAAAGTGGCGGGACCATACCACAAACTCCGCCCCGTCACCCCTCGAACCTCGCTAAAGGTTACCACCTCTGGATCCGCCATTGGGAACCGCGGAAATGATGACGATCGCCTGCGCCAGAGGCCCGTCATCAGTGATGGTGAGGTGAATTTGGGCCTCCATGCCATCCGGAATCATCATCGCCAGTCGATCGGCAGCTCCACCGGTCAGCGCCATGGTTGGCTGCCCCGACCGCAGATTAACAACCCCCATATCCCGCCAGAAAACGCCCTGTCGAATTCCGGTGCCCAGAGCCTTCGAGCAAGCTTCTTTGGCAGCAAATCGCTTTGCATAGGACGCCGCCCTGTTTCGGCGGCGCTCTGACTTCTGTCGTTCGATGTCGGTGTAGAGGCGATTGATAAACCGCTCGCCGTGGCGTTCGAGGGTCCGTTCAATGCGGGTAATGTCGATAATATCGTTACCGATACCAAGAATCATATGAGGCCCTCAGGAGGGTTAGAGCGTTTTCAGCAAAAGGTGCAGACTTTTGCGGTTCGAAAACGCGACAAAAAAGGCTCTAGGCGTTCAGTGTCTCCGCTCGCGCCTCATCCATCAAGGCCCGCATTCTCTTTATCGAGGCGTCCAGCCCAATAAAGATCGCCTCACCAATCAGAAAATGTCCGATATTGAGCTCTTTGACCTCTGGCATTGCGGCAACTGGGCCGACCGTATCAAAGGTGAGACCATGACCTACATGAACCTCAAGCCCCATCTCTGCGCCTGCCGTTGCAGCCTCCTGTATCCGCGCGAGCTCCCGGCCCGCAGTAGCGCCATCTCCATCGAAACAGGCATCGCAATAAGCCCCCGCGTGGAGCTCAACCACAGGAGCTTTTAAGCTCACGGCCGCTTCGAGCTGTCTTTGGTCTGCTTCGATGAACAGCGACACACGAGCCGACGCCGCCGACAGTTCGGAAATCATCGGTGCAAGCCTATTATGTTGCCCCGCGACATCAAGGCCACCTTCCGTTGTCCGCTCTTCCCGGTTTTCCGGCACCAGGCAGACCGCGTGAGGCCGGTGTCGAAGAGCGATCTCCATCATTTCATCCGTCGCTGCCATCTCCAGATTGAGGGGAAGCGTTAGTTGATCCATGAGACGATCAATATCCTCATCCGAAATATGGCGGCGGTCTTCACGAAGATGCGCCGTGATGCCGTCCGCACCTGCAGCGGCGGCAATATTGGCTGCACGCAGAGGATCAGGATGCCCGCCACCGCGCGCATTTCGAATGGTCGCCACATGGTCGATATTCACGCCCAGACGTAGTTCATGTCTGTCAGTCATCTATCCCTCTCGCCCTAGAGCTCAGCAATCACACCTTGCTCATCAGAGCTGTCTTCGCGGATCGCTGCCAGTTTTGCCAACCGGTCACGGCGTTTGGCCTGGTATGCTTCAACCGTACTGCGGGTGAGGTAATAGACTATTCCTGCCGTCACAAGGCCCAATGGGATACCGCCAACCAACATTGGCACCAGAACCGGCAAAACACCGTCCCAAGCCTGCCCTGACAACATATCGACCTGTAGTTCTGGTTCAGACGGTGCCTCTGATCCCTGCAACAGCCAGTACCCAAGGTCATACGTCGCAAGCCAGATGAACGGGAATGTCAGCGGGTTTCCAACAAAAGTCCCAAATGCCGACGCGATGAGATTACCGCGGAGCACCCAGGCAATGGCGAACCCGATAGCAAAGTGAAAACCGATAAAAGGCGTGAAAGAGGCAAAAGCCCCCGCCGACACTCCCAGCGCGACCGCATGAGGTGTCCCGCCAAGCCGCCATACGCGCCGCCATCCATATTGAAACGCACGCTTCCAGCCTAGCCGTGGCCAGACGAGCTCACGTAGACGCTCAATTGGGTGGAGTTCAACACGACGACGAAACATGGGTCCCTACTTAAGCCCCCGACTGCCCGGCTTCACAGCAGGAATAGCAGCCAATTCTGGCGGCAATTTGCCTGCCTCATAGGCTGGCACAGAAAGCTGTGTCAATGATGCGAGCTTCACACCGATTTTTGCTTTCCCGCTGGAGCGGTCAATCAAGCATGCGGCACCGACAACGCTACCGCCGGCTGCCCGAATGGCCGCAATCGCCTCACGGGACGAGAGCCCTGTGGTTACGATGTCTTCGACCATCAACACGCGCGTGCCCTTCGGGATGTCAAACCCGCGGCGGAGCGTGAATTCACCATCCACACGCTCAAGGAAGATGGCAGGCACGCCCAATTGCCGTCCCATTTCATAACCGACAATGACACCGCCCATAGCAGGAGACACGACAAGATCAATCGGCTTGGAGATGAGCTCCTGAACGTTTTTCGCTAAAGCCTTACAGAGCCGCGCAGCGCGCTTTGCATCCATCAATGCACGCGCGCACTGCAGATACCGGCTGGAATGGAGTCCGGACGACAGCACGAAATGCCCATCCAAAAGGGCCCCAGCGTCTGAAAATTCCTTCAAAACCCGTTTTTCGTCCATATCATTCCATACCAGTTTTTTGTTGTTGGCTTCTTAAGAGCCTGATCTTTATACGCGGCCGATCGCATTTACCACTGACAGGCCTTTGAGAGCATTAATGATGCGTGTTGCGTGTTTAAGATCACGCACATCGACATCAACCACCATGTCGTAGAAATCAACGTCACGCTGAGCCAGGCTCATATTGTTAATGTTTCCGTCATAGTCAGCGATAAGGGTCGAAATAGCGCCCAGGGCACCAACTTCATTGGATGCCCGAATATTGAACCGACTGACAAAAGTCCCGGCCTCTTGTTCTGGCGTTTCCCAGGCAACATCCACCCAGCGGTCTGTTTCCCCCTCCAGCGCTTCCAACATTGGTGAGGAAATAGGATACACAACGACACCTTCGCCCGGTGTCAAAATACCGACAATCCGGTCGCCCGGTAGAGGGAACGTATCCTCCGCAAACCGGATCGCATGGCCCCTCTCTCCACCACGGAGCCGTACCAGCGGCTTGGCGTTGAGAGGGTCGGTTTTTTCCGCCGCACGCGCCTTCGTCTTTTTGCCACGCTTTCCCTGTTTTCCGACGGGATAGACCTGGTCCAGCACCTCATGCGCTGACAAGGTCCCCTCACCTACCGCCCCGAACAGATCATCCAACGTCTCAAGTCCAAGCGGTCCCAATGCACGTTCAATCACGCCGTCGGTCGCGTCTTTCTCTGAGGCTTCAAAGATAGATCGCACCATCTGGCGTCCAAGCAGAACAAATTCTTCTACTTGCTCCTGACGAAGTGCCCGGCGGATGGCAGATCGTGCCTTACCCGTTACGACATAAGCTTCCCATATTGGCACCGGCCGCTGAGCTTTGGAGCGGACAATTTCCACCTCATCACCATTCGCAAGTGGTGTACGAAGCGGCAGGTGTCGGCCATTGATTTTTGATCCTACGCACGTGTCGCCCACTTCTGTGTGGACGGCATAGGCAAAATCAAGGGCTGTTGCACCGCGTGGTAGATTGATGAGCATACCCTTAGGGGTAAAACAGAACACCTGGTCAGAGAAAAGCTGAAGCTTGGAATGCTCAAGAAACTCTTCTGCCGAACTGCCGTGCTCAAGCATTTCGACCAGCTGCCTCAACCACCCAAACGTGTCCGCATAGGTGTTGTCGGTCGTCCGTTTTTCCGGGTTTTTGTAGATCCAATGTGCTGCGATGCCATATTCAGCCACATCGTGCATGTCCTGAGTACGGATCTGGATCTCCACCCGTTTCTGCTCCGGCCCCACAATGGTCGTATGGATCGAACGGTACCCATTATTCTTCGGTGTGGAGATATAGTCCTTAAAACGACCGGGCACGCTTGGCCACCGACGATGAAGAACACCAAGCGCGCGATAGCAATCAGCCTCATCAGCCACAAGAACCCGGAAGGCGAAAATGTCTGAAAGTTGTTCAAGTGATGCTGACCGGCTCTGCATCTTCCGCCAGATTGAATACGGTCTTTTCTGACGACCCCGGACAGCTACTTCCAGATCTGTTCCTTCAAAGAGCGCGGATATCTGCCCTCTGATGCTTTCAATAACATCACCACTTTCAGAGCGAAAAGTGTCCAGCCGGGCTTCGATCGCCTGTCGGGCCTCAACATTGATCACCTGAAAGGACAGATCTTCCAACTCCTCTCGGAATTCATGCATCCCCATTCGGCCTGCAAGCGGCGCATAGATGTCGAGCGTTTCCTGAGCAATCCGACGGCGCTTCTCTTCTTTGGGAACATGATGAAGGGTCCGCATATTGTGAAGCCGATCTGCGAGCTTTACGAGCAACACACGGATGTCGTTCGACATGGCCAGCAGGAACTTGCGGAAGTTCTCTGCCTGCTTTGCGTCTTCACTGTCCCATTCGAGCTGAGAGAGTTTTGTAACACCGTCAACGAGTCCGGCAATCTCTCCACCGAAGAGTGAGGCAATATCCTCCGCCGTCGCCTCTGTATCCTCGACGGTGTCATGCAGAAGGCCCGTAATGATCGTCGCTGCGTCAAGCCGCAAATCAGTCAAAATGCCCGCGACTTCGATCGGATGTGAGAAATACGGATCGCCGGAATGACGCAGCTGATTGCCATGCATCTTGGTCGCATAGACATAGGCACGGTTGATCAGCGCCTCGTCCGCCACCGGATCATAGGCCAGCACCTTATCCACCAGTTCATACTGGCGCAGCATCGCACCCCGTCTCTTTCCCACTGCCACTATGGCAGCGTGTGTCTAAATCTACCTCAAAAACGAAAAACGCCGCCCTCAAAGCAAATGCCGGGCGGCGCTTTCTCGGACAGAGTTCAGAAAACTCAGCCCCTATGTCGAAGGCGCCGCTCAATCATATTCCTCTGTTTCAGGAGCACGTGGTGGCGCTGGAGCATCAAGCTGAGCCTGGAGAGCCCGAAGAAGCTCATCTTCGCTCATCCGGTCGCCTTCGCCGAGTTGAACCTCTGGAGCTGCCGCGCCTTCTTCTTCGTCAGCCGCATCGGCGCCAAGAACACCTTCCGGCTCGTCATCATCCACACGTTTCTGCATGTTTTCGATGATGTCTTCGCGAATCTCAGCAGGGATAACCGTCTGCTCTGCGATCTCTCGAAGCGCAACGACAGGATTCTTGTCATTATCGCGATCAATCGTGAGTTCAGAACCGGCGGACATGGCGCGGGCGCGATGGGCCGCCATCAGGACGAGATCAAAACGATTAGGGACCTTGTCTACGCAGTCTTCTACTGTCACGCGAGCCATGCAGTCACACTCCGGGCGCTTGGGGAAATTAGATTCGGGCTCTGTTTAGGCGGGATACTGGCCAAACGCAAGCGAAAACAGCGCCTTAGAGCGTTTTCAATAGAAGTTGCAGACTTTTATGGTTCGAAAACGCGACAAACTAAACGATTAGAGCGGTTCATCCGATTCAGTTAAAACGTGAACCGCTCTAGCCCTTTGTTTTCAGCCTTTTGAACCAGAAGTGAGCTGCTTCAGCCCCTGCCTGTCTTCTTTAGGGAGCACCTCAAACAGCTCTTTAGCAGATGCCCCGAGAACGGGATGCCGCCAACCTGGCGCGATATCAACCAGCGGCCCCAGCACAAAGGCCCGCTCAGCCACTCTTGGATGAGGCAATATTGGCCCATTTCCGCCGGATTCAGGCAGAACAAGGCCGTTATAGTCGATGAGGTCTAGATCAAGGGTCCGTTCCGCCCATCGCTGCCCCCGCACCCGCCCAAAGGCTGCCTCGATCCGGTGCAATCGTTTGAGCAGGTCAGAGGGAGCCAGCGCTGTGGAGATGCATGCCACGGCATTAACAAAATCTGGCTGAGCGTAAGGAGTGACAGCTGGCGTCTGATAGAACGGCGATGCCATCTCCACTTTCAGCCCATAGGTTGGAAACTGACCGAGCGCTGCCTCCAAGCCCTGCTTCGGACTCCCCCAACTGCCCGGCAAATTGGCGCCCAATGCCACCAAGATCATGTAATTCTCCAACCACACAGCCTTCCACATGCTTGCTGCCAATGCGTCCCCGGTCTATCAGATGGGTCACCACCTCTACCAGTCTGAAAGCCTCAACAAAGCTCATGGATCTTACGTACACCCCGGAAGCCCCCCTTGATTGTCCTCTCTGTCCACGATTGGTGGATTTCAGAACAGCCAACCAGGAAGCCCATCCTGATTGGTTCAACGCGCCTGTACCTTCACTGGGAAATGATTCTGCAAGGCTCCTGGTGATGGGATTGGCGCCCGGGTTGCAAGGGGCTAATCGAACGGGACGCCCTTTCACAGGGGACTGGGCCGGAGACCTGCTCTATCCAACACTTCTGGAGTTCGGCTTCGCGAAGGGCACCTACGATGCCCGTCCCGATGACGGGCTGGAGCTCGTGGATTGCATGATCTCCAATGTCGTTCGCTGTGTCCCCCCGCAGAACAAACCGACAGGCCCTGAAGCAAAACTATGCCGTGGCTTCCTGGAAGCGCGTCTTGCAGCGCTGCCCAACCTTTCTGTCATCGTTTCGTTGGGGCGCGTCTCTCATGAGAATGTCATCAGCGCCTATGGCCTCAAACGCTCGGAGTTCACCTTCGCCCATGCCGCAGAACACGATCTGGGAAATGGCATTACCCTTTTCGATAGCTACCATTGCTCGCGGTACAACACGAACACGGGGCGGCTCACAGAGGCCATGTTCCATGATGTCTTCAGGGCGGCGAAAAACTACCTGTCCCGATAGTCGGAATTCTCCACATAGGGCATGGGCGCACCCGGTGTTTCCTGTCTAAACTACCCCCGACAGAACAAACGGTCCGCAGGGGGAAACATGTCCGCACAGAAAGACGCCACAGAAGCCACAAAAAAGGCTCAGGCTGCCACCCAAAAAATTCTGCCCGAAGATACAAGTGAAGATTTCGATCTCGCATCAAACGGGTTCATTGGCACTATCCCGGACGCCAAAGTTGTCAATGAAGCCGGCAACACCGTGTGGGACATGTCGCGATTTGATTTCATCAAAGATGAAGCACCCGACACCGTAAACCCGAGCCTCTGGCGACAGGCAAAGCTCAATTCCATCCACGGTCTCTTTAAGGTGACGGACGGCATCTATCAGGTCCGGAACTTTGACCTGTCCAACATCACCTTCATAGAAGGCGACACCGGCTACATTGTTATCGATCCGCTCATCTCAGCGGAGCCTGCCGCCGCTGCTCTTGCACTGATGCGCGAACATCGCGGCGACAAGCCGGTCACCGCCGTGATCTACACACACAGTCATGTGGACCATTATGGCGGCGTCAGAGGTGTCTTGAGTGATGAAGACATTGCGAACGGCCTACAGATCATCGCCCCTGAAGGCTTCCTCGAAGCAGCGGTAAGCGAGAATGTCCTCGCAGGTAACGCTATGGGGCGTCGCGCCACCTATATGTATGGCTCCATGCTCCCACCCGGACCCAAAGGCCATGTGGATGCCGGCCTTGGCAAAACGGTATCCGTTGGCAAAGTGAGCCTGGTACCCCCAACCGTCAGCATCTGCGAAACCGGCGAAACCCTCACTGTCGATGGTGTCGAAATCGTCTTTCAGGTAACACCGGATACCGAAGCACCTGCGGAGATGAATTTCTTCTTCCCGCAATACAAAGCGCTCTGCATGGCGGAAAACTGCTCCTGCCATCTCCACAACATCATCACGCCCCGCGGCGCGGTTGTGCGGGACGCTAAGTCCTGGAGCTACTACATCAACGAGGCGATTGACCTTTATGCATCACAGACAGAGGTTTTGTTCGCCAGTCATCACTGGCCGCGATGGGGAAAAGACGCGAGCGTCACATTCCTGCAAAAGCAGCGGGACCTGTACAAATATGTTCATGACCAGACGCTGCGCTTGGCCAATCACGGACAAACACCGCTGGAGATCGCTGAAGACTTCAAGCTTCCACCAAGCCTTGAACGCGAATGGTACACGCGCGGTTACTACGGCACGCTGAGCCACAACACTAAGGCAATTTACCAGCGTTACCTCGGCTGGTTTGATGGTAACCCGGCAAACTTGCACAAATGGCCACCTGTGGAAGCAGGCAAACGCTATGTCGCGGCCATTGGCGGTGCCGATGCCGTTCTGGAGAAAGCCAAAGCATCCTTTGACGAAGGCGACTATCGCTGGGTCGCGGAACTTGTGAACCATCTGGTCTTCGCAGAGCCCGGCAATCCAGGTGCGCGGCAACTCCAAGCAGATGCCTTTGAGCAATTGGGATATCAGGCGGAGTCCGGCCCGTGGCGCGCGTTTTATCTGACCGCGGCACAAGAACTCCGAAACCCTATGCCCGCATCGGAATTCCCACGACCAGCAGGGTCTGACACGGTGCGGGGTCTCCCCACCAACGAATTGCTGGATTCCATGTCCGTGCGCCTCAACGGTCCTAAAGCAGGTGAGAAAGAGTTCACCTTCAATCTCAAGGTTAGCGATACCGCCGAGGCCTATCTGGTCACCGTGACGAACGCTGTGCTGCATCATGAACCGGGCAAAACAGTAGCCAGCCCAGATGCGGACATTGAGATCGCACGCCTCGCACTCGCGCAACTGGCACTTGGCGAAAAATCGGTCGAGGAAGTCATGGCAGACGGCGCCAAGATCACGGGTCGACCAGAAGCCCTGACCGAGCTTCTCGGTCTGCTTGATGTGTTCGACTTCTGGTTCAACATCGTCGAACCCTAAGAACGAGATTGAGTTCAAGCTTCCTCGCGAAGCTTGAGCTTCTCTCCTACCGTGACGATGGCCTGGATCGCCGGGATCAACTCGCGCCCAAGATCGGTCAACGAATACTCAACAGTCGGCGGTGATGTCGGCTTCACTTCGCGCAAAACCACCCCCTTTGCCTCAAGCTGTCGCAGACGCTGCGTCAGCACCTTTGCGGATATAGGCGGAATATCAATCTGCAGTTCGCTGAAGCGACGCGGCCCGTCCCCTAAATGCCAGATCACATTGGGGGTCCATGTCCCCCCAATCACCGACATGCATTCTGTCAGCGCACATTTCTCCGGCGGAGGGGCAACTTTGTTCTTTCGGATCTTTACAGCCATGAGTGAAACCAGGTTACCAAATGGAAACTCAAAAGTGAGGTTACCAAAGGTTATCTAATTTACATCAGTAAGTCGAACACCTATCTCAGGCGCTCAATCAGTTAAACGCGGAGCTCCAGACATGGCCATCGACAATCGACTTACGAGCCTTTTGCAACTCAAACTCCCAATCGTCCAGGGGCCCTTTGGTGGTGGAATTTCCACAGTGCAACTCACCTCCGCTGTGTCCAACAAGGGAGGGCTTGGGTCCTTTGGGGCTCATATCCTGACACCCGACGAGATCATCAACACCACCAAAGCCATTACCCGCGAGACCGATCAACCCTTCGCCATGAATCTTTGGGTTGAAGATCACGACCCGGAAGCTCTCTTATTCTCAGATGACGCTTATGAGACCTATGCCACACAGTTCAAACCCTACTACGACGAACTAGGGCTGGAGCTCCCAAAACGCCCGGACAGGTTTCACGAGTCCTTTGAAGAACAGATGGAGGGCATACTACAGGCGCGTCCTCCGGTCCTCAGTTTCGTCTTTGGTATACCCTCCATAGACATTCTCCGTGCCTGTGAGGAGCGCGGTATTCTCACCGTTGGAGCCGCAACAAGTGTCGCCGAAGCCGTTGCACTCGACTTAGCAGGCGTGAGTGCAATTGTCGCCACAGGTTTTGAAGCGGGCGGCCATCGCCCTTCATTTCTCAGACGCGCAGAAGACAGCCTCATGAGCACAAGCGCCCTTGTGCAAACTGCAGCTGCAAGGGTTGAAACACCAATCATAGCCGCTGGCGGAATTGTCGATGCGCGTGGCGTTGAGGCGGCCCGGCTATTTGGTGCATCAGCCGCCCAGTTGGGCACTGCCTTTTTGGCATGCGAAGAATCTGGCACGACGGACGCGCACCGCGAGCTTTTGTTCGACAAGACCGCCGTCGCCGATACAACCCTCACACGCACTTACACCGGTCGTCTGGCACGTGGGGTCCGCAACAGGTTGATTGACGAGCTGGAACGCCCAGACAACCAGATCGCACCCTTCCCTGTTCAGGCTTGGTTCGTCGCGCCTCTCAAGAAAGCATCCATGGTCGCGAACCGGACCGATCTCACATCCCTCTATGCAGGCCAGTCCGCCCCAAACCTTCAGCACCGTAATGTGGCGTCCCTGATGGACGCCCTATCAACCTCGCTCAGCAATCAGGCTGATGCGACTTAATGAAAGGACCCCCCATGAAACTCTATTACGTCCCCGCTTCCTGCTCCCTCGCCACCCATATCGTGCTCCGCGAGACCGGAATGGAATTTGATCTCGAACGCTATGATCCGGCAAAAGGCCAGACGGAAAAAGGCATCACCTTTTCAGGCGTCAATGCAAAAGCTCGGGTCCCCGCTCTTGAATTTGATAATGGCGAGATACTCACCGAGGGCGCAGCCCTGGTTCAATATCTGGTGTCGCAAACACCTGAGCATGAATTGGCTCTGCCCATCGAACTGGTGGCTCGCGCACGGGTTCAAGAAGGCTTGAGCTTTGTTGCATCTGATTTTCACAAATCATTCAGCCCCTTCTTCTCCACCGACACCGACGATGCAGCCAAAGAGCGAGCGCAAGCCCTCATCATCAAGCATCTCGAATATCTGGAGACCGTCTTTGGTGATGGACGCGAGTATTTTGTCGACAACACTCTTTCCGTCGCCGATATCTACTTGTTCGTTGTCCTGCGCTGGGTTGAAGCGTCAGGGTTGGAGCTAAACACCTGGAAGAAGGTTTTTGCTTTCCGTGAGCGTATGAGCATACGCCCGCATGTCCAATCTGCACTTGAGGCCGAGGGCCTTCTTGAAGCGGCCTGATCAAACGGAAGGCCGCGCCCAAGGTGCGGCCTTCACCCGAAGACGCTAGGAAAAGCCTCTGCGTACCAGGGATTTTCCACCCCGCCACATTCCATAGACAACGGCAAGAACCAACCCCAGCAAAACAATGCTGATAACGGCAAGACTGATCAACAAGCGCTCGTACCCAGCTCTGTCAGCACCCGTCCCCGTCATTACGAGCATCCTGTGTTCTGCTTCGATGGCGTCGCCCTCGACCAGAACAGCACGTAGCCGCTCTGCAACAGCCGGGTGACTGTCGATCACATTGTCTGTCTCACCTGGGTCTCTCTCAAGATTGAAGAGCATTTCCTCATGAGAAAACTCGCCCCAGCGCAGGATGGTTGAGAGGATAAGATCCGGCACCCAGAAACTGCGCTCTCGTTTCAACTTCCACGCACCCAAGCGCACAGCATCAATTTGGCTGTTGAAGGCCTCATAGTAAAAATAGGGAATAGGATCGCCAGCATCTTCGCCGGTGAACACCGCTGTGACATCCCGCCCATCGATCACCCGATCACCGGGGACGGTAGCTCCCGTCAGATTGGCAATCGTCGGCAATAGATCGAGCATGGAAACAGGCTCAGAGACGGTTACACCTTCAACACCGCCACCAAGGTACGCAACGGTCGGCACCTTGTGGCCGCCGTCAAACGTCGTGCCCTTCCCATCCCGCAGCCCACCTGTCTCACCTCCATGGCTCCCCATGGGCAACCAGGGACCATTATCACTGGTGAAGAGGATCAACGTATTTTCAAGAATGCCCGCATCTTCCAGCGCGGACACAACCTGTCCCACGCTCCAGTCAAGCTCCTGAACCACGTCGCCATAGAGACCACGCTCACTGGTCCCTAGAAAGTCCGGCGACGCATAGATCGGCACATGAGGCATGCTGTGCGCGACATAAAGGAAGAACGGCTCTTCCTTATTGGAGCTGATAAACTCAAGCGCTTTTTCGGTATAACGCTGAGTCAGATAGGCTTGATCAATCGGCTCATAGATAATTTCTTGCTCGTCATACCAAAAGAAATTTCCCATATCGTTGCTGTAGGGAACACCCTGAAAACTGTCGAAGCCCTGGTTCCATGGCATGTAGCGGTCCTGAGACCCCAGATGCCATTTACCAACAAGGCCGGTCCGATACCCGTTCTCTTTGAGCATCTCGGCTATCGTAATTTCTTCGAGAGGCATGCCATCAGGCGAGTCTGCCTGAAACACATGGGAAATACCCATGCGCTTGGAGTGACGCCCCGTGAGGAGCGATGCCCGCGAAGGGCTGCAGACGTTGTGTCCGGCGTAAAAATCGGTAAAGCGGATGCCCCGTGTCGCGAGGCCATCAATATGCGGCGTGGCAATGTCGGTTGCGCCGAAGGCACCAATATCCCCATAGCCCAGATCGTCCGCCAGGATGATAACAATGTTCGGCTTGTCAGTCCGCGCCTGGGCCGGAACAACAACAAGAGCTGCAAGGGCGCACAAAAGTGCCGCCCATTTTCGAAAGTCCATAATCCCCCCAGACGTGAACCCGACGCTTGCTACACCGAGTAGCGATCCTCTTTCCATGGATCGCCGTCATTATTGTAACCGCGGACTTCCCAGAACCCGGGCTGATCAATCTCAGAAAACTCAATCCGCTTGATCCACTTCGCACTCTTCCAGAAATACCACTTAGGAATAATCACACGAACGGGTGCGCCATGCTCACGTGTGAGTGGCGCGCCTTCCCAGGAATGGGCCAAGAGCACATCCTCATCCTGAAACATCTCCAACCGGATGTTTGTCGTGTAACCATCGTAGGAATGAAAGATCAGATGCTTTGCAGCAGCCGTAGGCTTCACGACATCAAGAATGTGCGCACCTGATACACCATCCCAGCGGTTGTCATACCGGCTCCAGGTCGTCACGCAATGGATGTCTGAAACATGGCTGAATTGCGGCTGCGCCATGAAGCTATCCCAGTTCCATGACACAGGGTTTTCGAGAGCCCCATCAATAGTGAGCTCCCAGCTTTCCTTTGGCACGTCGGGCTGAATGCCAAGATCAAGCACCGGCCACTTGTCGACACGGTGCTGTCCCGGCGGCAACCGATCGGCCCGCCCAGCATCAGGCATGCCCGTCAGGTGACGCCCCTGCTCAGCCGTCTTCTGCTTAGACGAAATGAGCTTGTCTTTAATCTGACCAATCAAACCTTGGGGTTCACCGGACTTCTGATCGTCATCACTCATGTCGCCTCCACCTTCAAAGAGTCAGCCTTTTTCTCGCATTAGCCGGGCTTTATCCCGCTGCCAGCTGCGATCTTTTTCAGTCTGACGCTTATCAGCTTGCCTCTTACCCTGGGCGAGACCAAGCTCAATTTTTACCCGGCCCTTGTCATTGAAGTAAATTTTTAGTGGGACCAGTGTCATGCCTTTACGCTGCACGGCCGCGCCCATTCTCTCAATTTCTCTTGAATGCAGCAAAAGCTTACGCACACGCTTAGGCTCATGGTTGAACCGGTTCGCCTGCAAATATTCAGGAATGAACGCATTTACAAGAAAGGCTTCCCCGTCTTTTACTTCCGCATAGGCTTCGCCAAGGCTCGCTTTTCCCTCACGCAAGGCCTTCACCTCCGTGCCGCGCAAAACGATACCGGCCTCAAAGACATCACCAATGGAGTAGTCGTAGCGCGCCTTTCGGTTGTCAGCGACAATCTTCTTGCCGTCTTCACCGCGTCTCTTCTTGGCGCCACCGCTTTTGGAAGACATGGGTCCTTACTGCTAAAGCAGCCCTGCATGTTTAAGCGCTGCATCAACAGCAACACGCGTCGAAGGCTCAACAGGAACGAGCGGCAAGCGAATTTCGCTCCCGCACATGCCTAGTTTCTCAAGCGCATATTTCGCAGGTGCCGGGCTTGCTTCCAGGAAGAGTGCTGTATGAAGCGGCATCAGCTTGTCCTGAAGCTCAAGCGCTGCATCAAAGTTGCCCTGCAGACAGGCATTCTGGAATTGTGCGCAGAGCTTCGGAGCAACGTTCGCGGCAACCGAAATACACCCATGTCCGCCATGAGCCATATAGCCGAGCGCTGTGGCGTCTTCACCCGAAAGCTGATTGAAATCAGGGCCCATCGCTAAACGCTGCGAACTCACCCGCGAAAGATCTGCCGTCGCATCCTTCACACCCACAATATTCTCGAGCTTTGAAAGCTCAGTCATTGTTTCAACGCTCATATCGATCACACTGCGACCCGGAATATTGTAGATCAGGATCGGGATATCGACCGCGTCATTAAGCGCTTTGAAGTGCGCATAGAGGCCCGGTTGCGTGGGCTTGTTATAATAGGGCGTTACCACCAGGGCACCGTCAGCGCCCACCTCTTTGGCATGCCGGGTAAACTCCAGAGCTTCCGCCGTATTATTGGAGCCGGTCCCAGCAATGACCGGAATACGTCCAGCTGTCACGTCAACACAGTGCGCCACAACACCCATATGCTCTTCAGCACTCAGCGTCGGCGACTCCCCGGTCGTCCCACATGGAACAAGTCCATGGGTGCCTTCTGCGATATGCCACTCCACCAGACGCGCAAAAGCGTCTTTGTCGACCGCACCGTTTTTGAACGGTGTGACAAGCGCGACAATTGACCCTTTAAACATCTCTCTGGCTCCTGAGTGAACATGATTGGCCGCCACAGGTTAACCCCACGGGCGGCTCTCTATTGTGAGGCGCGGACCATACAGCCAAATCTCGTCAAATCGCAACAAAATGAAGCGCTTAGCAGGCCAAATTAACCAGACGGGGTGTCGCATGAACCTGTGACTGGCAAGTGATCGCCGACAATTGTACGCTTTTTCTCTGGAAGCACCGTTTTCTGATTCCGGTGAGAGCCTTTGCCACAAAAAAGGCGACTTCACAGGCAAAACAATGAGTGTTTCCTTCAAATTGAGTCGGCACTGGAAAGTCTGATCCAGCAGCCAAAAGCAGGAGAGGTTTGGGCCCAAGTGGGGTATCGCGAGTTGAGTCCATCTTTTGCCGGTCTAAAAGCCAGCGCATTAGGCCTAGCGGTCACTTTTGCGCTCAGCACGGCTGCGCTTGGTGCAGTCCCCATTCCTTTGACGAAGCCAACGCCTCCACCCCCGTCAGAACTCCTGAGTGAGGCCGATGGCCATGCGCTATGGGATGGCCTTGATGCGCGGGAAAAAGGCAAATGGATGGAAGTTCGCACCTTCAGCCGCCAGATTGCTGATCCGACGGCGAAAGCCATCCTCAACTGGCTGCGCTTCCAGAAGGAAGGAACCGGGTCCACTGTCGCAGAGGTCGTCGCTTTTCAGGAACAATACCCCCACTGGCCAAGACAGGACCGCCTCTCTCGCCGCGCTGAGGAGGCACTCACCGACTATCCCATGCGTGATGCGGATGTCATTGCCTGGTTTGCCACCCGCGACCCCCTCACCGGCGAAGGCAAAGTTCGGCTGGGCGAAGCCCTCTTAAACAGCGGCCAGCAGGTTGAAGGCGCTACATGGATCCAGCGAGCCTGGGTAGAACACCAGTTCTCAAGATCGCGGGAAGCAGAAATCCTCAAAAAATATGGGACGCACCTACCGGCACAAGCGCACGAAGACCGGCTCAACCGCCTGATCTGGGAACAGAGATTCTCAGACGGTCGCCGGATGCTCCAACTGGTCAATGCGGAAGCACGAGCATTGGCAGATGCGCGCTTAAAGCTCGCCTCCCGGTCTCGCGGTGCTGAAAGCGCTGTCACCCGGGTCCCGGCGAGCCTGCGCACCGATGCAGGCCTTCTCTTTGACCACGCTCGGTATCTCAGGCGACGCGGCCAGGAGCAGACAGCCATTCCGCTTCTCCTAACGCCTCCCACCGCAACCCATTCCATCGCCCGGCCCGACCGAGCTTGGACAGAACGAAAAATCCTTGCTCGCAAAGCACTTAAAGAGGGTCACTACCAGGAAGCTTACGGTCTGGCGACCGGCCACGGCCACGCGCGAGGCGTTGCTTTTGCGGAAGGTGAGTTCCTCGCTGGCTGGATTGCACTTCAATATCTAAACGATGCCGACAGAGCCTTTGTGCATTTCCAGACCCTTGCAGCAGGCGTCAAAACGCCCATCAGCAAATCCCGTGGCGCTTATTGGATGGGGCGCGCTGCCGAAGCGCGCGGTCGTGCGGACGAAGCACGCACCTACTACCAGCAAGCAAGCAGCCACCCCACAACCTTCTACGGTCAGTTAGCTACTTCAAGACTGTCGTCAAACGGCAATCCATTGCTGCAGCTGCCAACGGCTCCAACGCCGACCGCGGCTCACAGCGGGGCGCTCGCCGCTTCAGACATGGTTCGTGCCTTTGAGCTCCTGAACGAAGCTGGGGAGGATAGTCTTGCCCGCAGTTTTGTTATTGAGATGGCGAACACGCTTCCTGATGCAATAACGCTGGCCGCTTTGGCGGACCTTATGGTCGAACGCGATCTGCCCAACCTGTCGGTGCGGGTCGCAAAAATTGCCGCTGGCCGCGGCATCTCACTGCCAGAGCGAAGCTACCCGACCGCCGTACTCCCCGCTTTTACCCAGAGGGGAAAACCAGTTGAACCGGCGCTTGTTTATGGCCTGTCCCGCCAGGAAAGCGAATTTAACCCGCGCGCCGTGAGCCATGCCGGCGCCCGCGGTCTCATGCAGCTCATGCCGAGAACCGCCCGCGCGGTTGCGCGCCAGATCGGTGTGCCCTATCGACGCGCGCGCCTCACCGACGACCCGAGTTACAATGCCACCTTGGGTTCTGCGCACCTTAGCGATCTTTTGGATGATTTCGCTGGCTCCTACATCATGACCATCGCTGCCTACAATGCCGGCGCCCACAGAGTCTCGCAGTGGGTCGAACGCTATGGTGACCCCCGCGATCCTGCGGTTGATCCGATTGACTGGATGGAGAACATACCCTTCACGGAGACCCGCAACTACGTGCAGCGTGTCATTGAAAATGTACAGGTCTACCGCTCACGCCTTCAGGGACGAGCTGTCGACCTGAAGATTGAGCAGGACATCGCACGGTATGATGGGTCCGCTCCCATCATCCGACCAACGCCACAGCCACGGGCCCAACTAACACCACTGGTAGTCCCAACAACGCCGCCTCCCCGATTGCTGTTCCGGCCCCCCCCACAGCCGCCACTTTGCCGCCGACAAGACGCGATATTCCGGCACCAAATCCCGCACGCCAACCCGAAGCACCACAAGTCTCTACTCCGCCAGCCCCCGTACCACCAGTTTCTACACCAGCAGCCGCGCCAACCACGCTGCCAATCCCGGCTGCCGTTGCACCAGCCGCAGCCGCATCCATAAAGGTTCCTGCTTCCACTCTGGATGTTCCAGCGGATGTGACCCTGGTGGATGGGGCGATGATGCCGGTCGTGGAAGAAGATGACCCAAACTATCAACCACCAGTAGTCGCTGCTCCCACACCAGCCATGCCTAGTTTGATTCCGCCAGCTGCCCCGGAGGCGCCGGTATTGACCGCGCCAGAGCCTCAGCCGATCGCCCGCAGCACTGCCCCTATCACCCTGAGGCCACCACCTGGAATTGATGCCCCACGGGCACCCGCTGCTTTCAAACCGACCCAACAAGTCATTGTGCAGCCTGCAGCCCCATCGACTCAGGAACCCGGCACCATGTTGCCAATCCCAGATGACGGGGTAGGCGGATAAAAGTCCCTTGCGACTTGCGCCCGGACTTCCGATGATTGCTAAAGAGCAATTTGGAGACGCAAGCGCATGACATTTCAGGACATTTACTACTATTCCCAGGAAGGCCTGAAACTCTATGCAAGAGACTATGGCTCGCGCACATCACAAAAAACGCCCATCCTCTGCCTGCCGGGACTGACTAGAAACTCAAAGGACTTCGCCGACCTTGCCGAAAGGCTGTCGGGCGATCGGCGTGTCATCTGTCCCGACTTCAGAGGCCGCGGAAAATCAGAATATGCCAAGGGCTGGACTGATTACACACCTCTCAATGAGATGCGCGATACACTTGATCTGATGGCCGCAGCAGGCGTGAACCATGCGATCATTGTGGGGACTTCTCGCGGCGGACTTGTCGCCATGAATATGGCCCTCCATCGCCCAACAGCCATAAAAGGTATCGTCATGAACGATATTGGTCCCGAAGTTGCCAAATCGGGCATTGATCGGATCATGGCCTATGCGGGAAAGATGGAAGTCCCCCCAACCTGGGAAGATGCGGCGATCACCATAAGACAGATGAATGAGCGCTATTTCCCAAACATGCCCGGCGAAAAATGGCATGCCTTTGCGCGCATGACCTTTCGCGATGAAGATGGCAAACCAGCAATGGACTATGACGCCGCGATCGGCACTGGTCTGCGCCGTGCGGCAAAACTCATGCGCGGAAACATACCGACCATGTGGAAGGAATTCCGCGCCCTCTCCCACGTGCCGGTCCTTTTGGTGCGGGGAGAAAACTCCGATCTGCTATCGACGGCGACGGCTGAGAGAATGGCCACTGAGCACCCGGGACTATCCCTAATGACGGCAAAGGACCGGGGGCACGCGCCCTTTCTAGACGAACCTGAAGTCACCGACGCGATAGATACCTTTTTGGCAAAGCTGCACTAACAACACCTATTGCTTGAAGAGAACGACCTCTTCCCACATGGGAAAGAGTGCCGCATCGATACCGTCGTTCCGCGCATTTTCCAGCGCATAATTGACGCCGGCCTCAGCTTGGAAATCCAAAACCCGCGACCAGAGCATGTTCGGCATGACGGGCTTGTCCTGAAGTGGATCGGTCAGACTGTCCCAATGGACGGGAAAAACCCGGTCAGGGCGAAGCACCCGAACAATTTGCTCCCAATAGTCCTGTTGATAGGGCTTCGTCTGCGCGGCCACCCCACCAACGCCAAGGATCACAACGTCTGCACGGTACTCATCAAGCGCGCCAGTCACGTACCCCGCACTCCCTTGCAGCAGGAATGCCCCCAGCGGGTGGGCCACATGAATGGAGTAAGCCCCACCCATTTTATAGTCGAGAGCATTGACCGGCGGGATAAGGGGTTCTGTGATGACCGGATCTTCGAGCGCTGCTGCAGCCATATCGGGATCAGGAAACTGGAAATGTTGTGACTTGATGAGCGTCACCGTGAAGTCCCCAAACCGGATCGGTTCTTCAGAACCGACCACGCGGATCTGATCTTCCGGCAATCCCCAGCCCCTCCCGATATTCGCGGTCGATTCAGAACCAACAAGAAGAGCGCCCGTTCGCCGTGCGACCTCTGGCGAGTCCATCGCGTGATCATAGTGGCTGTGGACAGGAATGACCGCCGCCACGTCCCCAATCTCGCCTTTGGTCATCGCGTCAGAAATCGCTTCCATATCTGGAGCAATCTTGCCGAACAAAAGCTCGCCCGTCGACGGACGGCTAAACCAGCCATCTGTCAGAAGCGTCGTGGTTCCGTCCGATATGAGCAGGTTGGTATTGCCCATGTAACGGACAGTAATGGCAGGTGTGGTGGGTTTGTCAGACGCGATGAAATGGCCGTCAAATGAACTCAGGTCATCCCGGACAAACATTAAAGTCGCGAGCGCAATGCCAAGACAGACAGCTATACTGCCGACAACATAAAGTCCTATCCGTACAATTTTCATGGCTCCCCCAAGCCTTTTACAGGTCTTCTCTATTGCGACGCTTGCCTATACATCCAGACGAAAAGCATCACCGTCCTTTTTGATATGCCCTGCCGTCGGTGTCGCAAAATGTGTCCCGATAACCAGCATAGGTGTATCCGCGTAGCGAGCAAAGACGTCCCGCCGCGTCGCCTCACTCTGCGTGGGATCATAATCGACAACAGCGCACCAATCAGGGCGAGCTAGCTGACACGGATGATGAATAAAGTCCCCTGTGATGATCGCGTCGTCCCCTTTGGAGCTCAGACGCACACTCACATGGCCTGGCGTGTGCCCCACTGTTGGCTCCAGCCAGATGCCATCACAAATCTCATGGTCCAGCGGGATAAGGTCAACGAGCCCTGCATCAAACACGGGCTTCACCGAGTCCGCAAACACAGCTTTCTGGCCGGCATCACTCTCCTGGGATTGCCAATAGGTGAATTCAGTTTCCGCCATCAGGTATCGCGCATTTGGGAAGGTTGGGACCCACTTGCCATCAACCAGCATTGTATTCCAGCCCACATGATCAACATGGAGATGCGTACACATTACAGTGTCAATGTCTTCACGCGCATATCCAGCCTTCTGTAGGTCATCCAAAAAGGGAAGGTCGAGGTGGCTCCAGGTCGGAATTTCCCGCTCTTTGTCATTGCCAATGCAGGTATCCACGACAATCTTGCGTTCACCTGTGTCGATGACCAAGGCGTGAACACTCATAATGAGGTGTCCATCAGGTGTCATGAAGTGTGGGGCCATCCACTTGAAGTCGCGAACTGCTTCAGGCGTTGCTTGCGGCAAAAGGAATTTGGTGCCACCGGCGACCTCAATTTCGATAACCCGCGTAACGGTGAAATCTCCCACCTGCCACTTATTCATGCTTCCCCCTTTGACCGGACGCCCCTGCCCTTTATCGTTGGGAAAACCGTAAACAGATTGGCGGGCGCCGTCCATGCCGACAAAGGAGACCAGTGTGACCTACGAAGACATTCTCTACGAGGAAGCCCACGCCACCGCCTACATCACCATCAACCGGCCAGAAAAATACAACGCTTTCCGCGCTGAAACCGTCGAGGAACTGATCCACGCCGTCAACCGTGCGGGGTGGGACAAACAGATCGGCGCCATCGTTCTGGCAGGTGCCGGAGAGAAAGCATTTTGTACCGGCGGTGATCAATCCTCTCATGATGGGGGTTACGGCGGCCGCGGGACCATAGGCCTTCCCGTAGACGAGCTACACGCCGCCATGCGCGATGTACCCAAGCCGGTAATTGCGAAGGTTCAAGGGTTTGCAATTGGCGGCGGCAACGTGCTCTGCACCCTGTGCGATTTCACCATTGCTGCCGACACAGCAGTCTTCGGACAAGTCGGACCAAAAGTCGGCTCCGTCGATCCAGGCTTTGGAACCGCTTACCTGTCCAGACTGGTCGGCGAAAAGAAGGCCCGGGAAATGTGGTACCTTTGCCGTCGCTATAGCGCCGCTGAAGCGCTCAACATGGGTCTCATCAACACGGTCGTCCCGCGCGACCGGCTAGACGCTGAAGTCGACAAATGGTGCGCGGAGATCAACGAAAAAAGCCCCACCGCGATTGCGATTGCCAAGCGCTCGTTCAATGCCGATACAGATCACATCAAAGGCATCGGATCTCTAGGTTTTCAGGCCTTGTCTCTCTACTACGACACAGACGAAGCCCATGAGGGAGTTGCCGCCTTTAACGAGAAACGCGCGCCAGATTTCAAAGCCCACCTGAAGTGAGTTACATGGCGCTGTAGATTATCGGCTATCAGCCAGCCCCTCTTCAGCCGCCGACATCGAGAAAAATGTACTCACCACTGAAAGCCCAATCTTCTGTGACGCAGCCTGCGCCTGAAACAGAGCGCCGAGCACCATAGAAAACGAGAGAACAGCGGCAGCCCCCTCAAGGCCAATGAGGGGGACAAAGAGAGCATTCCCCAAAATCAAAGCAAAGAGCGCAATTCCATAACTCACTAGGCTCCGCATTTGTGCTCCAGCAACAGTCAGCACTTGCGTGACCGGTCCGAAGAGTGACCGTACCACCTGTCCAACGACCAAGAACAGAAGTGCATCAGCCCCCACCGTAAATCTTTCCCCAAACAGCAGAAGAAGCCACTCGCCAAACACCGCCACACCGCTGAGAGCGACGAGCGTGAAACAGAATGTCATATGCTGAGCGTGGCGCATGGCAGCATTCATCAGCGTGGTGTCATTGCGCGCTCGCGCCTCAGCAAAATCAGGCATGCTCATCTGAAAAACGGTTTGAATGCCGAACTCGATCAACAACATGATCCTCAGGCAAACGCTGAAAATACCCACCTGGTCTGCTGGAAGAAATGCACTCAACAACAAGACATCAATGTCAGCCAAAAAGGACGTAAGCAACGTGACAAGTATCATGGGCGTGGCTGCCTGGCGCCAGGTTCTGTTTTCAGAAGCTGGTTGAACGCCGTGCAAGCCGAATTGACGACGCGGTTGCAAAACCACCCAGAGCAAGCAGCAGGCTGCCAAAGCCGTCAGCAGATGAACCAACAGCACATTGGCGGTCGTCATCGGAATTGCGAGGACATAGATGCAAAGCAGGCTACCGACCAAAAGAAGGGGTCTGAAAGTAACGTCGGGGAGGTAGGTCAGATAGAACCTGCGGGCTGTGTTCGACAGAGCACCACCGAACCTCATGGCAGCAAGCACTGGGGCTATCAGACAGGCAAGCATCAACGGCATCTGATAGTCAGTGCTTATGAAACCACTCCACAAAACCCCAAATGCAAGCAATCCAAAAATGAGAGATATCGCGGCAATATGACGTTTTGTACTCTGAATGAAGCCCGCAACACGCGCTCCATCTCCAGCTTCCTGATAACCAGCGACAAATCGAGCCGTCACAGACGGTAGCCCAAAAGCGCAGAAAATAGAGAGTACCGAGGCCAGTGACAGGGCCACGACATAAATGCCGTAATCGGTGGGGGTCATGAGCCGAACCAACGCAAGCTGAATAACAAAGCCAAGCCCGGTGCCGCCGATGCGTGCCAGCATCAAAAGGCTCGACGTCTTCAGGAACCCGGAAACAGCAGGAAGGCGCTTCATGCGCCCCTCGCGGGAGGGTCCTCACCCACAATCGCTGGGTGGTCGGTTTCTGGCGAAAGCTCGACCCTAACGGAGGTACCCGAAAGTCGCTCAAGCGATGGGAACAGTTGCCGTGCAAACAACATCAACGTTGGGGCAGGGTCATGCCACGCCCAAGTCATATGATGATCGGCCCAAAGCGCTGTCCAAAACGTCTTTAACGCCCAACGTACCGCGCCGCCAGCACCAATCTCTCCTCGCGCCAACGCAAACCTTAAGCCCCTGATGTCACCATAGACCCAAGCATACCTAAAACCTGACCGTATTCCGCGCACCCGCTTTGGAGGCACAGGATCAAGGCCAAGTGCAAGATCGATGGCAATGCGGCTCATCTCAAAGCCCATTTGTTCAGTGATTGCCTGACTGCCCGCGATACGGGGATTGAGCTCCAGAAAGCACCTCTCCCCTGTTTTGGGATCGACAATAAATTGCGCAAGACCAATACCAGTATAGTCGAGTGCCTTCACCAGCTTCTCACAATCTTCCAGAAGCGGCGCAGAAGTCGCAATAGTCACACCGTCGACGGCATAGCCAGTCCCGTCAAGGGAGTCCGTTCGGCGTATATATGTTTGAAGATTGTTGATCAGCTGCCCCTCACGAGCGGTAAAGAACACATTGACGCGGGGTCCGACCGCTTTTCGCTGAATCAAGATAGGGAAATCAGGCTTGCACCAATCAGAAACGAACTGCTCATAGTCCGACCAACTGTCAATTATGACCGCCTTCTTTTCGTTGAACTTGGCGCCGGGCGACAAGGGCCTCGCAACTATGGGTAGTCCCACTTCCTTCCCTAGAGCCACATTGTCACTGTCGGCGACGAGGACGGCACAAGGCAAGACAGGCACATCTTCCTCAACCGCCGTGTACAACATCGTGACCTTATCCGCGCAGGTCTTCACAAGGTCTGCCCTTGGAGAAACCAGCGTCACGCCGTCCGGCAATACCGGCATGCGTTCGGCAAAGAACATCACAAATGGCTCGCTAATCGGCAAGACAAATTGGATATCCTCCCGTTCAGACAGAAAAGTTGTAAGAGCTCCCTGCAGGCCGACGACATCTCTCTCCACGGGCGGGTGGTCCCAAGCTTCATCAACAAAACGGGAATACTCGCTAAACCCCTCCCCGCCTCGTTTGCCCATTACGATCCGGTACCCCGCATCCCGGAGGACACGTGCCACAGCCAGTGCAGGCCGATAGTTCCCCAGCAAAAGAATGGAAGGCCGCTGGTCCTTAACGTCTGCAAAAAGTTTGGTAGTGATCGATATCATGTGGATTGACGCCGATCGACCTGAGCCACGTCTACACCACTCAAGCGTTGAAGGGTGCACGCTGCCGCTTCCGCATGAAAACTAAGCCAGGCTGCGATGCCAACGAGCTTCGCTCCATCTTCCACAAGAAGGCGAAAGTCATTATCAACATTGAAAAAGACATCAATCTTTACGCTGAGCGCGAGACAGCCCACACTGAGCAAGAACATCGGCCACCGCGCACCGAGAATTTCGGCCCGCGCATACCAAACATAGACAGCAGCGAAAGACGTATAAACCACGTATGCCAGCGTTTCTGAAAAACCAAGCTTCGGTAAAATAATGTCATGTACGAGAAAGAAATCATCGATACACAGAAGCGTCGTAAGAAATCCCCCAAGAGCAAATTGAACGACGTAACTGCGGTGTTGCTGTCCACCCATCAAGGCGACGACAAGCGCGGCAAAAAACAGAATTGCTGCAGCTGAGGCCCACAACAACACACCCATATTGGAGATAGCGCCATAATAAATATGGCAGCAATCTTGCGATACCTCCGCGACCAACAGGCTGTCGCGCATCAACTCACCGATCGGAACGAAGGGCTGAAACCAGGCAGCGGCCAGCAAAATCAGAACCGGAACCAGCGTAGTCGCAAAGACAAACAGCGCCCAAGCTGGACCCGGCAAACAGACCTGCTCACCCGGCGCAACTAAATGGTGCGCCAGCGCCTCAATTCTTCCTTGTCCCACTGCCAATGGAGCGTCCATTGCCGGTTGCCTTCCATGCAAATACTGCGCACAGCCTAGGCAGATGGACTCAATATTTTATTAAGGTTGGACCGCCAACCTACTGAAAAAGCTAGAACTTTGGTTTTTAGCCGTCGGAATACGGCTCCATTTTGGTCAGGTTCAACGTATAGGCAGCACTACCAAGCTGGTTCATGTGGGTCTTGGTCTCCAGCACACCCTCAAGCCACACCGGTTCCCATCCAAATGGGACGGCGTCTTCTGCCGTCACGTAAACGATCTGGTTGGGAGGGGGCGGTGGCACATGGATGCAAGCACCGAAATAGGGAACCAGCAAGAACTCCTTTACTTCATTCATCTGATCAATGTCGAACGGCACCATGAACCCGGGAATACGGATAGTTTTCCCATTGAGCTCCTCCACCACGTCGAATGTCCCGAACTGCGTAGCAGCTGGGCGGGAGCCGGTTGGATCGTCTGGGTCAGCTCCAGGAACAATATCTCCATCCTCTGGCAAGTCGGCGACATCGGACTGACCCTGGTCCACTTCGCTAAGGGGCTCAGCGGCCGCCGCGGCCGCCGCATAGGCCTCTTCCAGGGCTTTCAGCCCTTCAGGAGGCATCAGATCTTCCCAGTAGATAACCTCTGGCTCTGCAGCGGATACAAAGGACCCGACTGAGCTAAAGCCAAGGGCTACAAAAACAGCCAACAGCAACTTCATAACATCGCTCCTTAGACGCGGATGGTCAGCCCGTCCGACAGGGATTGACGGTAGGCCCGCCAGGCTGGAAACGCAGCGAGAACCGCCGCAAAGCCTATCACGGCACCAACAGTTATAAGATCAAATGAGGTCACACTGGGGCCACCGACAAAGACACCCGTCTCCTCAACAATAATTGGGCCGGCGACCGCCAGAAGGACTTGCACCAGGCAAAGCCCCAACAGCGCTCCAGCGCTCGCGAGAAAGGCAGATTCACTCACTAGCAAAAGTGCAACATGCCCCGCCCCTGCCCCAACCGACCGCAGGATAGCCATTTCGCGGCGACGCTCATTGAGGCTGGTCAGCACATTCGTCATGAGCCCCAGAAGTCCCGTCAAAATAACGAAGGTCGCAATGGCACTCAAAGCCATTTCGGCAACGCCGACGACATCCCACAGCTGGGTCAACGCGACCCCCGGAATTATCGCCATCAGTGCTTCTTCCTTGTAGGTGTTGATATCCCGCTGAAGTGTGAGGATCGCGATCCGGCTCTTCAACCCTAGAAAAACAGCCGTGACCGACATCGGCTCAAGGTTTGCAGCACGAACATCAGCTGCACTGGGTGCGCGGCTTCCGATCGGCGCAGCACCGCCCGACCAGCCAAGATGGATAGCCTCAATCCCCTCTAGTTTCACATGCAGGGTCCGGTCAACAGGCGTGCCCGTCCGCTCCAATATACCGACAACACGAAACGGCAGATTGTCATGTTTGGCAAAACTCACGGACCCAATGCCATGGGCGATCACAATCTCCTCACCGAGGCCATAGGCGAGTTCCGATGCAACATCAAAGCCCAGAACCACATCAAAAATATCTTCGAACCGCTGTCCCACCGCAAATTGTAGGATCTGTTTGTCGCCGGTTCTGTAGTGATCAAAATAGGTCTCTGTAGTGCCCATCACGCGAAACCCACGATGACTGTCCCCGAGAGAAATAGGCACAGCCCAGGCCACATCGGACCGGGAGGCGATGTCCTCATAGCTCTCCCAGGTCACATTGTTGGTGGCATCGCCGATCCGGAACACCGAATAGAGCAAGAGATTGAGAGCGCCACTGCGCGCACCGACGATCAAATCAGTTCCAGAGACCGTATTTGAAAACCCAGTCTGCGCGCCTGACCGAATTTTCTCGACACCCAGGAACAGGGTAACGCTCAAAGCAATAGAGAAAATCGTGAGCAGCGCTGTTACACGACGGTTCACGACACTCCGGAATGCGATTAAGACTAGTGCTGACAGAGGCATTCAAACAGCCTCCTTCATGTCAGCCTGGTTGATCTCCGTAAGAGCCACTATCCGATCAAAATTCTTCGCCAAGGAAAGATCATGGCTCACAAAAACCAGTGTCGCACCACTCACCGCGCACTCCGCTGACAGCAGATCAATAAAAACGTTCCGGTGATCGGCATCCAATGCAGACGTGGGTTCATCCGCAATAATGAGCTCGGGCCGGCCAATTAATGCCCTTGCGACAGCAACACGCTGCTGCTGACCAACGCTCAAGTCAGTCACTGGGCGGCCCATTGCCTCTAGCGGCAAGCCAAGATTTTTGAGCAACCGGTCGGTCTCGGCGCCAACGCCCCCAGCCTCTTCAGCCCGCCTGGAACGCACCTTGGAAAAACGGCAGGACAAAGCAACATTGTCAGCGACCGAAAGATAAGGAAGAAGATTGAACATCTGAAAAATAATACCTAGATGATCCGCCCGGAACCTGTCCCGTGCGCGGCCACTCAGGCCAGCAAGATCCTCTCCCAGAACACTCAATCTACCTGTCCCCGGCAAAAGAACACCGCCAAGCAGGCCAAGCAATGTGCTCTTGCCACTGCCGCTGGGACCGTGGAGAAACACACGTTCTCCACGGTTGAAGCTTAGATCAGCGATGTCGAGCAATGGCACGCCACCATTCCACGAAAACACGAGGTCTTTGATGACCACCGCCGCATTCGTGGTTTTTGGGGGTACCTCTGCCTGACTTTTGCCCATCTATTTTACCTCAAACGCCGCTTTCTCTGCGGTAAGCTCAACAGACAATTGGTGATTGTCGCTTAGGAAAACAGTTTCTATCTCTTCAATCCCAGGCCATTGCTCAAAAAGCGAAACAGAAATGCTAGAGAGCTGATCAGGCGTTGTGCAATTGAATGTGTACTTCACTTCAAACTCAGCATGGGCGTCTTCACCTTCATGCTCATCCTCGTGATGCTCATCCTCATGCGCCTCTTCAAGCAGTCCTTCTGCCTCAACATCCGCATCCGAAAGCGTGCATGCTGCTCCCTCAAATTCTATGAGGTCACCACCACGTTGGAGCTTGTCTATTGCGGCTTCAACCGCTGCGATTTCATCGGCATCCTTCGCTTCATGCTCAAATCCGACAATGTTGGCACCCGGCGAAATAAATTCCACAGCCAACTGGTTCCCATCCAAAGCGAACGCGAGTTCCGCCGCTCCATGCTCATGGGACTCAGCGTGGCGCTTCTCTTCTTCATGATCGTGATCCCCATGATCCCCATGGGAGGCCGCGAAAGCAGGCACGCTGATAAGACAGACTCCAAGAGCTGTAACCAGGGCACCAGGATAAATGTTTGGACGCCCGTCTGTGCGTCCCTTCTTCAAAAGGATAGACATTCTTTTCTCCATTAGCCCTCAAACGGGCACTGATAAAAAATTCAGGATGAGAGAAAAGACGGTGGTCCCCTGGCGACGGCTGCCTGCCACTCCGCGCCATAGAACGCGGCACGACCGGATTGATAGGTGTTCAGGTCAAAGCGCAGCAGATCGCTGGGAGTTGAGGGCGCATTTGCAAGCTTGTCTAGCTTGTCGCAATACACATCCAGATCACAAAAGCGGTCCGGCGAACGCTCGTTCTGATCATCAGGTACATCGTACCCAAAGACATCCAAAACCGGCGTCTCAAAAGCGATGATCGCTTTGGGAGCGTGACTGTGGGATGCAAAACCGTATGTCGCCCCATGATAGAGGGACGCGATCTGAAGCCCTACAAATAGGAGGGCCAATCCAATGGAAAACGGTCTCGACACAAAAAGCCTGCTTGAAAAAACGAACCCACGCATTCAACGCGAAAAACCGGCAGAATACCAGCCTTAACCTTTAGGCCAAGCCGTTCTCCGTGTGCTTTCCCTGCTTCCCAAAAATGACATCCACCTGGTGACGTTTGGCGAGTGGTGAAGCATCACCTTCCCCTCCTCTGTATGAGCTACGGCCACCCAGGTGCAATACAGGTAGAGATCGGCAAGAGTTAGACTGTCTGAAGCGATGAAGGTCCGATCCTCCAATGCATCTTCAAGCAAGCCCAGCTGGTATCCAATCGTCGGTAGAGCTTTCTGTACCCGCGCCTCATCAACAGGACGCCCCATCATCGGGGCAACCAAACGTGGCATTACCAGGCCAAACTCGGTTGTGGGGAACATATAGGCCTGAACAAAGCTCATCCACTTTGTCATCTCCGCGCGCTCCAGCGGATCATCGGGCACAAGCGCCGGTCCTTCGAAAGCGTCGTCGAGATATCGACAGATTGCGTCACTCTCGATGAGCAAATGTCCACCCACTTCCACTGCCGGAGTCTTCCCAAAAGGGTGCCGCGCAATATGGTCTGCCGACGAAGAGTCCGTCGGAATCAATGTGTAGTCGATCCCTTTCTCAATCGCCACCATTGCGACGATCCGGCCAAACGTAGAGATTTCTGCTGCAAAAATCGTGATCCCAGACAAGTTCAGCCCCTTTATTTCTGCCGATTTTGAATCATGGGCCGGTTACCGTCTATTCTGAAGATCCAAAACGGGAGAAAAAGCATGACCACAATTGGCGGACTGCCACTTATCACACTTTCTGGTGGACCTGCCGAACGTGGCGAACAGCATGGGACGGCTCTCAAGGAGCGCATCCAGCGCATGATTGAGGTTTACGGCTCTTTCTTCGGAAGGAAGGAGAGTGAAATCTTTGACATCGCAAAACATTTCAAATCCGTGATCAATGAATTCAGCCCCGACTACGGAACGGAAATTGAGGCGATCGCAGATGCCGCCAAAGTTAATCCACTCTGGATCTATGCGCTCAACGCAAGAAGCGAATTCCTCTCCTTTGTACCTGCCACCGAATGTACGGTCATGCATTTCGCTGGCACCCCGCTCCTCGGGCAGAACTGGGATTGGGAAGAACGCCTTGAACCTCTCATTGCCCTTGCCCGAATTGAACGTACAGACGGACCGTCAATTCTGATGATGACGGAACCTGGCATCCTCGGAAAAATCGGCCTGAATGATGCCGGTGTCGGCGTCTGCTTCAACTTCCTCCATATCAACCGTCCGACGAACGGCGTGCCCATTCACATCCTGCTTCGCGCAATTCTTGAATGCTCCTCCATCGAGGCCGTCCGAGACACGATCAAACGCGCGGGTCCTGGGCGGTCAGCCAACATTCTGGTGGCCGACGAATCTGGCAACCGCTTTGACATGGAGTTTGCCGCGACAGAACAAATCGAAGTCGAAGATCCAGGTGACGTGATCGCACACACTAACCACTACCTAGATCCGGAAATGTTCTCCATGCCACATATCCTGGAGAACTCGACACTCCGCCTCAACCGCGCTTATGCCCTGGCGAAGGAAACTGAACCCCGCGATAGAGCAGCCATGGTGCGAATGCTGTCAGATACAGAAAATCCCGGCAATTCAATTTGCCAGACCTATCGCCAGCGCGAGCCGCTGGGCAATATGGGAACCGTCTGCACACTCACGATGAACCTGGCTGCCCGCAACATGGATATCCGGCTGGGCAATGATGCAGCTGCACCACTTGAGCGCGTCAATCTACACGCCCAACGCGCCGCAGCGGAGTAGTGAGCCTAAGGTAAGAAACCAAACTCAGCCGTCCGCTTGTTCCCGGCGCCTGAGTTAAGTTTGCAGTTCAGCCTGCCGCTTTTGATCAAGCGGGAAGTTCCACATCAGCAAGAGCACAGACAGCTGTGCAACACCGGGAAAGATCGCCATCTCATAGCGTAGGCCGTCCAAAGATGCCTGATCATTTGCTTCACCAACAGCAAAGCCGATGAATGCCAGCAACGGATAGCTTATGCCTACCGCTAATGCACCGAAAACCATCTGAAACCAGGGACACGAGAACCTCCACAAGAGTTAGAGGTAGCGTGCCAACTTTCTTGATCAACTGGAAATCACATCCCGGCCAGACGCGCGTGATCGGGGGCATCTGGCCGGGCGTTTCTTCCTAGGAGGCGAGGAAGAGACCAATGAGCGCCGCGAGACATCCAATCCCGTCGATCCAATAGAGCGCTGAGATGATTGGCAGCAGCTTCTCGTCCTTGCCGCCGGCAAAGAAGGCTGCGACACGTCCCACGATGAGACCGCCAAAGATGACCAGACCGACAAAGAGCGCGGGTTGCGGCGAAATCAGACCGGCGAAAACAGCAAACTGCGCAAGCCCCGCAGCTGCAAAAAACCCGCCATACTGGGCGCGGATTTCAATGGCCCCGGATCGTCCATTGGGCTCAAGGCCAAGACCCCGTGCAAACGGTACCGGCGCCCGGAAGCTCACAATAGCCGTGTAAGCGAAGAACAACCCGAAGACGACCAGAATGGCGTTGATGACAATTGGTGTCATGGGTCAAGCACTCCAGAATTCTGAGATATGGCGGTTCAAAGTTCCGGCCCGCTCTTCCGGGAAAAACAGCTTGGCCCCTTCGAGCTCTACGACTTCACGAGCATTCGGAAGCGTTCCCTGCAGCCAATAGGCCCACTTTGTCGGAAAGAATACATCATCTGCTCCCCAGACGATGAGCGCAGGAGCAGGAAGCTTCCTGAGGTCAGCCTCAATGTTCGTGAGCTGTGCGTGGTCCTGATGTCCGACATACCGATCAAATGCCGCTCTTCTATCGACATCATCAACTAGGGGGCCAAGGTATCGCTGTAGGTTTTCATCTGTCGCAGTATTGCGATCTTCATAGACCAGTTCTGCGATGCTCCCATCAGCCCTGAAAAGATCTGGCTCATTGGCGAAATTACTAAACTGTGCAGCCAGCACTCCTGATCGGGCCGCTTCCCGAATTTCACCCAGCGCAACCGGTGGCCAATTGTTCTGGACATCGCAATTCGTCAGGACCAAAGAGCGAATCCGCTCAGGTGCTTTAACAGCCATTAATTGAGCAATCGCACCACCGCTATCATTGCCGACAAGGTCAAACTGTTCAATCCCCAGCTTGTCGAGCAATTCCAGAATCATGTCTGCCTGCACATGGAAGCTGACATCCTGGTCTGCCGCGATCTGGGTTTCCCCATGCGCCATCAGGTCTGGTGCAATACACCGCCGTTGGCCAGACAGCGCTGCAAACTGATATCGCCAGAAATGAGAGCTCAATCCCAATCCATGAACGAATACTGCCGGTTTTCCCTCACCGCTCTCCCTATAGGCAATATCGCCAAAGGTTGTGCTTTGGTGCTTAGTCTGAAGGTCTTCCATCCGTGTCTTCTCCTGTCTTTCCATCACTTGCGCGATCGGTTTGTCTGATTGACAATTACATAACATAATTATGTTATGTCAAGTATGTTGGAAAAACTCCCGGAAACTGGCGACTCATGCCACAACAGCAGCAGCACCAATGACAATCGTTGCCAGAATGCTCACCAAAGCTGAACAAAGCACGCGGACCAGGACACGTATCATTTCCGCAGCCCAGACAGTCTTCACCAGAGACGGTTATGCCAAAGCATCACTCGCCGACATCGTCAAAAAAGCAAAAGTGACGACGGGAGCGATCTACCATCATTTCGGCGGCAAGAAAGACCTCTTCACCGCCGTTGCCGAGCATCTGGAACAGGTAATCCTGGATGAGGTGACCTCCACCACCCCACCAGGCACCACCGGATGGGACGCACTTGAATGGGGTGCGCTGAAAACGCTTGAAATCAGCATACGCCCGGAAATCCAGCGCATCGTATTCCGCGACGCACCAGCTGTCGTAGGGCTGAATGAATGGCGCGCGATCGAAGCGAAATACGCCTTCGGCCTCATGATGCAAACACTGGGATCCCTACCCGCCAAAAGCAGCTCAAACACAACACCGGAGGTTACCGCGCAAATTTTGCTTGGGGCAGTTACCGAAGCCGCCCATGCTGTCGCCTTGTCCGACACACCCGATCTAGCGCTCATTGAAGCAAAGGCGACATTGACACTGATGGTCCGTGCGCTTGAGAAACGCTAACGCCCCTCAGCCCTGGGTAGCAATTGAGACATCTCAACAAGGCGACTGTCTGCCAGTGCTGCCGCCCGGATCGGCGCAATCGCGAGATAATCAGGGTCGCGCATCATGTCGACAAACTGCCTGCGCGCTGGGTAGCGCACCAACATCACCACATCCCATTCTTCGTCGCCGATAATGGAATTGAGAGCACGGCCCATCCAGACCGGTTCTCCGCCAAAGCGTGGATGTAGCTTCGCGAATTCCTTGCCATAGACTTCGTAAGCCTCCCGACCGGTCAACCCGTCCACACCCGCTCCGTCTCCAGCCGTCTCACGGTATCTGAGCAAATTGAGCATCACGACCGGCTCGTCCAGATCAGCCTCAGCCATGGCGGCGAGCGCCGCATCATCCTTGCTCACTTGCCCCATTGCTCACTCCGCCCATGGTAAAATCCATATCCCCACTATTCATACCGGCTCAACCAAAAGCAATGCGCTATCCGTTCACATGAACGTGCCTGAACACGAATGTGATTGCCTAGCCTTCCCAGCCCGATAAGCTTCGGAGACGCAAAGAACAACCCGTTCATTCTCTACCAGGGAGACACACATGTGTGACGAAGAGACCGTAAAAGACAATGAAGTGTATCTCTCACGGCGGCAGGTAAGCATTGCGGGCAGCGCAGCAGTACTGATGGCAACCCTGCCCCGCGCGGCAAATGCAGCAGAGGTGATTGAGTCTGACGTCACAATCACAACACCCGATGGAACTGCTGATGCCTATTTCGTGCACCCTTCCTCAGGGACGCATCCCGGCATCCTCATCTGGCCAGACATTTTGGGCCTGCGCCCCGCCTTCCGACAGATGGGAAAACGGCTCGCAGAGTCGGGTTATTCAGTCCTGGTGATCAACCCCTATTATCGTGAAGCTAAATCTCCCGTCGTTGGCGAAGGCGCAAGCTTTCAGGACGAAAAAACCCGAAACCATGTGCTTCCAATGGCGCTTGCCCTATCGGCGCAAACAGTCATCACAGATGCATCGGCATTTGTAAATTTTCTGGATGCTCAAGAAGCCGTCGATACCTCGATGAAAATCGGCACGACCGGATATTGTATGGGCGGGCCCTTCACCATGCTGACCGCCGCTGCCCTTCCCGACCGCGTCGGTGCTGGCGCGTCTTTTCATGGCGGTCGCCTTGTTCTAGATACGCCTGACAGCCCGCACCTCCTCGTGCCGCAGATGAAAGCCGACTTCCTCTTCGCCATAGCTGAAAACGACGATGAGAAACAACCAGAGGCAAAGACGGTCCTCCGAGAAGCATTCGACAATGCCGGCCTAAACGCTGAAATCGAAGTCTATGAAGGCGCACTGCACGGCTGGTGCCCGCCAGACAGCCGTGTTTACAACGAACTCCAAGCCGAACGGGCCTGGTCCCGCATGCTGGCGCTTTTTGAAGGTGCACTCACCTAGTCGGTGACATTCGCGCCTTTGACACCCATCAATGCGTACCTCTCAATCTGCAATACGATGTGAACACCCTCATCCATATGGCCTCTCTGATCGACGGAAAGGATGCACAAGGGCAACTGCGGAGGTGATGTAATGGAGACAAATCCGGTGTCCACCCACGGGCAGGGAGTTCGAGACACAATCCCGGCCATCAAGTCGCTGCATGTTCTCACGTCAGGTTGGGCGGAACAGCACAAAGAACATCGCTATGGTACCTGGATGCCGAAAACGATGTGGGCGTTATTGTCTCGCAGCTGGGTCAAGCTGCCGGTCAACTACTTTCTGATTGAGCATCGCGATGGACTCATTCTGTTTGATACAGGTCTCGATCCTGAGATTTTCGCAAATCCGAACTATGTTTCGAGCCCCATAGGGCGCTTCTTTCTTCGACGGTTGTTTCGGTTTGACGCGACCAACAGCTGTCGACTCGACAACGCCGTAAAAGCGGCAGGATTCACCCTTAAAGCCATCACACGGGCAGTAATCTCGCACCTCCATTTCGATCATATTGGAGGCATCGCGCAAATTCCGCAGGCCGAGTTGATCGTCAGCGACCGCGAATGGGCACAACTCTCAACACCACAGCCGGAACGCGACTGGATTTTGCGGGAGCATATCGAGATACCCGGAGCTCAATGGCACCCAATTTCATTCCAGCCCACCGACGACCCGCTCCTTCAAAGCTTCGGGGGCAGCTACGATGTTGCAGGCGACGGATCAATGATCCTTTTGCCAACACCCGGACACACACCTGGATCACTCTCAATGCTCATTCGCCGGGAGGGCTGGCCGCCGATCCTCCTCGTGGGAGACTTGACCTATGAGGCTGAGCTTTTAGAGCAGAACAAAGTGCCAGGCTTAGGCGACGCCGCCGAACTGAGAAGGTCCTATGCTAAAGTGAGAAACTTGAAAGAACAGCTGCCGGACCTCGTGATTGCCCCATCCCATGACCTCTCAACAAGCGACAATATTTCACGCGCCACCGGGCAGAAGCCTTGAATAGCGCCCTAAACCGCTTCGCTGACAGCCATAATCGTTCGGTCTGCGGGAAAAGTAACTGTTGCCGTAGTTCCAACATCCAACTCACTTGATATCTCAAGCACGGCGTCGTGTTGTGCGGCCAGGGCCTGAACAAGTGAGAGACCAAGGCCAAGTCCTTCATATCGCCGTTCAAGATCACTATCGATCTGCTGAAAATGAGCAAGTGCCTTCTCGATATCAGCGTTGCTCATCCCGATACCAGAATCTGCGACTTCCAAGACGAAGCAGCCACCCTTTAGCGACAGCGTCACCGCTACCCACCCATTGACGACGTTAAACTTGATCGCATTGCTTAAAAGATTGTGGAGCAACTGCTTGAACTTGCGACTGTCGCCCAGAAAAAGCGGAAGACTTTCACAAGTTTGCACCCGAAACTCTACCTCACTCTCTCTTGCTTGAGCAGAAGCCAGATGCACAATCGACGTAACAAGGCTTTCAATCTCAAGCTCTTCATCCATCATGGGATCGTTGCCGGACTCGATCCGAGAAAGGTCGAGAATGTCATTGATCGTCGAAAGGAGATCCTCTCCCGACCGACCAATGTCATGGGAATATTCGAGATATCGTTCATTCTCAAGTGGACCAAACATTTGTTTGCTGATCAACTCGGAAAAACCGATGATTGCATTGAGCGGTGTTCGCAGTTCATGGCTCATCGCAGCAAGAAACGAACTCTTGGCCCGGGCAGCCTCTTCAGCACGAACAAGTGCCTGCCTGAGTTCGCCCGCTTGCGCTTCCAGAATTGAGTTTGTGGCCAACAAATGCAGATTTAAATCATCCCGCTCACGCTCAACTTTTCGGAAGCTTGCCTGGAAGGCCCGCACGTGGAGCAGTGTGACAAACAAGACGATCAGTTGCGACCATTCCATAGACGCTGCAAAAACCCCAAGCCCAACAGCCACTTCATATGAAGACATAGAGAGGGCGGCTAGAAAAACAAAAAGCGCATCTTTGTTCTCATCTGGGTTATTGATCAAAGACTTGATGAGTGTAAAGGCCACAACACCCGCAACAACCAGCCAACAAATCTGAATAGGTTCTCGCGTGAGCGTTATTGCGCCCGCCGGAAAAAACGGCGCGGCGATGAGAGCGAAGAGCACAAGCCCTCCAGATAACAGATAAACACCCTTGTCAAACCATCCCATTTCATTTCGACGAAAAAGCATGTGGACGAAGGCGTAGTAAGCCGCGAGCACCAGGAACAGAGACATATACTCAAGATCAAGCTTCCGCGCGAAGGTCGTTGTTGGGAAATAATCCCAAACAACATCGCTCACGAAAAATACTCTCAATGCTGATGCCGCTGAGAGAAAAGCAAAGACGTTAAATTTCAATGTGTCATCGTAGAGTCGGCCCGCCAGGAATGTTGCAACGGCCACTACCGTTAGAACAAGAAACAAAGCCGTTGGTAGGGCACTGTTTCGGCGATAGCCAGCTTCAAGACGTTCAGACAGATCAACGATCAGTGTGTCGGGCATTCCGCCTTGCTTGTGGACATAGTTCGCCACCTGAACAACAAGCGTCATGCGCTCCGTTTCGTGCGGGACCATAATGACAGGTGTTGCCGGATGGTAGACATGCTCATGGGATGTCGATGACAAATTGCCACTTCGATAAAGCAAAGAGGCATGCTCGGGTTCACGGGGCGCATCCCTGTACAGAGCATAGATGGCGGTGGCAGAGCGGATATTTCCAAAGTGAAAGCCAACAGATTTGCCCTGAGCGCCTACCTCAAGTTCCAGACAGTAAGTCGCCACACCGTGACCGGTCGCCGGGTCAAGCGTCAAAGACGGTCCCCATAAATCAGGGAGAGAAACGACTTCAGATTTAAGAATGCGCGCTGGTCGCGAACACCCTTCTCCCAGAAAGCGTTCGGGGTTGATCAGAGACCCACGAAAAACCGTCCAACCGTCGGCTAATGACAAGGGGCCATCGGTTTCAAAGTCCCACCCAGACGCATCGATGATTTGGCCCTGCAAATTTGAGGCAACAATGCTCGCCTCAACACGGGGTTCATTCGCGCCTGCAAAACCAGTACTGCAAAAGACAGCAAACAGAACGAGCATGGTGACGGAGGATGCCCCCCGCCAGACGCGCCTTCCAGTAACGCTTTTACCAACAAACATGCCTTGGTGCCCCAATTGACCTAAAGCACAACTTTTCACAGGCGTGTTACTAAAACTTATATCTAGGCAGCAGCGGCAATCATCATGGGTAATGATCTGTTAACGCGAGCAGATCCCTCGCAATTAACCTAACAATACTTTGCAAAAACTCTCAGGGAGACTGTCAGTAAAATGGCGGAGAGGAAGGGATTCGAACCCTCGATACGCGATTAACGTATACTCCCTTAGCAGGGGAGCGCCTTCAGCCACTCGGCCACCTCTCCACCGCCGTGTATGCCGCAGAAATACTGAGCTTTCAAGCATTGATTTCACCCAACCGCCCCTGACGATACTTGCAGAACCATGCAGGAACATGCAGCTCGACGCAGAAACTTGCAGGGGAAACTGGGGGGATTTTGTTCTCAGCCTGTTCACGGCTAGGGTCCGCCTCATGAAACAGACCCCGATCCGACTGGAGGTCGGCACCCTGGGCGATCTGATGGCAAGGCGTGAAGATGAGGTGATCGGGGGATTGCTCGCTTGGTGCCATTCCAGGTCGTGCGATGTTCAGAGTGTCCCGCTCGACCTCAATGCGCTCGCCCGCGAGCGTGGACCCAACTATGACTGGAAGCGGCTCAAGGCCGTCTGCACCGAGTGCGGCAGCCGTGACACGTCAATCTCGCTTCTCTGGACCCACACCAAGCACATCACCTATGGGCACCATGGAAGCCGGACGCCGAACAGCACTTAGCGAGCGGCCTACTTCCGAAACAGTTTCTTTGGTAAGCCACTTTGGCGGATCATCGATGATTGTGTCCCAGGCGTGATTTCATCGCTCAGCAAGTGGTACGAGACGGTGATGACGTAGAGTCTACCGTCTCGTCGCGCCGTGTATTTTCTGTGACTGGTGGCCTTTGCTGGCGTTGTGCACTCAAAGCCGTTGTCTTCAATAATTTTGATAAAACGGCGATACTTCACGGGTCAAGCAGGCACCATTATTGGTACATGCGACTTACCGCCATCCGAGTTATGCCAGGGCCAGCCGACTGCTACCGCAAAGGAGCGGTAGGCAAACTGAAACCTCAGCCACAATGGAGCTTTCCGATTAAGGAGCGGAATCTGATCTTCTTCAGACAATGTCGCAACAAACTCCAGATATTCAGCCACAGCCCCGTGAAGGGAATCCGTTACTTCCGCCAGGCTCCCGCCAGACACAGCAATATCAAGGTCTAGGCAAATGGCTTCCCAAGAACCTTCTGTTCCCTCAGCCATGCACCTCAAAACAAGAGACATGTCGTTCTTCCTACAGTGTAAAGCACCATGCTTTCAGGTCCTTATTAAAGACCCGTAAAACTGGCGTCCCTCCCGCCCATCTTAATGCGCACGGCGTGCGCACCATCGTAATATTGCCTCAGCCCTCCTCGGCAGCGCACCCGATCTGTTGTCAGATTCTTGGGATACTCGACAATATGTAGCTATCATATTGTGCGTTTTATCCAATTATCCAGCGGTTTCTACCCCAATTTGGGTCACATCAATGCGACCCGACAGCGCACGGCGTGCGCAATCATCAACTTACACCACAGTTTTCTGCCATTTTTTTGCAATATCCTCAACGGTTAAGTAACGGATATCATCAACCGATCATCGACAATGTCCGGACCATTTTAACCCTGTTGCCAGTGGCGGGGAGAATCTAGGCAAAAAAAAGACCCGGGAACCAACTCAATGGCGCCCGGGTCAAGTACAGGGAGGAAACGCCCACGAGGGGCAAGGTTCCGGCTAGGCCGGATCTAAAGACACTCTCGCTCATACTCGGCGGAAAGTGCGTTGTGGTCTTTGATGAGCTGGACGCGGGCTGACAGGTTCTCAATCAGCATTCCAATCGTCTCACCTTCAGAATAAGCCCGTTGCTCAATTGGCTGGGGCAGCGGCTTTGGCGCTATCAGATCCGGGCTCAGTTGGCATTCCTTGAAGGAAAGCGTTGAACCGCATGCTGCCAAGCTCAGTGAGGCCGCAATGATCATCATTCTCAGCATCTTGAATTGCCTCGCTCGTTCGGGTTCTCGTTTCTGTCGATCGTCTTTCGCGCTCAAGGTTACGCCGCGCTGCCGCCTTAAAGTCCGCCTTGTCGTTTACCTGGCGCGTCTCTTCGTGATCTTCGATCTGGGCCAACATGGCACTGTCGTTCTGCCAATTCGCGACCTTGTAGCCACCGCCAAAACCGACGATGAGCCCAACAGCCAAGCACGCGGCACCAACCTTTAGACTTGAAAAAACCATCACGCTCCCGCCTTTCCGGCAGCATAGTTCTGGAAGACCTTCATCCCCATCGCCGCGGCGATGTAGAGGAACGAGTACAAAGTCAAATCCCCGTACATCTCCTCATAGTGGTGAACCATTGCGGGGGGCAGAAACAGGAACAGCCAGCCCGTGATGCTGACCCAAAGGCCAAACACCACATAGGCTATCTCGCGCTTGAACGTCTTCTCATGTATCTGCTGGACGTTCATGATCCACCGCCTTTCCACCAATTGAACAAAGTCCCGGCTATCGCGCCGATCGATGTCATCCCCCCGACCTGCACCCAGCGCCATTTTTCAAGAGACCTGATACGTGTCTCCTGATCGTCATTCGTCTCGGTGTTCTGCTTCATAATCTGATTGTTGGCCGCAGCGAGTTTGCCCGCTTCTTTGACTTCGTCTGTGAGCTTGTCGAGTGTTTCCCGCACCCGCTCATGGTCACGCGAGTTCTGGGTGATCATCCCCTTGACGGTCGTCGATAGCTCTGCGACCTCGCGAGCAAGTGCCTCGCTCATGCTTCCCGGTCTCCGTCGATGATGTGAATGGTCACGCGCTCGCGGGCGCGTATCGCCTCAGCTATGGGGGGATATATCTTCCTGTAGGCCGTCCAGCTGTTTTTGACCGTGTGGTGACCGGCCTCGTCCTTACCGACCCCCAGCCCCACCAGAATGCAGCCTGCGGTGTGCTTCTCAGTGTTGCCGGTGTGGATCAGGATTTCGGTGAAGCCGGGAACATCAACAAGGCGCAACATGCCATTGTGATACTTGCCCATGTTCTTCTTGGCGCTTTTGTCGAACCGCGATGTACCAACCGGCTTGAGCTCGACCTGGTACTTGCCGGCCGGGATGCGGGTCTCGCCGGACTTCTTGACCTCCTGCCATTGGTCCTCAAGCGTGTCGCACTGCTGCTCGCCATCGATCGACAATGAGCCGACAGTGGCCTCACCGTCGTCGTGACGGCGCCTTAGAACGATCTCCATTCGTTTCTCCATAGAAAAACCCGCCTCAAGGGCGGGTTAGTTTCACTCGTTGCCTTTGACCAAAGCGCCACCCAATCGCGCTAGTGTCCGGCAAGACGCTTGACAGCCTCTTCGACGGTTACATCATCATCCAGCGCCATGACGGGGGAAACAGCACGGATTACATCTTCCAGCGTCTCTAGTTCCGTCGCCGTGACCTCATTGCGAGACTTCGCACTGTCATAGAGAGCCTTGAGGTCTGCCCAGGTCAGGGCGTCAAACACCCTATAACCGAACAGTCCGTCTTTCTGTTTCACAGGGACACGTCTGTTGTGGAATTGACCCAGCAAATCAACCTCACCAGGTTCGTCCTGGGTCTCTCGAAGATGCCAGCTTCTCAGTGCGTCCTTCACCTTCCGTCGAAGCGCGGCTCTAAGAAAATCTTCTCGATAGAATTTCTCATCCTTGCCGAGGTGCACCACAGCGCGGTCCACGACATCCTCAATCACCAAAGTCTCGTTTTCATTCAGCTCTGTTAAGGCAAGCCGCACTGCCGTCGATGGTTTTGTCATCGTCCGATTTCCTCTTGTTCCAAAGTTCAGAAAATTCAGTCAAAAAAGCCACAGCTGCTTCGAGGTGCTCTTCTATCGGCGGCGCCATATAGTCCGGCATCGCATCAATGTACTCCTGTGGACTGACTGGCATGTCGTGGATCGCGATCAAACCCTTCTCGAACTTGAACATCCAGCCGCGCTCTTTGGCGTGGCGATCAACAAACTCTTGAGTGAAAACCCCAGAGGCTGACATCTTCTCTTTGCGCTGTTTAGGTGGGGTCCGGGCAATGTCTCTCTGCACATCTGGAGACTGCTTGGAAAGCTTGTCCGCCGCATTCACACTCATCGTCCCGGCTTCGACTTCGGCAACCACTTCTGGCACGGCGTGTTTGCGGACGCTTCGAGCCCTCTCCACCGAAGCCTTGCCAACATTCAGAAGCTTGGAGCTTCCCTCAATTGAGGTACCCTCCCCTGTGTGTTGGTTCGCCCCTTTGTCTAAATTGGCAATCTTCGATGCCACCATGGCTCGCTGACTGCTGTTAAGATGACGACGTTTCAGATTGAGGCTGGTGACAAAGGCCAACGGATCATCACCGCAGGCCTTCGGGTCAAACTCACGAAAACGTGGCTCTACTTCCTCTATCTGACAGGCCCGATAGCGGTTTCGACCATCAAGGATTTTGCCCTCATACAGCCAAATCGGTTCGATCAAACCGTTCTCTCGAACGTCTTCGCACAGCTCTCGCAACCGCTCACCTTCCAGAAGTGGGAACAAATTGGCCAAGCTGTGAAACTCACGCTTCATGTCTTCCTCCTTTCCCGGCGGCGGCTGGGTCTTCTTGTAAGTGATCATGCGGGTCTCCTCTGGCACCCGGCCCGTCAAGCCCAAGGTGCGTAGGGGGTTGCTCGCGCAACACCGAGGCCAGAGGAAGTCTGGAATCCGTGTCGCACCTTTTCCCAATGACGGTTGGGAACGGCCACATGGCCGATTTCAATAGTGTTCTGGGTATTGCGAAAGTGTGCGCATCCGATGCGGCTTATCTCTTTCGCCCTTACGTGACTGAAGTTTGCGGTCTTCGACGGCGCCAATCAGTGAATCTAAGGGCTTCAATAAATGCACCCGCTCAGATTGATTTGGCAAGAACTTTCATCCGCATAAAGAACGAAACTTCTGTTAAGCGAATCTTTTTATGCGGCAGCTCGCTCGCGAGCGGATAGATACCCCGCCAAAGCCGCCAGGGCATCGCCCATGTCACCACAGTGCAGTGCGTGACGGGTTACCAAACTGGCGATACGATCTGCTTCAATCTCGCTCATTGGACGGCGCTTCTTGAGCTCATCCACAATTTGGTCGCTTAGACAGCCAAACTCTGCGGCCAACGCCTCCGTCAACCCATTGATGACATCTGTGGACTTTGCTTCCGCAGGAACCATGTTCGTCCAACCAATTTCTTCCATCGTCTGGCTTGATCGGTACAGATTGCACAGCTCAACGATGCTCAATTTGGGCAACGCAGCAGTTAAGGCGCTGAAAGGATTGGGCCTTTCAACGTTGATTGACTCGGATTCTTGACGTAAAGCTTGCTCAGCCATCGCGACCTCCTAGTAAGGTTTCGGCGGTTAGAGCCTCGGGCGGTATTGCAAGTACCTCCGGGGCTCGTCTAATGTGTACTCACATATTGCAATTCGTACACACGTTTGTCAACACATGCCCAAGAAGAAAATCAATCTCCCTCACCGCCTACAAATGCGCGTTGACGACCAATTCCTTGAGTCAATTGACGAATGGATTGCTAAGCAACCTGAAAAGATGACCCGGTCCGATGCGATCAGGCGTCTTGTTGAAAAAGCACTTAGCGGTTAGTCGTTTGTTCGATTAGACCAACTAACTTGGACAGGGAAAGTTTTCCAACAAAGCCATACGAACGGCTTCACCCGCCGGTCTTGCTCGATATTCAGGATGTTGTACCAGCCACTCAACAAATGCAATTCTGGCGACATTTATCACGGCCTCGTTTAGAGCGAGACTAGCTGCATCGGGTGGTGGTAAAAGACAGTGTGTAACGGGACCTACTTTCTCCTGCTTCCTTTGTTGGTTACCGAGAAGATGTCCAAACAAATACGCACCGCATGTAATCTCACGTCGGTCACCATCGGCCAAACAGTGACTTGCGAACCGTGAAGCACTCTGTTGTTCGTCAGCAAGCGCCGTACCAGTAGGGCTAGCCAATACGACAAGAGCCAGACAGATGCCTGTCCGCGCAAAATCAAGAGCTGAGCGCAACATTTGTTCAGTGGCAGTGATACGGCACTGATGCGTTGTGGCACCCGGCAGCATTGGTTCCGCCCGAATGCGCGGGCGCACCTTGCGTCCCCCCATCAACATGAGTGTGACCGCTGTAGAAGGCCACTGGCTCAGTCATACCGCCATAATTGTACACATAGGCAGAGGTACCAATTGCCACACCCAACACCGCGCAAATCATCAGAATACGCTTCATATCCTCACCCTCCCTAAAATGGAAAGTTGACGATAAACCGGATTCCCTCTCAAATAAAACCTGAAATTCAGACTTCGGAGATTCCGATGAAAATTGTCCTTTGCATCATTGCAGTTCTAACGTTTTCTTCGCCTGCATTCGCCAATATCGGCCAGTTCTGCGCTGGTTTCGAGAGTGGTTATGCCGCCGGGTACATGAGAGGGGCGAACACCAGCATCCCCCCTATCACCCCAATTTGTCCGATCCAGCCGATCAAGTCATTCAGCGATCCGCAGAGCGACTATGAGCACGGGTATGTCGTGGGCTATGAGAAGGGTCAGTCTGAAGGAAGATCTCAATCAACCTATAGATAGAGCTGAGCCGTTGTCAGCTGATCAACGGTTAGCCGGTCTTCCGTCGTCTTCCAACCATTCACGCAGCGTTCCAGGCATAGATGTGTCTTGTTTTGAATCCTCGATCAGTTCAGACTCTTGCCCCAGATTGAGGCCGGACCCAGCATTCAGCAAGTATGCGCGCAAACGCTGTTCGATCACGGGAGACAACTCGCCTTGATGCACAACAGCAGCTAGGTCCTTGGCGACCTGCGGATCGTAGAGCGCCTGACGCCAAAGGTCCTCACTCACGGCCCGACGCCGACCCTGTAAGAACCGACCCAACACGTCGATTGCTTCAATACGAGCACTTGTCCGACCAGACCTGACAGCGAAAGCGCGGGACGCTATTTGCTTCGGGCTTTGACCCAGAGCATCACCAATATTCTTCAAGGGATCAGGATTTACACCAACACCTGATGGATCCGGCACACGCGCCAACATCTCTCGCGCCTCAAGCACAGTCCGCAGATTACGCACATGGCTGCCATTCCCAAACACTCGGTTGATGGCCGCCGCATTGGCATCCAGAAACTTACGTTGGTCCTTGGGAGTAAGGCTTATCGTGCTGTCCCAAACGTGCCTTCGCAATGCTCCCAGCGCTGCACTGTCTCCCCTGACCGACCGCATCAAAGACTTGAGCAGTCGGTTGTCCTTTAGTGCATCTTGGACAGCACGCTCCGGGGTCTTCTGGCCATTCGTTACTCTGTCGATCACCCGAGAGAGCGCCATGTCGTCTACCGTTGCGGCGCGCGACCTCAATTGATCCTGACGTCTAACGATTGACGCCAATGCGCCTCCGACGTCGTCAACGCGCCCTTTGATTGATGGGTATTCCTCCAGCACAGGTCTATGCCGTCTATACCACTGGTCATAGAGTTTGGGGTTTATCTGCCCGTCACGAACCGCAGCATCGCGTAGGCTATCAAGAGCCACGGACTCAAGCGCTGCCGTCGCTTCAGGATTGTCGCCAAATGTGGATCTGAACTGCCGCGCAGCGCCGATGTCTCCGGCTTTGAAGAAAGCGCTTGCGACGTTTTCATCTCGGGTTCGGTAGAATCCACCACCATCTCTGCGTTTCACCTCAAAGGTCGCGCCTCTGCGGAAGCGCTCGATGTACTCGGTGCGATAGGTTTCACGAAACCTCGCATAGTTCTCCGCCAAGTGGGGCGCACTTTCAGATGCCGTGTCAAGCGCTTCATCTGTCAACTCATCGAGCCGCTGATCGAGAATGGCTAGTTGCCTGATTTTTCCTGCATTTGGATTTGCGCTTCGCTGTGCATCCCGCAGGTCTTCCGAGACACGCTGCCGGAGGCTCATCCAGTCTTGAAAGGTGACATCACCCTCAGTTTTCAGCACTTCGTCCAGCACTTCCGGGCGGCTTGCTTCACTTGAAAATTTGCCGCGAAGCTGAAACGCCTCATCTTCATTAAGTTGCTGTCGGACTGCGTCAAATGAAATCAGAGAGTCATCATTGTTCAAACCAAGTTCGTCGGCCAGATCCGCCATCCTTTGTGCTTCCGCTCGCTGCAGCGTCGTCAGTCGATCCCTCAGCTGATCGCCCACAGCACTCCGGTCGGCGACAGGCAGGCTATCGGCAAGTCGTTCCGCCCTCTCTGTTACGTCAGCGGTCTGTTTCTCCAGCGCACCTCGCGCATTCTTCAGGCGACCAGAGGCACCATCAAAAATGAATTCTGGATTGTCGATCCCATCGGGCGCGCGTTCACTGGCAAACGAGTCTATTGCATCCTGGTTTTGGTCGCGTCGTGCGCGAAAGGCCTCCAGGTCAGCACCACTTGCCCCTTTCTCGACATCACGCTGCGTCTGAACAATAGAGGGAGCATCTGTTGCTTCTGCCAATGAGGGCTGAAAGCCTTCAATTTGAGCCCCGACACGTTCTGCATTCTCAAGGTTCTCACGCGCGGCCGGCGTCAGTTGTCCTCCTAGAGCCTCTGACACCTCACGGCGCGCCGCTTGCGTTTGAGCTGATGAAGAGAAACGGTTCATGACGGCCCGACCAAACCTTGTCGCTGCCACACTCGGACTAAGCGCTATCGCTGCGGGCGCAAGCCCCCCTGCGACCTCACCCAACATTCGTGATGAGGCATCTCCGGGGTCAATCTCATCTGCAATTCCACCACCCGCTCCGGCAGCAGCTGCAGAAATCGTCTCTGCAGCCAAGGTCGTTGCTGGAGCCGCTCTCGCTGCAGCCACAGCGCTCTTTCCAACTGCGTCAAGTGTACCCTTGGGGATTGCAGAAACACCCCTCGCCACCGGAGCAGCGGCGCCTGCCATTGGGATCAACGCCAAAGGGAGCGACGTTGCCAATTCCCGACCCGACGACTGAGCCACCCGCCCCGAAGCAGTTTCCGGTTCGTAGTCACTGAAAGAACGCATCAGGTTCGCACCCACACCAAACTCTTGTCGGTGCTCCTCCAGTTCTTCCAGATTTTGGGGGAAACCCAGATGCTCCGATCCAGGGATCATGCCGATCACCGCTGTTGGCAGTGTTGTGGGAAGATCAATGAGCCGACCGATGCCCTCATTGAAACCAGTTAGAAAACCCTTTGCTCCATCCTCCACAGCACCGGGTTGTGTCCCTCGCCTCGCAAGTTCTTCGGCGAACCGATTTTGAACAGCGCTCTCACCGGACACGATATTAGATTCTTCCGTTTCATCAATGTTGTCATTCGCTGTAGCGAATTCACTGAAGTCCAGTCTCTGATCGGCCACTGCTGGCTCATCAACCGGCGTCGCGTCAGATGAAAAATCCAAAAGCATGTCAGTTCTTTCTCAGTGTGCGCCCGTCTGACGGATTGATGAACAACGAACCTGACGGCAAAGCATCGAACTCTTCTTGGCTCTGCACCCGCACCGCTTCACCTTGTGTCATCTGAGGGGGTTGTTGTGCGGGCTCAGTCGGTTCCCCGCTCGTCCCCGATGCCCCGCCAAGGAGTAGGTCAAGCCTGTCAGATGCCCGTTTGATTTCGGTTTCGGTCATTGAAGCTGGGTCCATCGCGTTCAACTCATCCACACTCATCTGGTCGATTTGAGGGACCCCCATAACCTCCAAGAAGCGAGAGATATCGTTCGCGGCTTGTCTCGCGTTTTTTCTCGCTTCCACAGGCATTGAATTATCAACTGACGTCTCTTGCTCCTGCACCAAACGTCTACGCAGGCTACTGTCAAGCGCACTCATCTGCAGCCGGGCTCGCTCAGGGCTGTTAAAAATACCCTTATCGATCGCTATCTCTTCACGAATACGAGTCATTTCAGCCACAGGAAAACGAGGGTTGACCGAAAGAGCCCGAATGAGCTCATTTTGTGCAGTGTTGAAGTTTTGCCGAGCTGCCGTCACATCAGGAGCTGTGAGCTCATCGCTAAACTGGCCAGTCACCCCTGACAGTAGGTCAACGACCGTCGGCACAGCCCCCACCGCATTGTCTGCGCCACCATACAGGGTTTCCTCGCTGCCGGGTGTCGGCACACCAACCGGTTCTACAGGTTCTTCCTGCGCACCTTGTGTTCGTAGCGGAACGATTTCGTTCGTCCCCAAATCCACCAATGTTACTTCATTCGTCACTGGATCTTTGTGAATCCTAAGCTGACCGTATGCGATTTTTCTTGCCTGCTCCGGTTCCACACCGCCCTGAATTAGTGCCTGCATCTTCCTGGACGCAGCATCGTCGGTCCCCGCCACTGTTGCCGGTTCCGGGGCACCTGGTACATTGTAAACGAATGTTGGATCTGCTGTTCTTTCCTGACCAAGGGTCTCGTGTTGCAACCCTTCAAGGGCCGTCTGAATGAACTTCTCCTGATTGGCTGGACTGTTCGGGTGCCGGGCCTGTGCTGCTTCTGCGATCCGCGAGACTTGCGCCAGAAAAGTCGTATTGGTGAGGATCTCTTCCGGAATCTCCTCGCCGTACGCGGCGGCGACCTGTCGGGCTGCCGGGATGTTGCCCTGCTGGACAAGGTTTAGGCTCTCATAGAAACCACGCATCCTTGCCGCGGCGGCATTTGCCTTGCCAGCTGTCGCCGTAGCCGAAGCTAGGTTGACCTGATGCGGGGCAAGGTTTCTGGCGTGGTCCAGGTTGTGCTGCGCTTGATCAGTCGCTATCGGCGCCTGTCTTGCTGCTTCGCCTGAGATCGCAACCTTGTCAGCCTCTGTTGCTTCAGCAATTCTGGTATCAACTTCACGTCGACCAGCATCAGCTACAATGGACCTCAGACGGGTTGGGTTCGCTTCAGCATTGAAATCATTGGAAAGCGTCTGTGCGTCGAGCGCAGCCTCTCCACGACGCTGAGCCTGATCGAAATTCATATATCGCTGAAAGTTCGACATGGCCGGGCTCTCGCGGTTGAACTGAACCATCATCACACCCCGTTTTTCTTGAAGATGTTGTCGCCGGATCCATACCGGGACTTGCGGGCTTCTGAGGCGATTATTCCGCCCAGATCACCAATAACACCGCCCGCAATGTTGGCATTGGCTGCCGTTGCATTTGCATGATACTGACCGGCTTGGTTTGCCGCGTTCGCCGCGAAGTATCCCTGATTGGAAAGCGCGTTCCCGACCTGGTTTCCAAGGTTCGTCGCATTGGTCGCTTGTGACGTTCCGACACCAAGTTCAATGTTTGCGGCACTCTTGCCCCGGTCATACCGGTTCTGAGCCCGAGCACCTTCTGCGTTGTAATAGACATCAGAGAGGCCACCCGCAGCGCCTGCCGCTCTGCTCTTGTTCGCCTCAAGTGCTGTATTGATGTAGTCGGCATCTACAGAGCGCAGCATGGCTGCAGCTGTCCTCCCAGACCCAGCAAAGCTCGATCCCCGGATCTGATTATTTGCGCCGCGCCGCGCTTCCTCCAAACCCTCCTTCTGAACCGCTGTAAGGCGTCCAGGATCAGCAATGATGGTGCGCAGATATGAGGTGGCTGGTGCCGCTCCGGCAGAAATTGCCTCATACCTTTGGTCGGCTTCTTCTCCTGCTTCCCCGAGATATTCCTGTCCGCTCTCTCGCGCTTCATCGAGACGCCGGTTCGACTCATCATACTGACGCTTTAGTTCTGCGATCTGTTCGCGGGTCGCTTGCGCCTGAATCTCTGCCGCACGTATTTGTGCTTGCGCAGCTTCTGCTGCAGCTTTTTTGTTCCCTTTCGACGATAACAAGCCTCCGCCTATGGACGCCGCTGCTCCAATTGCTGCTCCCCATGGCATATCAGAAACCCTCCAAATTGTGCTCTTCTTTGATGTCGATAACACCAGAGCGAGAAGTGTTGTGGATGCAGTAGATCAATGTGTTGTCTTCGAGAGAGAGAAAAGCGTGTTTCTCATTTGCCTCAATAAAGATGGAGCAAGGTGCTACGAATTCTCCCAGTAGATCACCATCTTTCCAGGCCTTAACTGACCCTCGGGCGAGCATACTGGTATGGTCGTATTCGTGCGCATGCTGCGGCACCAAGGTGTTCCTTTTTGGAATATCCATCGAAACAATGGCCACTCCATCTGCAGTGGTGAAGTCCAACCGAATGGGCTGTTCAATGTCCTCATGACTAAGACAGGTGTTACAATCAACGCCAGGTATGCAGTTCATCATCTACCTCTTCACACACACAATCATTGCTATGCGCTCTTCGTCGCTATCATTCTCAACCCAGTGGAGACGATCATTGCGAAACCGCCATACGTCGCCGTCAGACGCCGCTATTTGGCCATCTTCCCAGCAGAAGCGGGCCCCCGGGCGCACCTTCACCGCGACGTAGTACTTCTCATGAACATCGGCATGCCATCCACTGTCGATATGGGGCAAGACTCTCCCGCCCGGTTCCAGTTTCGTAAGGAGAACACCACCAAGAGAACTCCCGCCGACCAGCTTGAGAACTAGATCAGATATCCTTTTGGCCGCGGGGAGCTGCAAGGCAGGGGCGAGCCAAACACTCTCATGTTCATCGCAGAAGGCTGACATATCCGACCCATGCTCATCTATGAACTGGTCTAGGTCGCGGAACCGTACCCAAATATCCGTCGAACCCTCATGAGGGGAGCCTGGCATGACCCGTGCGCTCTGTTCGCCCCAGAGGTGATTATTCGCCTCGATCTCACTCCCAAGTTCCGCAACTTGAATGCCGGTCGCTATGAGCTCAAAAGATGGATCATTAGAAATCATTGCGGAGCCTCGCGCTAACAAACCACACCATCTTCAATCTGTTTTTTTCCTGTCAGACTTCTTGCAGAAGACGCGCCATAGATACGCCCGGTTGGCTACCTTGACGCTGCAGTGCCATCCTCTGTTGTTCCGGAGTTTGCTGATAGAATCTCTTCATCTGGTCTGCATGATACTGTTGAGGTGTCGCGCCTCGACCAAGTCCCTGCGCTCTAAGGTTTGCTGCATAATTCTGCCAAGAGATTGCTCCGCCACCTTTCCCCATGCCGCCGATACGACCCGGGAAATAGACGAGTTCTGGCTCTGGCTCTGGTTCTGGTGTAGGCGCCGCCGGTGTTGGCGGCGGCGACACCACATCTTTCAGGGGGGTTACAGGGGTGAGGGGCGTCACGGTATGGCCCTGCGACGTTTGTTGAACCGTTCCCTTAATCAGGTTTCCCGTGACGGGGTCAATCCGCCCGCCCAGAAACGTTGGGCTGCGCTGTTCTGTGTGTCCCGAAGGCTGAATGTTCTGACGGCGAGCCGTTGCCTTGGTTGTGTCTTCTTCAAATACTTGCTGCGCCATCACGGTTTCCTAAAGGTTCTGGATGATCAAAAAGTCATAGGTAACGGCGGCAGACGCTCCAGGAGCCGCTACCAGCGTCACCGTAAAACCGGTTGTCGATTTCTCTATCGTCTTGATCTGACGGGCTCCGCTCGCGGGCGAGCCGGTTTGGTCTACAATCTGGCAAAGGACAAAATAGGTGGAGCTCGCGCGTTCCTCTGAGAACTGGAGCTGTGCGAAATCATTCGTGCCCGATACCGTGAATTGGCCCGCATCCTCCGGGAACCGTCCCCGGACCTCCTGAAGCGCAAGGTTGGCGATCAGCTGAGCTAGTGCCAGAGACGTTTGGGCCGGGTCAGGTAGAACTCCTGTCTCTTCGAAATCACCGGTACTTGCATGGAACGCTGGGTCCAGCATCTTGCTTTCACGCACCGCAGATTGAATAAACAGGTTCATCCACTGTTGAACCGCTTGAGCATCGGCCTCCTGGTTTCCTGTCAATCTCGGTTGAGGGGGAACCGATACGTCATTGTTTTTTGGCGGCAGCGCAGGCATCAGTTTTCCAGTCCCACTGCCATGATGTCCGCTCCCATGAGATCAACTGGACAGTCATCCGACGTTGAAATCTCGAACTGGAACGAACCGGCGGACCCGAACTGTCCAAATTCAATGAACGGCGCTGTCTGGCCAGCTTTCCCGAGCGAGCGCTGCACCCAGTTTCCAAACGGCTTCCCGTCTCTGGAACATCGAACCCCTATCTCCGGGCTGCTGGTATTGCCGCTAAACCCACGTCGCACGCGAAGCCGCAGGTTCTGGACCTGCAGTAGAGATCCACTCGCGGCATGACCTGTGCGGACGAGCCATCTCTGTGTTTTGCCATCCAGCGTGTAGGCGGTGTCTGAGAGCTCATAGATCTTGCCCTCACCACCAACAAACACACGGCCCCAGATTGTCCAGTGGGACCAGCCAGGCCAGCGCGCCGGCACACCATTCTGCTCATCCCACCCGTACAACGTGAACCAGCGTTTCGCGCGATAATCGAGGACCAGGGTAATTCCCTTAGTCCCGTAGGGTGTGGTTGCGTGGGGCAACTGCAGTAGAATGAACTTCTGCCCAAGTGTGTGCAGCGGTTTGTCTGGAAAGCCTCCGATCCAGGCATCTGACCAGTCGTCAACCTTCTCAAGAAGACGGCCTATCTCAGCGGACTGAGCAACGGAGACCTGGCCCGAGAACCTTACGAACTCAGTGAGACTGTTCATCGTCCACACTGCATTATCAGCGAAGATCATACCGTAGGGGAGCTTCACCCCCTCGCCGACCGCCCAGCGTCTAAAGAAGGGCACTGATCCCGTCAGGTTCCGCTCAAACTGTTCAACTGAATTAGCGCCCCCAATCATCATTTCCCGAAACGGGGTGATCATGAGGCTGTTTACATCGTCTGGGTTGCCATCAGCAGAGAACACGTCAAGCGGGTTCCATTTGGAGATGTCACCGCCTTCTGAGTTAAAGAAGCGACCCGAATTAGGCTCTGCCGCAACGAGATAGCCGTCAATCCATCCCACATGTGTCGCGTGGGGCGCATCTTCACTGAGAAGCTCTGTCTTCTCGCCACGCAGTCGGATGATGGGGCCACCGGCTGCCATCGTTAACTCACGGTCAGACTGCGCAAATATCACTCGCCGACCACCTGATACGGGCACGCCTGTCTTGTTCGTGACATTCCCCGAACGATCAACTTGGTACACCTGACCCTTTGAGGTGGCTGCAATCATGTCGCCACCTAACTCAGAGAGATAAATGCGTCCGTTGCCTCCGACGTCGGCGAAAGGGATAAGGCCTGGGAAGCGGGTATGCCCTCCCTGCTCGTTGATAAAGCTGTTCTCAATCGCCGTCTGATACCCCAGCACGGCGCCCTCGGGCTGGTTGAGGTACAGCGGATTGTTGAGTGGAAGGGGTTCCCATCTCATACGATCAATCCACCACCTCGACGTCCACCGTCCACTCAATCGTCTGGTCAACGACACCTGTCACTCTAAGTTCAATCTCAGGACCGTTTGCGACCAGCGTTGCGTCCCAGTTTGCATCGGTCTCCTGGGCTGCTCTCAGGGCCGTCACAGACCCGACAAGTGCAGCATCAGACGTTGATGTCGTTCCATTCGCTGTTGCGGAGCCACCGGCACCATCTGAGATGATTTCGTTATCCTCAAAGGTTCCGACAAGATCGTGGAGTGTGAGCGTGCCCGTCGTCCCGCTATCGCTGTCGGCCACGATCCGAGCCGTTGCTCCCGATGTCGCCCCTGTCAGGACGTTACCGACCGTAAAGTTGCTCGTCTGCGTGTCATAATCCAGTGCTGCGCCGGGGCGCCGGACTGATGCCGCCAGGTGATAGAAACCGTGGTTCACGCCATTTCGTTGGCGCCCAATGACCTTGGCTTCAAGATAGGCATGCTGCCCCGGCTCAAGAGCCAACGCCCATGCTTTGGTGGCGGCATCTCCAGCGGTCAGGCCAAAGGATGCGCCTTTGTTGGCACTCTTGCGCCGCTCCCATGCTGTAGAAACACCGTTGATGGTCGTGTCATCATCTTCCCTGCAGTCCAGGGCAAGGACATTGTGTTGCGGCGTGGTGAGCGAGACATCCACATCTAGGAATTCTATGTGATGGAAGACAACCGTTTCCAAATTCCCAGCGAGCGCAATAGCTCCGCCTGAGATCTGACCGCCCTCAAGGAGAAGGTCGATCACCGTTGCATCGGGATCGTCCGGGGTTTTGTCGGAGACATCGAGATCGGTCGTGTTTGCCTTCCACCAGCAGTCGCGTAGCCGCAGACCACGTGATCCAATGACTTTCATCGCCGTACCGGTATTCGTGTCAAAACCGACAGACTGGAGCGTGAAGTGCCCACAAGCCGCATCCACATGTTCAAATTCGACACCAAGCGCCGAACAAAGGGAGACGGATCCACCGACCCATTGCCCAAACTGGAATGCTGAACCGTTTGCGCCTCCGCCAGCGTCGGTATCCCCCTTGAGCCGCACTCCGTTGACGCAATCTGAGACATAGAAGTCCTGCAGGGCAAAGCCAAAACCACCACGAACAGAAAGCCCCGTCTCGAAGCGCTTTACCTCACAATCATGCAACACAATCTGATCGTTTGCTTTGGAGTAGATCCCGACCGATAAGGCAACCTGGCTCACCCCATCGATCGTAAGTCTGGAGAAACCAGCCCTATCACCGCCGATTGTCGCGATGTTCCCGCTATCTGTACACTTGAGTGTCGTCGCTCCCCTGCCCTGACCTCTCAGGATGACACCTGTCGGCAGTGTAAAAGCATTGACCGCATAGGTGCCTGCGGGCAGTTCAACAAAACCGCCACCGGCAGAGCCCGCGACCCCGATCGCGGACACTAACGTCGCTGTATTCGTGGCGTCACTCGCACCGTCTTCGCCCGTCGCAAGGAAACTACCGAAATCTCGGACATCAATGCGCCGACCCAAATGGTCCGCCAAGCTGACCGCTTCTGTCCCATCAGAAACGATTACGGTTGCAAGGGATGCGTTCACACCATCGAGCGTGGTCAGTGGAATGCGCTGAACGCCAGTTGTGTCGGTTGAGTTGATCGTCAGCTGGTAGGGTTCATTGATGTAGAGGGGCTCACTAAACTTGCCGTAGGAAGTACCGTTTTCTGTTTTTTCTAACAGCGTAACTGGATTAGCCACCTCGACCGTCAGGGCTTCATCCTTATAGATGGATGCAAGACTTGTCGTCCCGGCCTGAACAACACGAACCGTGGCAAGACCAAATCCGGGTCGCCACGTATCAAACTCCGCTATACGTTGCGCCATGTTATGTCCTCACACACCAGAGACCCGCGACATAAGGCGGTAGGTGATTAATCGCGTCGGATGCCCCGTCTGCGCCAAATGTTGGATTGCTGAAATAGCTACGATTGTTGGTGCCGGGATTTTGAATCTGCTCGGTCAACGCACCCCCACCAGTGATGGTTTTAACGCCTGACGGGAGGTTCCCAGCTGTTAGAGTATGGGTTTCAGAACCGCCGACGCTGCCCGCGGCCTTTGTCCCGCTCTGACCAATGACGGCTTTGTCCTGCAGATCCGGCAGTGAAAACGTGGTGGACCCGTCACCAGGGCCAAACTCACCAGCCGTTTTCGCTCCTTCTGTCGCGGCCAGGTTTCCGTGCGCTTGAACCCAGGTCCACAGCCGGGCATAGGTTGTGCGTGATACTTCCGCGCCGTCTAGCGCCAACCAGGGCGTAGGTGCTGTGGCTGCCATGAACAGCTGCGTCGTCCCAACAAACAGGTCTGCGATGTAGTCTTCAAGCCCAAGTGCCGTTCGCGCGGCAGCGGCGGTTGATGACCCCGTACCACCTTTATTGACAGGCAGCTCTGTGCTGGCATTGCTGAAATCAATGTTCAGCTTTGCCGAGATCGATCCAATATTCGCAGCAACCGTTTGGATGTCAGCGCTGTCCCCGGCGACCGTCTGGATTTCCGTCTCAATCCCCGCGACCGTCGTGATGTTCGCGGAGATGCCTGCAACGGTTGTGATTTCAGATGAGATCCCCACGACTGTCAGGAAATTGGCATCCGCGAGCACCGCTTCTGCAGAGCCTTGCGCGGTTTCAGCGGCGCTCTGCGCGGTAGCGGCCGCGGTCGCAGATGCAGCTGCTGCGGACGCGGAGGTTGCCGCCGCGATGGAGAGCGTATTGACCGTCTCCACGTCGACAACCAACAAGAGATGGCCCGCAGTGATATCCGTTTCAATCGTCGTTGCATCGGACAAGAAGTCTTGTGAGGCGAGGTAGATATTGTCTTGTTTCGCGCCGGAACCACCATAAGCCACGACATCATTGACATAGTATCGCGTCGCCGTAGCGAAATCGCCTTTCCAGGTGCCGCGTGCTGCAATGACGCCTGTCTCGTGAGACCCAAAGGTCGCGCCAACGACATCAGCAATGACAGGGTCGCCGATGTAGACTGGTCGCGACAATTTGCCGGTGCTGTCTAAGACTTGTGGGTTTTGAACCACCGCCGTCCCAGTGGGATTTGCGTATAGTGTCGCGAGTTGGTCTGTCTTTAGGCCATCGGAACCAACTTCATAGAAAAACACCGACGCTCCGACATAGAGCGGGTTCCCCAGCTGAAAGTCTGCAATTGCGATACGAAAAGCAGTCATTCGCTAGGCTCCGTATGGTTCGCAAATGGGGGGTGTGGTTTCATGTTCCCGGTTCTCATAAGCTTCCAGCGCTCCCAGCGCTTTCTCCGCCACCTTGCGAAATTCAGCTACGCGTTGCGTCGAAATGGGGAGAACCGGACCCGACCCAATATCGGCGGCAAGGGCGAACGTCATCCACCTTTGCCAGGCCTGAGAGAACTCCGGTGACAACGATCCATTGGGTTGCGTACCCGACACTCCTGATGGAGATACATCCGGCGCAAAGGTCTGCACCACCAACTTAACTGTGTAGGTCTCTGTCTCAGTGGACGGTAAGGAGGGATAGGTCGACAGCGTCATGCTATCCAGGCGGTCGAGGTAGATTTTGGACGGAATACCTGTGCTCGCAATGTCAGAGACCGTCTCAAACGCGTAGCGCGTGACGATCTCAAGATCAGACCTGTGACCGCTTGCGTTCTCAAGCCAGGCTTCAACAGGAAACTGGATGCCATTGCTCGGCATCGCGGCGCCAAGATCATCTTTCAGGGTGTAGACCTGCTTCCCCGCCTCCAGCGTCAGGGAAACTGTCCCTGGAATGAGCCGAAAAATGCGCGTCGTTCCTGCCCGTTCGGCCAGGATCATATCCAACCAGAACAAAGCTTCGCGCATATATTCGGGCTCGGCGGCGGACTCCGACGTCGGAAATGCTCCGATCAATCGGAGCGCCCGCTCGCACACCTCTCGGCTCAGCAGTTTTCGCGACATCTCAGGCGACTAAACCATCGTCGAGAGCAGGAGGCGTAAACTCATCTTCGCCACCTTCAGACCGTGTGTTGGCCGCATTCTGTTCAGTCGTTTTGTCAACAATGAAAGCGATCAAATTGTCTTTGCCAGACCGTTTGTTCAGCTTCTCACCGTCCGGGAGGACGTTCGCTCGAAGAACAAGCGCATCAACGGTCAGCTCATCCAGCTTGGCAACCACTTCATTCGGTTGAAGCTGTAGCTCTTCTCCGGCTTGCAATTCACCCGGTTGCTTTGGAATGCCATCAAACGGGATGGGCGTCCCTTCCTCATCGGTACAGACGAACGAGGGTGTTTTAAGGAACTTGATCGCAAGCGCAAATGGAAGCTCCCTCGGCGTGTCATATTTGAACGTTATGGGGACAGTGCGGCCCTCAAACGGCATTTCGTGAGTCCGGTTCACGTCCTCCTTACACGTTGTATCGAGGACGAAGAGCGTCTCTTCCTCTTCCTCTGCGTGTGGGGTTTCAATATTTGTCTCTGACATCGGGGTAATCCTTGTTCGGGGTTAGGTATAGGGAAAAGGGCCAGGACCGGTCCGAAGACCGCCCTGACCCTCCCCCGTCTGACTGACCGCTTACGCAGCCAGCAGATATGGTAGGAAGATGAAACCAGCGGCTGTGTCGCTGCCGGCCGACAATGTCCAGGTGATTTCCTTGCCAGCCTGAGAGACATCGATCTCCGGTGCATCGTCTCCCGCGTTCGCGCTGTCTTGCACAAAGAGCTTCGTACCTAGCGTGGGTGCAGCATTATCCAGCGTTGCTTTCACAAGCCCCGCAGTCGCCACAGACGCACCATCAACAAAGCCATCCGCATCACCGCTGTCACCGCTGTCTGTGCCGACATCAATGGTCTCGGTGGCATCAAGCGTGACCACTTCGACCAATGGGGATGGCAAGACGCCTGCCTTGGTTGGGATAACGAACCCACTCGCGGTTTCGGTGTCCGCAGTTGTATCGGCAATGTCAAAGGGGACAACCATGCATTGGCTTCGATTGGAGGTATCGATTGACACCTCGTTCGGACCAGACGCCTCGACATCCTTCACCACGACGAACTGACCGCCAGGGGCAAGAATGTATAGGTCGACCTTGGATACCGACGCATAGAACTCAATCCCACCCCGCGTGGGGGTCATAGGATTGGTGAGCGCCGATCCCTCGGCATCGCTTGTGAGGGTTGTTTTCGAAGACCCTCCATTCGTGGCGACAAACACCTTGCCGCCCGCTGTAATGATGGCCCGACCGGTTGTCGCGTCCATCAGTTGAAGTCCAAATCTATAGGACATGCTTGTTCTCCTGATTGAAAATATGATGACCGGGGATGGGTCCCCGGCCAGACGCTGTTACGCGGCGGCGGCAGTCTTCACCGCGATCGTCCCGAAGTCTTCCCGCGCGTTGTCGTCGTAGGTCGACTTGAATTGCGGTTTCAGAAAGCCGACCTTCCGTCCAGCAGCAATACCCGGGCGGTTCCCGTAGTCGGTATTGTCCGACTCATTGAAGCCCATATCGCCAATGGTCGCGATGCCACCCGCCTGTGCGCCGAGGAGCATGGCCTGCGCGCCATCAATGGCACCACCAGCCCCCCACTTAGAGCCACTCGCGAGACCGCTGGTGTTGAAGACCTTGTTGTGCGCATGAATGACAACGCCGTCGATAACCGCAATGGCGCCAGTGAACAGCTTGTTCTTCGCGCCAGGCTTCTCTGCAGTTCGCAGAATGGTCTGATAGGTGGAGTCCAGCACAAGGTCACGCCGGTGGCGGGGGTGAATGACCATGCAATAGTATTCCTTGCCACCCTCCCGGATCGGTCTCAGCCGCTTCTCTTGCGCGACAGTGTTGGCTTTTACAACCGTCGACCAATCCATCTTGTCGGCAGCCGTCACAGAGCCTTCACTTGTCGCTGTGCCTGCATACATCACGCGGTTGGTACTTGGCGCAACCACGTCACTCGCAAACGACAGACTGGGAAGCTGGCTTCCAACGCGGGTAGCACCGTTTGTGTGTAAGCCGTAAGATCGACCCGAGAGGGTCAGGAACATCAGCTCATCAAGCTTGTCAGAAAGCCAGAAAGAGAGTTTTTCCTTACCCGTCGCCCGGAAACGGATGACCGTCGCCTGCTCAGACATAGAGCCCTTGGAGCGCACACCGTGCCGCAGCTGGTCAATGCGGATGGTCTGGGCATCGTTGACCATCTGCTCTTCATTGTCTTCCAGCTTGTTGTCGCCAACAACACCGTCGCCCTGAAGGTCCTGGACCAGCTGCATGACACATTCGGTGCCACGTTCGGTTTCTGTGAGTTTCGTCACCCGCTGGATGACCGAGTTCATGTCATTATCGTTCTTGCCGATAAAGCCATTGGCGAAGAAGAACGATTTATCCCGTCCCGCCTGCCAGATCTCCATTGCCCACACCTTCTTTACAGATGAGGTAAGGGCGCCAAAGTCAGTTTGCATTGCAATCTCCTATGAGGATTCAATGCCGAGGATTTTGTTTACGGTATTTCTTGGCAGCGCTTCATACGCATCTTCACTCAACTCTGCGGCCTTCTCGGCGGTCATTACACCGTCGTCTGCGCCGCCACCATTCATCCCCTGGACGTCCGGTGGCATTGCTTCAGCAGCTTTGAGCTTGTCTGCACGTGCCTTTGCCGCTGCCTCTGGACTGATGTCCGGGACCGCGGGTTTTTCTTGACTGGATTTCAGTCCAACCTCTTCCGGAGTCTTGTCCGTGAGAATTGGACCATATCGATCTGAGAGTTCGGCTATCCGCGTTCGAACAGCCAGTTGCTGCCCAGGTGTCGCGAACACGCCCGTTTCCGGGAGCACATTCTCCTCCACCAAGGCCTCGATTGCTTTTTCCTTTAGGAAGTCCCAATCAGCAGTGCTGGTAATCACCTGCAAGTAGGGATGTTGTTGCTCAAGCTCAGCCGTCCTCTGTTCCATGTAAAGGTCAGAGGATGGTTCTGGAACAACCGGCTTTGGCTGCTCCGCGGGCTTCAGGCTTTCGCTCCGTATCTCCCACTCCTGGTCATCAAGGTTTGATTTCCCTTTTTCCAGCTCCGCTGCGGAGATTTCTCCCGCATCGAACTTTTCGGCAAGGGCAACTTTCTCAGATCGTATTTCGGCGATCCGTTCTTCAGGCGTCGGCGGTTTATCCGCGTCAGGCTGATCGTTTGCTTTGGCCTCGGCCTTTAGCGCTTCAATCTGCCCCATCAAGAAGGCTTCTCTTTTCTCAGACTCATTCTTCTTGTTGTTAACCTCGTCGAACCGTGCTTTTGGGATCATCTCCGGCTTTGGTTCTTCGCCATCGTCATCCTTTGGCTCTTCAGGTTCACTTGGTTCTTCGCCCTCGTTGGCTGATTTCTCAGCCCCCTCTTCTGGTACTGCGTCTGCATCTTCGTTGGCGGCAGCCTCCTCGGCTTTAACAGCCGCCCTCGCCTCAGCAAGCGCAATCTCATCAACGTCCTCAATCGGCGCTTCTTCGGCCTCTTGTTTCGGTTCACTTGAGGGATTTGGATCGTCATTCTTTCCAGTCATTCTCATCTCCTGTCGCGTGATGTCGCGGTAACACCCGTATGGCGGGCGGACCCAGCCACGTTCAACGCCCGTGGCAGGCTGATACGCTCGATACCGTCGAACGCACGGGAAGTCCGTCACGCCCCTGAGTGAGGCGCGTCGGTGTCTTCAAAAATCTGTCGGTTGGTCAGTGGATGGCGCTTGGCGCCTTCTCTCCACGTGCCTTTTGAAAGGTCTGTCCCTCTGTTGGGTCCAGAACATCCTTCATGAAATGTCTTTGCTGCATGAGCGCCGTGTAACAAAGGCCGCCCCAGGTTTCCATGCCGGCAAGGAGGACATCTGCAAAGTCCAGCATCTCGCCGTCATTTTCTTCCCATTCAACGGTGAACTGTGGATCCCCATCCTGATCCAGGAAGATGATGCCGAAGCGTCCGTGTTCGCATTCAACCTCCGGCACGGTAGGCGGCTTGGGATGCGTATGAACAATCACCCACGCCCCGTCATAGGCCAATTCCCGGTGCAGAAAGCTCAGTAGGTCCTGTGAAAACAGCATTCGAGCCGCTGTAATCGCTGGCCCGATGGTGTGCTCCAGAAAACTGCCATCATTCTTTTGCATCACCGCTGAGTAGGCCCCGTCTGCCTCTAAATCGAACCGTTCCAACAGGGTTTTCGTGATCAGCGTTTTGTCGTCCAGCTTGTGCATCAGACCGGTGCTCCTGGGTCTACCGGGGGTTGCTCCAGAGGCGCCTGGTTCAATTGCTTGAGACGCTCAATCCACTCAGCTTTGCGCGGCAACGATGACGCATCCACGATCAAGTCAGCAAACATTGGAATGAACTGACCAATTCCTGGCGCGATTTTCTCCATGATGATCATCATCTCGTCGAACTGAGCGTTCGCGAAGGACGCGGCAAGTGGCACTTCATCAACGGTTACGGTGTACTTCCCGACCGTCACATCATTCAAAATACGTGTCGTTCCAGTGACGCCGTCGACCTGCTGTTGATTGATCAGGATCTCAGCAAACTTGCCATCCTCACCCAGCGCCCGGGCCATCCGAGCCTCTGTGTAATGGTTCTGAATAAGCTCCAGGTGTTTCTTGCCCTGCAGCCTTTTGGACCGGCTGAAATTGTCGAAATACATCTGGATAGCAACCAGAGCCTGGCGCTGTTTGGCCTCAAGCGCCCGGCCACTCTGAACCGTCTCCACGGTCCCCATGGCAGATTCACTCAAGCCAGATATCTTGTGAACGTCCTCATCAGCCCGGCTTTCCAGCCTGTCATGCGCTTGAGTAGAAGTGCCAGCCTCAAGCTTTCTCGGCTCCTTTTCGCCCCGCCATTTCACGCGAACGCCAGGTGCTGACCCAAACCGTTGCAGATTGAGTTCCTGCTCATCGCTCAACGACTTTTCGTGGTAGATCCACCCACCATTTGCGTTCTTTGACACCATGTCGATTTCAGAAGACCGCCGCTTGTTCTTCTCTTTCTGCGGGTCGATCAGGTCTGTCACCATTCCCCGTGCAACCCCCCGTCGGAAGTAAGGGAAGTACGGCGTGATGGTGTAGGACTGATACGGCGAAGGACTGTCATAGAGCGCCAGATCCCCGCAGAGTGTCGTCCATTGTAATCGACTGACCCGACGCCGCTGCACCATCACAGGGTTCCCGCGGTGCTCGGCATAGGCCACGACCTTCTGGATGCGTTCTTGTCCCCAATTTTCTGGGAGCACCTTCTTGTCACCGGTCTCCAGGTCGATAACGACGTTGCGGTTTTCAGTGACCTTATGCTGGATGTCCATCAGCCGAATGGTTTTTCGTTGGGTATCCACGAAGTTCCCAATCAGGCTATGGAACCGATCCCAATAGTCTGACGCTTCCTCTCGCTCGCCGAACCCTCTGATGGGTGTGATTTCATCATTCAGATAGGCCGTGCTGACTGGTCCTATGGGCGTCTCACCCTTAAGAAACGGGCGCGTGAGGTCTGCGGCAGCCTTCCCATAATTCTGCTCAATCTCATCGATCGACACATATTTGGTGCCGATGACGTAAGACGCTGACTCGTTCAGATCATAGGTATCAGCATCGGGATCAAGATAGGTCGCAAATGGGTCACGCGCGCGCGCACGGACCTCTCCAAGGTCATTGTTTTCAAAGTCCAGGCGATCATCAAAGAAGCCTCGCCCCGTCACCAGGCCGTCCATGAAGACTTCAGTATCGATGAAGTCCAGTTCGGTATTCGCAGCGATGTTCTTCTCAAGCTTTGAGAGAATGTCCGCCACCATCTCATTTGCCCGGGCGTCGTCACCGGGCTGAAACGTGATGTCGGTCTTGCCGTTTCGTTGGTAGCCCAGCACCAGACGAACCAAAGGATAGATGATGTTGAACTGGAGATGCGGGCGCTTATGCCGCACCATCTCTGCAATTTCTTCTGCCGTCCACTGCCGACCTTCAAGGAAGTCGACTGCTTGCTTGGCAGGAGTAGCCCAGTTGTCATGCGCCTCTGCAGCCCGATGAAACCTCTCAATGAGCATCTGGGTCTTGACGTAGTCCTGTTCCGGCAATCCTCTAGGTGGCACTGGGCCGTACTTAGTCATGCAGCCCTCCAGTGTGTACCCAAATCGCCCACCCTTACGCCGTCATCCAGGAGCTTGCCTGTCCTTGTTCCATTTCCAAGTCGCGCTGCCATTTAGGTTTGTCGTCCGCAGATTGTTTCGGAAACACCACACCAAGCTCTTCGTCCAGGATGCGCGCCAGGTCGTCCAACCCGTCATCGTGCGTAACTACGGGAAAAGTCAGGTACTCCTCCTGAACAAACTGCCTCACGACGTCGACGGTTTTGCCTTCATAGTCGGTCTTGACGATCCCGGCTTCTGGCAAATAGATGCGCCCCGCCTCGAAGACCGGCACAAGCTTCCTGATCCGATCTTCTTTCTTCAAGGCTCCCCCGAGGGGCGTGATAGTGAACCGGTAATTCATCCTCTCCATCTCTAGTTCCATGTGCTCGATATCTGCTTGAGCTCCATACTGCTCATACCCAACGGCCAATGGTTCCCAGCGATCATGAAGGGCAAATAGCGTTCTAGTGCGTTGTGCGAGGTTGAGCCGGTCTCTCACTCCATCTAGGAGGTAATAATTCTTGTCGGCGGCTACACCGATCACCCACATAACCGTGTAGTCGCTGGTCTTCTTCTTCGACGAAGCCGGGTCGACCACGATGTACTTGTTCAATCCCGAGTAATTCACTGCCGGCCAATATTTCAGCCACTCCTCTTTGAAGCCCTGAGCATTGTCGTTCGTAGGGTTCAACAGCATTTGGCATCCAAAAATGTAGGGCCCTTGAAGGCGACGTTTTTTCGCAAGCTCGTCCGGTGAGCGGAGCACCGCCTTCGAGAAATCCTCCGACCCGTCTGATGTGCAGGGGTGCTCTCTGACGGGTATGCCGCGGTCCTTCATCACCCGGTAGGTGTCAAACATCGCGTAATAGGTGCCGATGATCCGAAACACGCCACCCTCTGTTCCCAGATTGTCTGAGAGCTCCCAGGCTGCCGTGGTTTTCTTGATCATCTCAGGCGAGGTCACCGACTTATCGGTCACAACGTCATCATAAATCCGATGCGTGTAGTGCTTGGACGTCGGCATGCCGTCGACCAAACCGTTTGCTTCAACCGTCGCCTCTTTCGGGTTCCCCTTGCGCTTGAAGACAAGCCCTTCGCTCACTGACCAGATCGGCGCATGCGTTTTGGGGTAGTCCCAAAGGATTTCCGGAAATAGTTCCTTCAACTCCTCATTGTTCTCGCACTCATATTGGATCTGCCTCAGAAACTGGCGGGCCAACTTCTGATTGAGCGAGAAGATCCCTACCGTGACCTCCCGCCCATTGTACCGCGGCTCTGGATCATCCCCATGGCTCGCGAGGATGTCCTGCAGCGTCAGACCAAACGTGATGATCGTTGACTTGTAGTGTTCCCGCGCCCAGGCATCCAGAAAGCCGTTTGGGGCATGCTCTACCTCCCTACAGCGGTCAAATAGCCAAGGGTGGTTCAGGTCCTTTCTCTTACAAACAACCGTGAGAAGAAAAAAGAGATCGTTTCTCGCCAGCCAACGTTTCGCCTTCTTAAGCTTCTCTGGTGACGTCTTCGCCGCAGCCGTCAGAAACTCACGGTAGAACTCAATTGATCCTTCTCGGTCTCTTGGTATCAACTCTCTTGATAGCTTCACCGAAAATCTCTCCGAGCTGGTCGTCTACCCCAACGGTCAGGTTTTCGATGTTCACGTTGCCAATCTGTGTTCCTGGCGGATCCGGTGGCGGGGGTGGCACCTTCTCGTGCTTCTCAAACATGCCGAGAGATCGGGCCAAGCTGTTGAGCGGGCCCGTTTTCTCATGCAACTTGATCGAAATTGTCTGTTTGACCTCAGGTTTGCCGTCGGCGCCCTCTATGGTCACTTGCTGAATTGTCAGGTCTTTGATCGCTGATCCCAACTCATGCGGGATGTCTTTCAGGTCGACCAGAAGCTGACCTGTCGTTTCGCAGATCGTTATGTAGTTAAGAATGTTCGAGTGGCCCAACCGCATGAGCTCTGCGGTAACTGCTTCAGCTGCGCCCTCGCGTTCCTGGACAACCGGTGCCATCAGGCGCGCGATTTCGTCTTTGACGCACTTCTGAGCCAGCAATCGGGACGCTGACTCCTTGGCAGATCCCTCTGCGTATTTTGCAGCGACAGCAGCGGCCTTACCGTCTTTGCAGCCGTTCTTCACATACTCAGCGCAGAACTTCTTCTTCTGCTCAGTGAGCTTGTGGTCAGCCATCAGGCGCTACGCAAGCCCGACAATGTCTGTCGCCGTTGTCCCCGTACTGTTGATCCGTTTAGCGCGGATGGGCAAAAGAGTGCCAGCCAACACACCGTGAAACACCACGACGGTGTTGTCGTCCTTCCGAACCGCCGCGAGGTCGCCGCTGCCACCCACGTAAACCCCCCGGGTCACCTGATCAAAATCGGTGCCATCACTTGGTGTGATGTCGAAGTAATCAGATGACGGGTCGCTAAGCTCTGGCGACAGATGTTCGAAACGATCAGCCATCTACAGGCCTCCTATTAAATTAAGTCCAAGCCTGGTTGCCGTTAGCAGCCGCGACCTCAAGCAGATAACCGTTGAGCTGATTGGCACCGCCTGAATGGCCAAGGTGTATTTCAGTTAAGTCAGTGGGTAGTGTAAGGCCGGTGCGGGCGTAAGTGGCTTTCAGGGATACATTGTCCAGGTAAACGGTCTTAAGCCCCTGACCGTAAAAAAGAAGGCTCGTCGTTGCTGTGGTTGACACAAAAACATCATTGTTTGCTCCCATGCCGAAGGCCGTCGATTTTGAGACGGTACCGATGATGTAACCCGATGTTGTTGCGCCATCGTCCGTTGATGCCTCCCAATCAATTGCATATGCGACGTCTGCGAGAATTTGTACGTTATCCTGGTGAGTGGGGGGTGCAATACCGTTGCCTCCAGTCGCGTTAATTTTCAGACGCCCTGTTTCCCAGGTTTGTGTCGATCTTTCTTCTGCCGGGTTAGACCAGTTGTTGATATCTGTGTCGAATGATCCATTTGCGATCAGCTCAGGCCCTTCGAGCCCCTGACTGTCAACATTAAGTGACAACGTGCCAGCTACCGTGTCAACGTAGAGAACCGCACTGTGTGAGCCACCATCATCAATACCTGCAACCCCGACATAGCCTTCGCTAACACCCGCGACAACGCTTTCGAACCGAAGAATGCCATCAATGAAATAGAGGATGAGGTAGTTGTCTGCGTCCTTACGAGCACACCAGAGAACACGTCCGACCAATTCAATCTTTATGTTGGATACCGCCCCCGCAAATAACGCATCTGCGAACGCTCCATAAGTCAGGGGGTTCTCTGGACAGACAAGATATTCGCTATAAGTGCCAACCGCAGTACGGGAAGTGCCTTCAACAGTCGTGTCACCAATAATACGGGGCTTCACCCCACCTGCGGTGCGGGCAGTTACATCGAACGTGACGTTGTAGATAGCCTTACCGATCAAGTGTGTGGCGGCTTGCGTAAGGGTGAAATCAGAGCCCGACGCGGTACGCACCGCCTCATTCGTTCCATGAGACCACGCTCCGGGGAAGGTCCAATCGTCCGCAGTAGCAAAAGCTCCGTTGGTCACAAGATCAGGGCCGTACGCATCGCCCGTTACATCGTTAGCGTTCCATCTCACTTCTACGGTGTGATCGTTGTGGACCTGCTTGACGGAGATATTACTGACCGTCGCGGACAACGGAAGCGAAATGCCCTTGAACGTGACTGCGTTTAGGATGGTGCCCGGACCACCACTCGCAGTCGTTACACGCTCGGTATAAGTGCCGTTCGCAGACCGCGTTGTGCCACCTGTAACATCCCCGTCTGCGTCCCTGAAATCAGCGCGGATAGTGCCAATAAGGTCCGAAACTGTGTAGGTCAGTTCGAAGGTTCGGCCAACAACAATCTCTGAGCTTGTGAAACCACCAACGTCACCCCCGAGCGGAGACCCATCAAAAACAATCGTTGATCCGTCAATGGTTACCGTCGCATCGTTGGTGAACATCGTGGCCGCATCAAAGAGTTCTTCGCCCAGCCGATCTTCGGTACGCCATCCGGGAAGCGGGAGGACTTGGTTGATTGAGAGGCTGCTAATGCGCATTTCGGTGGAGGCCGAGCGTGCCCCTGCTACTTTCACGAATACCGTGTGAGATGTGCTAGTCGCCACAAATGAGCCTGTGAACACCCCTGTGTTTGGCGAAGGGCCCGGATCAACGCCAATTGTGTAGGGACCGTTCACGCTATCGAAACTTGCTCGCATCCAATTCCCACTGGAGCCAGCGTGGGTGACGTCTAGCGAAACAAAATAGGTAGCTCCAACCACTAGGTCGGACAATGTTTGTCTTATAAAGGGCTCGCCCGTTGCAACGTCTTGAGTGATTAGAATTAGCTCACCACCGGAAACAGAAATTGATCCCGCCGAACCATCACCGCTTGAGAACCCGGTTGTAAAATTATCGAGATCACTCGCAGCATCAAAACCGCCGCCGACAATAAGCTCAGGCCCATACCCCTGCACCAGTGTTGGCGCGTCACTTCCATCCACCAACATCCCTGCGGAGGTCGGCTCGCCAGCGGGGCCATCTGCAATTACATCCGCGAAGGTCTTGATCGAGCTTTCTGAGTAGTAGAGCCCCCCAGCCCCATACTCATTGTCGAACCAAAGGCCTAGATCTGCTCCCGGCACAGTCGCTAAGGCGCGCTGTAATGGCGTGACACCCCCACCCGATCCGAGACCTAAACCCACCAATCCAAACCGCATTCAGTGTCCTTTCTTGAACCGAAACGCCGCGCTACCTGCACAGCCGGGAGGAACCGCACCTGGCGGGATTTCAACTAATACGTGTTTGAATTACGTCGCTGTTCTTGTCGCAGCACTCTGCGGCATTCGTACTCGGTCTCTCCCAGCTCGTCCGCGACTTGAGGCCAACCGATGCAGCGATTTCGCAGCTCAGCAATACGATGCGCCTTTGCTGACTCGATAATCTGTGTTTCAGCAGACGGGTTTCGTGTAACCGCCGCAGCTGCGTCCACCCTTTGTAGAACTGCCTTGCAAGCGTCTGGGCCGATTCCAATATGCTGTGCTATGAACTTCCAAGTGTCGCCAGACCGCCTCATTTGGCGAATAAGACCGGCTCGGAACTGATCGAGCTCTTCTCGCTCCTTGCGCCGTCTCTTCGAGCCTTTGTTGCTCGGTCGTAGATGTTTTAGTCTGCCCGTTCCCTTGGCCATTCCGTGTAGGCGCATATGGTCAACGTGCTCTATCAGCACCAAGTTGCCGGGGTCGTTGTTCTCGTGGTCGCCATCCAGATGGTGAACGTCAAACCCATCCTTCAGCCTCTCGCGGAGCCAACCTTCAGACCTATTAGGATGTTTTGAGAGCCAGGCACGGTGATAAGCCTTCACAGCGCCTCCTTCCCTAACAACCTATGCGTGAATTAGGTCCCGACGTCGGGACTCGGCTCGCCAGCGAGCGCTTGGTTATTAATAACCGGCCAGTGGTGGCCCTTCGCAATTTGACTAGCGGGGGCTCTTTCTATCCCAAGCAGCTCAAGGACACGCCCCCGCGTAGCCTCTCTGCCACCGTGCCGTCTGTGACGGTCACCCCGATCATGATCACGGGCAGTTGTGTGTATCTGGCGGGCCCCGCGCTACTGGGGCTGGTACAACCGAGAGGCAATGCTGATTAACAAGCCCACACTTCGCCGGAACTAGGCCGGTTGTTCATATTCCGGTTTGCGCTTTCAGCTTTCGCGCCTCCGCCAGAATCCAAAACGCCCGCCCCATCTCTGGAACAGGCGCACAAATCAACCACAACACAAATGAATCAAATGTCTCCGGAAACGTCAACCCCTAGTTTTTCGATTTTCGTGATCTACCAGATTTAGTCGCATGCCCCGTGACTTCGGCCAGGCAATGAAGTGCGTTTCTTACAGTGCTGGGCACGGTATCTTTCATCCATGGACTTGGACGTTCCGGGGGAAACTCTTTGCGACCTTTCTTTGATATGTCACCCAAACCCATATCCAAGGCGCACAGCCAATCTACAATCGACGCGTCTCGATCGCTCAAGGCGTTGTGAACCCTGTTCAAGAACTCCAGCGCCGTCACCTTCGTGAGCGTAAAAGGGTCTCCCGAGCCCTGCCCCGCCTGGTCTGGGTCATAGTTCACCTGCAACCCCCCACCAGCGAGCGCAGCCTGATCCCCATAACGGCAACCGGCCTCATACTGGTAAGGTAGAATGACCTTCCGGTGATAGAGATAGAGCAGCGATGAACTGGCGATATTCTTCTTTGCCCGGAACTGCTGACTATCCAGGTCTGTTTGAACATCCTCGACCTCGACAAACCGCCCATCCCTGCCAGAAAACGTATCAGGGGCATTCGCGCGCTGCGCTATCAGATCCGCCTCAAGCTGAGCCTTAGCGCACTTGGAACACCGCAAGCGTGTCAGCACACCATGCACACACGTTGGAGCGGTATCGTCTGGCTTTTTAGCTGTTTCAGTCGTTTCCATTCACTAGCCTCATAGGTTAGCAGGGGTTAGCAGGACGCTCTTTGGCCTGATCTACCCAACATTGCGTTTTCACCTTGCCCATCATCTTGTCAGGGACGCCGAATGCCGCCCTTATCTCCGCACGGGTTTGCTCAATAAGATCGTTCAGGAACTGCGCATCTTCATCTGGCTCAAGAAACTCCATGTCCCCCATTACCCTTGCTCCTCTGGTGGGCGGGATTGCTCGATTGCATCGATCAGAAAGTAGAGGGGCACGCAGGGAATAAGTGCGCAAACCAAGACCAAGAACAGGGTCAGATAAGCCAACCCAAGGATTAGCCCAGCCACCAAACCCAGAAGCGCTTCCAATGCCCTACCCATGCTACTCTCCCTCCACTTCAAGGCCGAGGGCGTGGAGAAAACCAAGCACAGCCTCGTCAAAACGGTTGCCATCATGAGCGGCGTCATGAAGAAGATTGACCAAGTCATTGAACTGATCCTTAGTCACCTTTCCCGCATTGGGGGAGGCGGCGAGCATGGCCTTATAGGCATTGTCTGAGGCCCAATCATTGAAGCTATCGTCACCTCCATAATTGTTAGCCTCGCCTTGTGCCGTCATCTCTTCTGTAGGCTCTGCCGGTACTATGTAGTGTGTGGGGTTAGTCATGTGCGGGGCTCCCCAAGATCAAACGCACCACTCACCACATATGGAGCGTCAATATTTCTAATCGTGTGTTCCTTTCGACGATCACGATATATATGGACCAGGCCCTCAAATTCGTCTTGAGGAATGTCGTAGAACTTCACAAAGCCCCTCTTGCGGTAAACGCCGGTCAAAATGATGGTGCTTCTGCCTCGGGCCGAAACGTCCCAATCCTCTCTCGTTAGCCTGTCCAGCTCCTTGATCTTCTTATCGAGGACGGTAGAGAGGTGCTCGTACATTTGACGAGATTGCGCCGCCTCCAACTCAAGCACATGAACACCCAGCCAACCTCTCAACGTTGCCCGTAACCACGCTCTAAGTTTCCCCATCTATCCGTTCTCCTTCTCTGGTTCGGGCTCGCGGGCGAGCGCTGCGCCTTCGTCAAACGCTTTCACAATGCACTGACTGTCAAAGTCCGTAAGCTGCCGAAGACTTGTGATGGTCTCAGGCTCAATCGGTGAAAGCACGCCCGCCGCATAAAACATCCTTGCCCTAGCCTCTGGGTCCGCTGTACCACCCACCCCAAAAGCTATCGGAGTTCTCAGGCGCTCCAACGCATCCCGCAGGGTGGCGATGGTGGCGTCTTTGTTTGAGGGGCGCTCTACAAGCGCCTCTCGCAACAGCGCAATCTCTTCCCTTTGGCGGGCCAGCAATTCGTTTTGGTCGCGCAAGGTGCTGCGTTGATTGCAAATTCGGTATTCGAGCGAATAACGTTGATGAAACTTCAGCTCCCTCACCTGCCCCTGTAGGGCTGAGAGGGTGTCGGCAGCTTCAATATGAACCGACGACAGGACTTGGCCCCGGTGGTACGAGCGCAACCGCTCTATCAGCTCTCCTATGGGGTCTGGGGTGTCAGTCATGGCCCGATCCTTACCCAAAACGATTGGGCCTTACCGGGAGCGGCGAGCCGATGTCTCAGCACAGTCTCTTGCCGCATGCACCTCACGCAGCGACGAGTGCTTTCATGGGAGATCCATCTATGGGGGCAGAAAAATTCAATAATTTTTTGCCATATCTCAGTCATGGGTGGGGGGCCTCCTCTGGGGGTAAGGATCGTTTTAGGTCTTGCTTGAAACTCAGCTTCCAGTCATGCTGATCAGGCAAACCGAAAGGACGTGTACGCATGAAAGCTCTCAGCACTTCGCAAAAAGTCTCGATCTTCATTGTCTGCGCATTTATAGGAGCCGCTGCCGTTGCCTTCGGTCCCACGCTGCACTTGCTGTCAATCAGTCCACTTACGCAGTAGGTCATTCCGCGCCCCTCCCCGAACCTGAGTAGCCGCGCCGGCCATAAAGGTCGTTGCCGATCGTCATAGCTGCTTTGCGAAGATCGTCGTCTTCAATGTCAGCAGGGTCGACTTCCAGAACACACTCGTCATGCCACTTGCGAAAGCGATCCTCTGCAACATCCTCTTCGCTCGCCCGCGAGCGCTCACGAGGTACAAAGCTGGCTGACGTGGGAAGGCCGTTAGGAGCGCTCATGCTGCCACCTCCGCAGCGTCTTCGCCGCCGTAATAGCGCTTCTTCGTCCTGTCGAATTTGACGTTCATGTCGCCCGGGATGCCCATGATCCCGTGCTTCTTCAGCTTTTCGACCCGGATGATGGTTTCCTGGTGCATCCTGTGAACGATCACGATGGCATCGGCCTTATTGAACCAATGGGCCGACCCGCTGGCGTCATACGGCGAGGGCATTTGGAATGTACCGTCCTGCAGCTTGTGCATTTTCGTGGGGTGGTGCGCGACTATGACCAGGACGTTGAAGCGCTTGGCCAGCCGCTTAAGGGCCTTGATTGCCTCGCGGGTGTATTCGGTCTCCGTCATGCCAGAGCCGAAATAGTGATCCAGTTCATTCCACGGATCGATCACGATCATCTTGCAGCCGTGCTGCACGATCGCTTGCTCTGCTTTCTCAAGCATCCAGCCAATGTCGCGCTCTTCCTCGTCGCCACCTTCAATCCAACGGAAACGGTCTTCTATCCACTCATGTGCACGGGCCTTATCTTCGTCTGACAGTCGGTAGATTTCATCACCGGCATACCATTGCATCAGATCTGCAAGGTGATCGCTGGTGTATTGCTCAGGGGTAAAAAAAGCGACGTTCCATCCATGAGCCAGCGACATGCTTCCGCAATACTCGTTCAGTAGGGTCGACTTGCCGAAACCTGGTATGCCCAATAGGACGATCAGGTCACCCATCCGCACTTTCAGATGCTCATCCATCAAGCCGTTGAGCATGCCAGACGCATAGACAACCCGCGATTGCTCTGGAGGTAGCTCGGAATAGCGGTAGACACCGTCGCTCTTCAGCCACCGGGCTTTCTTCACACACGCCTGAACCCCCTCAACACCGTACTGTTGAAGCGCGTCAGCAGCGTCTTTGCATCCTTTCGGGTAAGGCACATGTTTGCACCGCGCCCGTCCAAGGATTTGCGCCAGCTCATCGCGCAGGATGATTCCGCTATTGTCAGTGTCCGTCGCGAGAATGATCTCCTTGACGTCCCGCAGTTTCTGCTTTGCATCAAAGGCATAGCTGTACTTGGTAAGCCGATCCCGGTGAACGTCTTCAGCGCGTTCCGACGGTGCCCCGTCTGGTACCGACATGACCCTCTGAAACCCCGCCTGAATGAAAGCTATCGTGTCTAGCTCCCCTTCGGTGATGATCAGCGGCTCGCTGGCGAGCGTTGTGTCTGCCAGGACATTCTCGTTCCAGAATATCTTTGGGGCACCTGCGTCCTGCCCCATGCCTTTCTCATAGTTGGTACCAGGCATTCCGATGGTCCGGTACTTGTGGTTCACTACATCATCGCCCTGAACGTAGGGAATGCTGATCCACTCACCAGCGCCCCTGTCGCATGTTTCGACGCCGATCTTGTCCAGGATTTCGAGATCGAACCCCCGAGCCTCCATGATTGCGCTTGCCTGTTCGCTGAGGCTCATTGCTGCGCTCCTTGGTAGATCCGTTCCATCCGCAGTTGTGGCAATGCCAGACAGCCTGCCCGGCCTCCACTTCGCCCTTGGACGTGCGCCCTGGCCCAACCAGAACGGCCAGACACTTCTGCTTGCGATTGTGAGGTTTTCGAAGGTGTGAGCATTTGGGACATATCGTTTTCTTGTTGCCGGGTGAGTGGTTTTGAAGCTTGATGCCGTGTTCGCTAAGGGCTGCCATGGTCGACACCTAGGGGCACAAATGCTGCCTGGTCTTCCGGCGGTTTACTTGCGGCATTGTTCGCCCGCTTCAGCCAGTTGGATGCCGCAAAGAACCACTGCCCGTTCTTGGGCGGGGTGTCGCGGTAGTAGGCATCTGCAGCGGTTAGCTCAGCGCGCAAGTCCGGTACGTTTGGATATGCTGATTGCCACCGGTCGAAGTCCGCCCGGGTCAGACGAATGACATCACCCTGAAAAGCATAGTCTGGCGCGGTAGCGCCCCCACTTTTCTTTCCTCCTTCCCCTTCATCCTCCCCTCCATCCTCCATCTGATGGTTGGTTTCCGCTTTTCTCGGAATAGTCGCGCCGTTATCGGAGGTTGGTTCGGAACTAGCTGCCTCCAAACCGACATAGGTTCGGAATTCAGATGGCATTGAATGGATGTCATTGGGTTTCTTGGGGCGCTGATGCTTGCGGAAGTTCCGAATAGCTCCGTACTTGCAACCCTCCAATTCGTAACTGCGTACCAGGTCGACTGTCGTCAGTTCATCCAGAAACGCCTCCACATCACAGCTATCAGCCGGGAATATTCTCATTTTGAGCGTCGTTGGTTTCCACTCAAACACACCCTTGTCGTCCGCCTCATTGCCAAGCCCCAAAAGTAGCAATCGTGCACCGGTGCTGACCTGAACAAACCGCTCGTTTGTCCATAACTGAGGGTGGATACTTCTAATCCTCGCCATCGCCGCCTCCTGGTGGATGTTCTTCAATGAATTCTTCAAGCGTTGATCGCCATTGGGTCCAGTTCCTGACCTCTTTCGCGAGCTCCTGCATCTTGTCGACATCGGCGCCGGCATCACGGGCATCCCGAAGGAGGGACATGCACACCCTCTCGTTCACAAAAGCCAGACGGTTTCGGAGAATTCCCCTGATGTAATACAGCTGGGTATCTTCTTCGTTCAGTCCGCCGCGCTGATTAACACCGGCAATGCGAGGGATGTAGGAAAAGGCCTTCGACCATGAATCAGAACGACCCTGCTCATCAGCGTTTGGTTGGAAGTACTGCTTGAAGGATGTTTCTGCTGCCGTGATCGTCTCGTCGAGCCCGAACTTTGTTATCCAGCGTTGCAGGTTCTGTCTTCCAGTGTCGCTGACCGTCCACTCGGACGAATAATGCTCGATCGCGGCCGCAACGGCTGAAACCTCATCTTGCTCGAGAGAACGCAGCTCCTCCCTCCAGTTTATGAGCATTTCTAGCTGCTCGCGGCGTTCCGCAAGCGCCTCCAGTTGATCTCGCTGCTTTTCAAGCTCTTGATGTTGATCAAGCGGTCGCGCACCTTTTCCGAGATTGCACGACTCGCATGAGGTAATCAGGTTGAGGATGTCATTGTCGCCACCTTCGGCCACTGGCTGAACATGATCCACATGCAGCACGACTTCAGGCGCCTTCTCTCCACAGTACTGGCATTGAAACTTGTCACGCTTAAAGACCTCAAACCGAAGCTTCTTACCGATTGCTTTGCGAGCCATCTAAATCTCCCATTTCATAGTTGAATGGGAAGAATAGACCGCTGAAATTGGGGATGGGAGATTGATCAAAGCACGCACGTCAAACCCCCGTCATGGGCGATCCGCCCGGCATTTTGTTGAAGTGATGATCGTCAAGGAACAGGTCCAAAAACGCCTTCCAGGCCATCCCAGCGGCAATGCCGTCCTGAATGTGGTCCGACCGCTCAGCAATACCGCGTGCTTCAACATACGCCACCCATCGACGGGTCATTTCGTCCGTTACGGGTTGGATGTTTGACAGGCTCATACCGCGTTCGCCCCCCAGATTTTTTCTTGCTGGGGCGTCCACCTATCTCGTCCGGCTTTTCTCTTGGGTCGCACATACGGCGCGCTGACCTGATGCTCCTTGCAGTAAGGCCCGTCTTCTTTGGCGATTGGCGCCATGCAGAAATGGAAGTCCTCGTCCCCAACATCACCGGATGGGAACCGGCAATGATGATCGTCGCAGGCAAGGACCGCATCAGGAATGCCGCGAGGCTGTGGAGATGAGTGAACCACCACCAATTCAACTGGCGGTGTCTCAGGAGCCTCTATCGGCTTCTCAGAATGTTCGTCTTTTTTGGGTGCCGCCTTGGTTTTCTGCTCGCCCGCGAGCGTCACTGGCTTCTTTGGGACCCCACGTCGCTCTTGTTTGATCTTCTTGTCTGGGGCCTTACGACCCTTAAGACCCATCCGATGCGCCTGACCTATGCAGGCATTCCTTGTCTTTCCAGGTATCTGTCGGGCGATCAGAGCGAAGCTCAGCCCCTCGCCATAGAGCCTCTTCAGCTTAGCCATTTGCTCTTCCGACCAGCCAGCCGCGCGGTAGGGACGTTGTTTTGCTCTGGTCATCCTGCCTCCTGGAATAGATCGGTCACGAGTGTTGGATGGAGAAAGCCTGTCGCTTTCCAGATCACGAAGGATCGGAGCGCCAAGGCATCGCCTTCATTGTCATTCTCGGGGTTCCACCCCATGCGCCGGCATTGCTCCATGATTGTCCCCTTCAACCATTTGGTGCGGTCTTTCTTGGGGATGGAGCGTGGCGCTTGGGTGCGATGAATAAAGTGCGTTCGAATGTCCGTGAGGTCTGCTTCCGCGACCCGCACTTGCGCTTTTAGGCCCGTCGTCTCAGCGTATGCAGTCAAGCCATAAAGCTTGCGCAAGATCTTCTTCTGGGTGTTGGTGCGGTAGAGAATAGGAGCTTCAAAGACCAACAATTCCGGTTTCAGCGATTGAATGAGGTCACGCAGTCGGTCTTCAAACTCGGCAAAAAACGAACCCAGATCGTCACCTGTATTCTCCAGCGTTATAGTGCCGTACTCACACTCAGACAGGTTGTCGACGGGGCCGAATGCCCACCCCGTCGCTGTCGCTGTATCAAGTGTGAGCAAGGTCGACATCAGTGAACGGCTTCCTCTTCCTGCTTCATCTCTTCAGCAATCCGCTTCTGATGCTCATGCCAGCCTTTGAGGTAGGCTTCTCTTTCTTCGCCGGGACCGTAGGGACACTCTTCCGTGCCGATCCCTTGCATGCTGGAGTTGAAGCCTTTGTCGAAGGCAACGTCGAGAGTCGGACGTTCTTCATCGAACATCTTGAACTGCGTACCGATGGGCGCACGCATCATCTCAGCATACTTGAGCACGCGACTGAGGCTCGCAACGCCCTCTTCTTCCTGATCAATAAGCTCAAGAGCCTGGTCAAGCTCGCCAAGCATGATCCCTTCTGCCTTGGCCGCCTGTCGCAGCCGCTTGCGCGCGTCCTGCTTGCCTTTCAGGATGGATGACTGCTCATCAACCTCCCTATTTGCATCGATGATCTTCTGGACGTGCGAGAGAAAAACACCCTCTGGCACGTTGTCTCCGGGGCCCGCAGTTGGTGCGCCGTCGCCTTCATTTACGTCAGCCACATTCTTAGCCATGTCATTTCGTCTCCTTGGGGGTTAGGGGCTGGATACTCACCCAGCCCGGTCTTGGTATCCGGTTGTGTTGCCGTAAACATCGGCGTCCGGGCTATTGAAGGTTGCCGGAGCAATCCAGTCACCGACGTGACAAAACACTCCGCCCACCCAATACATCGCGTTCGCTAGTTTCGCTCTCAGCCACCGCATCAAATCCCCTTTCGATCCTTGATTTCAGGATCTGTCGTTGAATGTTGGCTTTGCGCTCTTCGGCCTCACAAAGCGCCTCGTATTTCTGTTGAACCTGCAGATAGACATGCGCCGGCACGCTCGATAAGTCGCCATACCAGAGCCGTTTGCCTTGGGATCTGGAAACACCAACCAGGCGTGATGCCCTGTCGATGCCGCGTTGAACACTGTCATTCCAATTTCGACCACCCGCCAAGGCCCGAAACATGGTGCTGCAGTCATTTACTGTTGCTTCAGCCGTACTCATGGCGTCCGCCTCCGTTCCTGTTTTTCCCGCGCGGCGGGACAATCTCGAACACATTCGGATAGGTCCTTCTCCATAATCATTGGCGGGAAAACTGACCTATGACGGAAGAAGCGATGAGACACATTGGAGAAGTGGTAAAAGACATCGTTCAAAGGGTGGGCGGCGACAGAGACAATGTCGTCGCCTTCCCTTCCTTCAAAGAACGTGCTCTCAGGCATCGGCAGGCTCCTGTTGAGGGAACCGGCGCAATTGTTCTGGCATATCCTCTATCTCGTCGAAGTCGTCGAGACCAGGTGCAGGTGGCGGAGAAGGCCGAGTGACCTCCCCCGCCGATGCGTTTGCACTTTCGGTGCCGCTAACGCCAGCGCCGACCATCCGGTCGGAGGCAGCTGGGATCGACGAAGGTTGCCCCTCTACTCCAGCCTCAGCTGAACCATCTTCATGGCCAACCACAGGTGAGGTCCTTTCGGATACCTCCTCACATGGCCCATTTGCCAAGGACATCTCAGCGGATTGCACTCGGTCAATCACCGCCTGAGCCAAATCTTTCTGTTCATGGGAGAGCACGACTTGCAGCCGCTTCAAAGACCACTTGAAGAATGCGATCTGTTCAGCACCCGTCATCTTGTCCCAGCGCTTGTGCATATCAGCAACGCGGTCAAACGGCTCTTCTTCGCCCTCTGGCTCAACCTCTTGCGCCTGCCCTTCTACCTGTTCAGGGAGCCGCTTCTCAGGCCTCTCAGCCGAAACCGCCTCGCCAACAGCCGTGCCATCCATGACAGGCTTGTCTTCATCAGATTCTCTCTCATCTGGCAGGTCCGGTGTCTTTCTCTGGTTATTAATAACCGGGCTCTTGCGGGTGAGCCGCGCAAGGTCAGTGGTGTTGATTTCACCGCGGGCGGCTTGGTCAAGCAGTTCGTCTTGGCGCGCCGGATCAAGGAACGCGACCTTCTGGTAGTAGGTGAAAGACAAGTCCCACCGGCGCCTGTCATGAGGGAACTTCTTTGCAACCTGCATGTATTTGCGCAGTGTCTCGTTCTGTCGACGCGTGAACTTGAGCGCTTGCTCCCACTGGTCAGGGAAATGTTCCTCGCCATAGGCCAGCACGTCCCCAAGCACCCAAGGTATTTTGCCCCAGACAGTTTGCATCCCAAGAGCAGTGCGAGACCAATCTTCATAAGACAGGCCATCGGGCAGGATCATGCCCATCTCATCGTCTTGGGGAGAGGGTACGAGGTCGGTCATGCCCTACCCCCAATCATCATTGACGGAGCACAACATGCTGGTGAATAGTTGGTGCGCGTCGATGCACCACCACCGACGCGCAATCCCACCCGGTTCCATTTCAGAGGAACAACCGAATGGAAACTCTGTTTGGCAAAGCGCTTGGCGATCTCGCCAGCCTTTTGAAAGAAAGTTGGTTCACCGGTATGGGATTCGTTGGGCTTTTCTTGGTTGCCTACGTGTTGCTGTTCGGCGCAGCACAAGACGACTTTCTTGTCGCGGCAATTGCTGCTGCGATGATGGGAATTGGTTTTGGAGAAGCAGAAACGCGCTCTCTGCGCCAGGAACTGAACAGACACGACGGGGTACGGTTCGTCGCCACCACAAAAGTGCGGCACCTCAACAATCGAAGCATCGCACTGTTTGCTTTCGGGGCAGTCGCCGCTTGCAGCGCTGCAGGTCGAGCTTTCTTTCTGATGCTCTAGCATCCGCCCTACCCCTCCGCCGGTTCTGGAAAGAAATCAGCAGCGGTTACGGCTCCGCCGGTTGTGGCGATGATCTTGTTCATCGCGTCTCGGCGCGGGACACGCTCCCCAGACAACCATTTGCGGACACCGGAGACCGAGGAGCCCACCGCATCAGCGAATTCGGCGTGATCGATCTTGTTTTCTTCTAGGTACGATTTGAGCTTCATGAGCCGAACTTACCCATTTCGGGTAACTTCAGCAAGAAATATCTTACCCATTTTGGGGTATGTAGTTTCCGTGCCCAATGTGGAGACTCGCGCCCATGGGTAACAACATCGAAATGTGGCGGAAACAAAAGGGCCTCACGCGCAAAGCGCTGGCGGAGGCGGTCGGCTGTGGCGAAACGCAAATCGTGAAGCTGGAGCGCGGCGAACGGCGCCTTACAGAAACATGGATGACCAAGATTTCCGATGCAATGGAGATCACAGTCGCCGAACTGATTGACCCAGAAGCCAATCCAGTTGCTTCAGACAAGCCACCTTCGCTTCAAGAGAAAGCGACCTTTATCACTCTTCTGTTGCTTGATAACTGGGAGAAAGAAAACGGCGTCGAGCTTGGCCCACGTGCCCGTGCCGCATCATTCGCTGAGATTTACGAAGTCGCCGTTGGTAGAGAAGATGAACCCGAAGCGGCAGCGAAAGCCCTACAACCCGTCTTCGATACAGCGTTAAGGCTGGCCGTAAAACTCGGCTAAATGGATGTTTTTGGCTTGCTCGGCTCCGCAGCAGCTTTCTTAAAAGCTGGCGTCTGCACCAGTTCGGACTTCGCCTGCCTGACAGCATTAGCAAACTCAAAGTATTCCTGGCGTTCAGCCTCAGCGATCAGATAGTCGGCGGCCTCTAAAAGGCCTTCTGTCTTTTCGTCAATCATGCGGCCTCCCGCACAGTCTGAGGCTCAAGAACATCGTCAGGCAGACCAAACAACTCGCGCAAGCCCCTGAGCCCCTCCAGCGTGTTCATGCTTTCAACAGCGACATTCTTCTCGCCAGAGAGGTCAATCTCCGGCCCGATGGTGCGGAGCTCGACCGGAAGGTAGCTGCTCACAACCGCGAACAGATCCGCTGGGGTGAAGTAGATATAGCTCTCGATCCCATGAGCGAGACCGAACTCGATACCGGCGGCACAGATCTCCCCCATCACCTTTGCCTGGGCTTCTCTTGAGATGTCCTGGCGGATTGTGAAGCGAGACGCCTCCCAATGCCGATCAGTATCTGGCAAAGGCATCTCTGTCACCGAGTCGGGGAAATGGTCCTTCATGAAATAGGGCTGGCTGCACCGCAGAAGGCGCTGACACCCCAGCACTTCGCCGTTTTCATGGGAAAGCATGTAGACAGCGCTTGGCGTGTCATATTCGTCATATTCCAGGCCATCGAAAGACGGCACGCCCCACCCCTTCTCATCCACAAAAACCGCCTTGCGCAGCTCGTGGTGCTTCACCCAGAGATCAGGGTGGCGCGGAAGGGTCCGCCATTGGAGCAAATCAATCATGCCCCAAAAATGAACCATCACTGTGACGGCTGTATATCCCTACTTATAGGGGGTGGATGTCGGATTTTTCACAATGATCTGGTTGATGAGCGCCTTCACAACGGCAGCTGGTCGCCCTTTGGCACCCAACTTTAGTATTGCATCTCGGATGTAGCCATCCACAGTCTGTTTCTTGATCCCAAGAATTTCTGCAATCATCTCGCTGGTTTTTCCAACAGCAACCCATTGCAAACACTCGATTTCGCGGTCCCTGAGATCAAAGTCCTTCTGCACCGCCAAAGGTTTTAGGCGATGAAACAGCGAATTGAAGGTCAGCGCCAAACCTTCAAGGTCACGAATTTCGTTCGGTGTGGGATTGGTATCACGGCCAGAGAGCGAGACGGCGGCCAGACCATCCTCATCGCCTCGGATCGGAATTGTAAGGCCACAGGTCAAACCTGCCGTGCTCGCCTCATCCATAATGAGTTTCCCCCGCCCCTTGCGCGGAACATCGCTCCAGAGAAACGGCTTTCTGGCGCCCAGAAACTCACGAACGATCGGATCGTCAAAGTAATAATCGTTCGCTTCATAATGAGCGCGCCAACTGTCGGGAGTTGTGGAATGACGGGTTTCAAAAAACGGCAGACCTGTTTGCCCGGATGCCGCATAGATCATGTGTGGATAGCCCCGTTTGGCGAAGGCTTCTTCAGCCTGGCGGAACAACTCTTTCAGATTGCCGATTTCGAGCGATAGGCCGCGGAATAAAAGTTCGGTCGACATTTTGTACGATCTCCCTGTTTACGACTGCTCTGGCAATCGCCGCCTCCTTGCTGTTGGCACCCAACACCTTTCGAGCGCGCGCTACGCGCCCCTGCAAGGAACGAACACTTATTCCTATTTCCTCTGCAGCCTCGAAAGCTGTCAAACCGTTTGCCAACGCCGCTAGAGCCTGCCTCTGCCCATGGGTCAAAAATGCACCCTTCAACACGTGGTTTTCCACGTCTTCACCTCCCAGTGACCACCTTCTAAAGTATTGCCACCATTTCACTGTGAGGCAACCCCCGGCGCTGTCGAACCCCGACAACTCGTCCTCACAGGCGAATGAAAGGGAGGCCAATTGCGTATGTTCCAAGAGCTACCCGACGACCAAGTCAAGAGACAGGCAGACCAGCTGCGTTCGCTGCAAGAATCACTGTCCAAAACAGGACCAGATCGGCCTGAAAATCAGCGGCTTTACGACCTTTGTTCGAACCACCTGGGTAAAATTACAGAGCCAATTTAGAAATGTTACCCATTTTGGGTTGACTATGTTACCCATTTTGGGTAACTTGTTTCCATCGCTGATGGAGACGAACAATGCAAACCGCAATCGAAGACAACCTCAAAGCCGCCACCCTATGTGGTCTGCGGGCCCAAGGTTCAAGCGTCCTAGCCGCCTCTGCCACTTACCGCCCTTCTGATCTTCTGGACCTGAAAGTGCCCGGTGTGACGCCAGCGCTCGCGGGCGAGCTTCTGTCAGTCGAGGCCATTCAAGCGCGCCGCCGCCTGATCATGAAGAACATCCGGTTTCGCCGGACGAACGTTCTTGCAGCGTCTCAAACCATGCCAATCCAGTTTGTCGCCCTTCTCGGCGCTCTGCGGAGCGAGACGCTTGAGCTTCAGGTCGCGCGGAAGCTCGACGAAGTCGATGCCTCTATGAAAGCAGCAACAGAGCGCGCCCTTTCCTCCCTACAAGCAGCAGCGGAGTAGAGACGTCATGAGCAGCGTCTCAACCACTGAAGCCGCCTGCTACGAGGACGGTGCTGGACTTCAGTGTCCCGAATGCGGCGGTAACCGCCTGCGCACCGCCGACACTCGACCGCGACACAGGTCCCGACACCCAGCAACAAAGAAAATGGGTCTTCTGGTGCGGCGCAAGCAGTGCCTCGGCTGTGAACACAAATTCACAACTCTTGAGCTCAGGCAGTCCGACCTGACTGAATTGTTGGACACCAACCAGAAGTTCACGTCGATCAGGAACCTCTTGCTAGAGGAGCTACTCTCATGAACACCCCCCGCACCCAAGACTATGGCCCCATGCTTCGCGCTCGCCAGCGAGCCGGATTGCAATGGAAGCTGCGGCGCGCAGCGTCACTGACTTTGTGTCTCGCAGTGATGGTTGTGGCGCTGCTCGGCTGCGCAACACCGCAGGCCCAAATTCCGCCCGCTATCGACCGATCGGACACCTTCACTCCGCCGCTCGGCGGGTATGAGCAACTCTGTCGGGACAATCCGTCATGGTGGCCCTGCACAGCGGCTCCAAAGGCAACGATCAAAGAGAGTGACGACTTCGTAATCGACCTGCGTGACGCCTCCAAGGAAGCGTGGTTTGACATTCCGCATCGGCCAGATGTGGGAGAGGACTGGCAGCAACCCGTCGCCGATACGCCCGGTGATTGCGAAGAGCAGACCCTCCACCTCATTCGACTAATGGTGCAACAGGGCTATCCGCAAGGTGCTTTCACGATTGCGCGCGTCATCAATCGCGACGGAGAGGGCCACCTCATTGCCCTGGTCTTTACCGACCAGCGCATTTGGGCCGCAGAGGCAGCCCGCAGGGGCAGCAGTGCTCCGCTGGATGAGTTCGACTACCAAACATTCGACCGCTTCTTAAACGGCACCCAGTGGGCCTCTTGGGACACGCTCTACCCAACCCGCACCAGTCGCATTGCGCACCTAAAGGACAGAACACGATGAACGAGAAACGAATGAAACGTCTCGAAGACATTCGCCTCAAAGTCTGGCTGGCCGACCAGGCACTGCAGAGAGGCGAGGCTGAGGTAAGTCGCATCCGTTTGTCGGAAGCGAGCGACATCATCGAAGAAGCCCGCCAAGCTGAGCTTACCGGAGACGACGAATGAAGCGCCGTCTCATTCACTGCCCAGTGTACCGCTTTTTTGGGAGGAAGGCATGAGAGAGCCGACCCCACAGAAAGAGCTCTACGCCTACTGGATGCTCAACTTGAAAGCGCGGGGCTCGACCAAGATTACAACGGAGCCTCAGAGCGGCTTCTATCGCTGCAAGCTCGTCAAAGGCGGGCCGTGGGTACCGGTAGCGATCTGGGTCAATCAGGAAGTGGACGAGGCAGGCGAACTGCTCTCGGACGAAACCCTGCAATGCTTGGTCGACGGTGAGCCGCGAGAGGCCGAAAGCATCTGGTCTTACTGCGCTGACAAGCCGATCCAAGAAAACGAATACAGATTCCGAATTGACTATGGCAGCTGGGCCAGAGAGTGGGCGCCTGAGACACCAGCAGCGCAACCGAAGCAAGCCCTCGACCCCAACACGGCAGCCCCCGTCTTTTAAGGAGAACCCCCATGCAAGCCGCAACAGAAGCAACAGCCGAGATCGGTCACAATCAGCCAGAGCACTCCGAAGAGTTCCAACAGCTCCTTGATCGCGCCAAGGCATTGAAAGAGACCGGCAACAAATGGATCAACGAGCGCCCTGAGTTCAACGACGAAACAGCGCCCAAAGCGAACAGCTTCCTTGAACAGCTGACCAAGTTCTCAAAGATAGTTGAGGCAACGCGCAAAGCGGAGAAAGAACCAATTCTCCAGCAAGGTCGCGAACTTGATGCACGCTTCAAAGCCCTAACCGAAGCCTTGTCACCCATCGTGAAGACGATGAAAGAGCGCATGACAGTTTACCTCAAGGAGCAGGATCGCTTGCGTCGGGAGGAAGAGGAACGTGTTCGCGCTGAGGCTCAAAAGAAAGAAAACGAAGCGAAGGAAGCTGCCCGCATTGCGCGAGAAGCAGAAGAGAACGCCAACGCTGGCGAGAATGTAGGTACTGACACTGACGTGGTGGCTCTACAGGCCGAAGCGGATGCGAAGATCGAAGAGGCACAAGCCACCGCAGCACAGGCGGAGCAGCTTGCCCAGACAAAGCCCAAGGTACAGGGCGACATGGGCAACGCGCGCGGTCTGAAAACCTACTGGAAGGCCACCATCACTGACCCTGACAAGGCGGTCGATCACTTCAAGGGGCACCCTGATTTGATCGCCGTCGTGCAGAAGCTTGCAGACGGTCTGGCCCGCTCGCCCGCGAGCCGACATCAGGAAATCCCCGGCATTGAAATCACCAGCGAAGAAAGGGTTTGAAGATGGCCACTGTTGAACAAATCGAAGACCGGATCGACAAGAAAAAAAGCCAAGAGATCGCGCTTACCGGTCTCGAAGGCGGCGGCTCTCTCGTTGCAAAAGATATGAGCCAAGCCATGGAGGTCGCAAAAATGATGTCGATCTCCGGCCCAATGGTGGGCAAGCCATTTAGGGGAAACCCGGGGGCGTGCTTGGGGATCGCCATGCAGGCCTGGCGCTGGGAGATGGACCCATATGCAGTATCTCAGAAGGCATATGAGGCCAGCGGCACAATCGCCTATGAGGCCCAGCTGGTCGCGTCGGTGATTAACACACGCGCGCCCATCAAAGGACGTCTCAAGTACGAGTACACTGGCACCGGTTCTGACCTCCAATGTACTGTCACAGGCTGTTTCACAGACGATCCCGACACACCGCACTCTGTCACTTCTCCGAAACTCACGGACATCAAGCCTCAGAACTCACCGCTTTGGAAGAACGACCCTGAGCAGCAGATAAGCTATTACACCGTGCGCAATTGGGCACGGCGCTACTGCCCGGAAGTGATCCTCGGTGTTTACGACATCGACGAGGTTCAAGACTTCCGAGGGCCAGACAACGCGAGAGACATCACACCCAAGGGGGATGCACCAGCCGCACCGAAGATGGAAGACTTCACCAGCGAAGACGTTGTCGAAGTAGATCCACAAGAAACGCTCGACAAGCTTGAAGCTGCGGAAAGCGTTGAGGAACTGACCGATATCTGGACCCCGATCTATGAAGACGGCACCCTCAACCTCTGGCGCAAGTCAGACCTCGGTCTGCATAAGAAAATCTGCCAGACCTACAACACCCGCAAGTCAGAGTTTGAGGTAGCTGCCGCAGAGCAGCCCAACGCAGAAGAGTATTTTGAGACCGCGCGGGAAGCCATCGACGGTTTTGAAACACTCGACGACCTCAATGAGTGGTGGGACGAAGAGACCGAACCTCGCGCCCTTGCTGGCATCTCGTCTGAAAGCTCGCAGCATATGGCCCTGGAGGCCTTGTGCATGCGGAAGGCCAAAGACCTGAAGACGGCTGAACCGGAAGCTGAAGAGGAAGCAGCCGAAGGAGAGAGCACCGAGTAATGCGCCTCTCCTCCTCACATAATCCCCGCCGTCTCCTTAGCGATGATGGCATTCGGCGGGACGGTCGCCCAGTCGGTTTTGAAAGCGTGCCGATTGGGCGACCAGCTGTTCCCCACCACCTCTCCCCCGAGTGGTGGGCACGTTGCCTCGGCAGGCGCCAGATCCCCCAGCCTGTCGAGGCAACCACTATTCAGGTGGCGCCATGAACCTCACAGGACAAACAGTGCGTCCCAAGAAGGGGCGCCCAGAAGAGCGCAAGAAAGACAAGACGGCTCGCGCCAAAGGACAACGCCAACCCCGGGTCATCGACAAGGCCTACAAGGGCGTCATAGCGACCCTGCCGTCAATCCTATCGGGTGGCGGGCCTTGTGAGGTTGTGCATGTGCGCTACGGCTCACCGGCCCACGATAAGCGCCCAACTGGCATGCAAGAGAAGCCGTCAGACATGTGGTGCCTGCCGCTGACATCTGCAGAACATCGCGAAGGCAAGAACGCCCAGCACAGCACCAATGAACGCATGTGGTGGGCAGCGCAGTGCATCGACCCCCTACAGGCCTGCAAGGACCTGCATGCCGTCTACACCGACCCAGATTACGACGAAACCCAACGCCACACACGCATGGTCACAGTCATCGCAGCCCATAGGGCGCTTGGGCAGATCAGACGTGAAACACAAGAGGAAACCAATGGACCCGCTACTTGAGAAGATCACCAAGACCATATTCGACCACTTCTCGGGCCGGTTTGAGGTCACACCAGACACGTACTGGCAGGACATTCTGGAGGATAGCCTCGACACGCTTGAACTGTGCTTGGAACTGAACATCGCCACTGATCTTGAAGTGGACGATGAGGACATTGAGAACGCCACAACGGTCCATGACCTGTTTCTCACCCTCAAAGAGAAGGTACCTGCATGAGCATCCCTTATGCCAGAGCCTCAAGCGGCAAAAACGCTCGTGACGAAGTCGTGCGCATTCTCCAGCATTTCGACTGCGAGAGCGTCGGCTTCATGGACCTCTTCCATGAGAACGCGATCCTCTTGGCCTTCACCTGGCGCGGCCAGAACGTTCAGCTCAAGGCCAGCGCCCAGGGTTGGGCGAACACCTATCTCAAGGCGAACCCTTGGAACACCAGTAAGAAATCGTCAAAAGCCGAGTGGGAAGACAAGGCATTCAAGCAAGGAATGATCGCTGTCAACTCTATCTTGCGTGATTGGGTGAAGGGTCAAGTGACAGCAGTCGAAACCGGCATCCTCACCTTCGAGCACGTCTTCATGCCCTACATGCTGGCGAGTGACGGTCGCCCCGTGCTTGAGCATATGACCGAACACCTATCAATCACCGACCAGAGCCACGGAGGCGAAGAATGATCTACGCACAAGAAAAGTCTGGCCAGAAGCTTCACCTCGTCGCAGAGGCCGGTGAAGAGTTTCAAGGCGAAGTTATTCGCAAGGGTCAGGTATCGCAGCCACTCTGCGGAAAGCGCGTGAAGGGCTACCGCATGACCTGCAATCTGCCATTGAACCACGCCTGCCAGAACTGTCAGCGCGTCCTGAGATCAAAACGAGGGGCTGCCTGATGACCGAGACTCAAGCGGACCAATGGGACCCAGCCACGCGCGGCGAGAAGATGTCGGACGCATCTGGTCGCGTCATCTTCAAGTATCAGATGCCCGTTCAAGAACACTTCACCATGAAGCTGCCCGAAGGGGCGCAAATCCTCAGAGTGCAGGATATGGATGGAATGTTCTGGATGTGGGCACTCGTGCGCACAGACGTGCCAGACGAAACCAGGCAGTTCCACGCATTCAAAACCGGCGGCAAGATCCCTGACGATCTGAGACTGCGCTATGTCGGATGCTGCGCCGTCTTCATTCAGATGGAGTTGATGCTCTACATCTTCGAAGACCTGGACTTTCTCGAGGTCCGCGATGATTGAAGAACGATCAGGCTGGTACGGCACAGCACCTGAAGACCTCGGGCTGATCGATCTGTCTCCAACGGAGATGATGTATTGGCTCTATTGCCCCATCAAGCTACCGCGCGGTGACCTGACAGTACCGGCCAACCTCCGACAGTTCAGACCAGTCGTCGCTCGGGTCCGACAGAACCTCAGTCAATGGGCGTGGGACGAGAGCTATGTCTATCTCACAGCTAAGACACTCTGGGTCTCGCAGACAGAGCCCGGCAATAGGCCTGGGTGGCATTCAGACGGCTTCATGACCGACGACGTGAATTATGTCTGGTCAGACTCCGAGGGGACACTTTTTTGGGAGCCAGAAGAGCTCTGCATGTTTTCGCAGGATCACGTCGCTTCACTGCCAGAGATGGAACGGGAAGCCGAAGGCGGGCCACACAAGACCTATCCCGACAAGCACTTGCTGAAGCTGGACGAGCGCGTCATTCACCGCGTCCCTGACTTCGCGGAACCAAGAATTCGATCGTTCGTGAAGGTCTCGGTCTCACGGCACCGCTATCCACTGATCGGCAACTCAATCAATCACGAGCTCAACTGCGACTGGGACCAAGTCGAACGAGCCGAAGATCGCAACTGCCCCACAGGAGGAACACAATGAGCCACGGACTTGAAGCATACCGCACCCGCGTATCAGAGAGTAAGCGCAAATCAATACTGTCAGCCGCCAGATCAGTGTTCTTACTGAATGGCTTCCAGGATGCCGCCATGGCAGGGATAGCCAGGAAGGCTGACGTGTCCACGGCGACCCTTTACAAGCACTTCAAGAGCAAGGAGAGGCTTTTTGATGCGGTTGCGAACGCAGAGGAGACAAGAGGCGGTCAGGTAGCTGTCAACGCCTTTATAGGCCGGATGGCGGTCTTTAGCATCAAGAGCATCGCCTACAACTCGAAGGCGACCCACAAAGCAGTGGGCGTTCTGGACGGCTTTGTTTCGTCGATGGAAAAAGCATCCAAGGACGCAGCCTAATGGGCGACACCACTGAAATCTCATGGTGGTTATTAATAACCGGCTCCCTCCTTGATGGTGTCGAGTACAAGGAGTTCCCCAATGCTTCTTAGCTTTAATATCGACGAAATGCGCCCATGGATTGTGAACGGGTTGAAAGAACTCGCCGGCGAGCCGGTCGAGGGGCGCGTCAAGCGCCAGACGATTAGACGTTTCGGTCCTCTTTACGTGAAGAAATTTGGGACATCACATCACCTTGAAGACCTTCAGCTCGACCTTTGGTGGAAAAGCCGGACACCGGGAGGCTTCAAGTTTGGGCAGGCCACTGGTAGTGGGACAAGGATCACCATTCTAAATGCTGGTTCGCGGCTCGCCTTAGAGACAGTGGACTTCCAAGCGTTCAAAGCCGCGAGCACCGTTGAACTGAATGGCTTTTCTCAAGCCGATGGATTCAATTCCGACAAAGAGTTTCTTGAATACTTCGTCCCCAAAGAGGGCGATGTGTTTGAAGGAGTGCTGTTCCGATGGTGACACCACAAGAAGAACGAGACAACCGTGTGCAGCAGATCAACGACCTGCTTATGCCCTATGTCAAACCATCCCCACATGCGTCAGTCATGCAGAACCAGTACCAACAGGTAGCGGAGATTTCCCGAAAGTGCTGGTCTCTTGAGATGATCGACGACGTGTGGGTGGCAGCGTTCCGCCCGGGAAGCCACGTAGGCGATTGCTGTGCAACGGCCTACAACCTGCACACGCTGACGAATATCCCTGTTGGCCTGCAATTCAACGACATATTCATCACGATTGGAGCCGAGGGATGACAAACACCTTCGCTGGCATGGGGTCGCACCAGTCCCGACGATCGCTCAAGGATGAATGGCTGACTCCGCCAGAGATTGTCTCTGCGCTTGGTCGGTTCGACCTTGATCCCTGTTCACCGGTAAATCGTCCGTGGGATACCGCAGACCATCACCTGACCATTGAAGATGACGGACTGACAACCCCTTGGTGGGGCCGGGTCTGGATGAACCCACCCTATGGGCGCATGGTCGAGGAATGGATCCGAAAGCTTGCCGCCCACAACCATGGGACCGCGTTGATCTTCGCTCGCACAGAGACAAGCGCTTGGTTTCCCTATATCTGGCATCAGGCAGCCGCTCTGCATTTCTTTCACGGTCGATTGAACTTCCACCATGTCTCAGGCCAACGCGCTGACAACAACGCCGGCGCACCTTCTGTTCTGATCGCATACGGGCAGGAAGACGCTGACCGCCTCTATGACGCGGGGTTTGTAGGAAAGTTCGTGCCGCTTCAGTTGCCTCGGCTCATCGCCATCGCGCTCGCGGGCGAGCCTGCCACCTGGCGCGAGGTTGTCGCCCAGGCCATGCCGTCACACGGTCCAGTCAAGCTCGATGACCTTTACGGCGCCATCGCCGGGCATCCGAAAACGAGAAGCAACAAACACTGGCGGGCAAAGGTTCGGCAGGTCTTGCAGCGAGGCGACTTCCGCCGCTGTGGCAATGGCATCTGGGAGGTCGCATGACCAAACCTGACCGCATCCCCTGCGTGGTGCCCTTCTGTGGGAGAACTGCAAAGCGCCTGCCTGATGATGGCCCAGACACAGAGATCATCTGCGGAAAACACTATCGCCTTGCAGACAAACGGTTGCGCAAAGCTGCGTCTCTGGCCCGGCGGAGAGGAAACCGGTTCTACGAGAAATACAAAGCCGCCCACGAAACCAAGCAGTTTGAGGTCGCTGACGAACTGTTTCACCAGTGCAGGAGATACGCGCGCATTCACATGTGGCTGTGGTCTCGCATCAAGAAACAAGCCATTGAAGCAGCCGCGGGGATAGCATGAACATTAGAGAAGACATTGAAGCGCCAGAAGGCACCATTCGCCCCGCCGTGTTTTTACATCTAGGAGACCGCGTGACGGTATTCGGGCACCGCCTGGAAACTAAAACGCCATACGTCATCACCGGACAATGGCCATTCCCTGTCAAAAACGACGAGGGGATAGCATGACAGACCTTGGAAACACATCACATGCGGTCAGAGCACAGCGTCACGAGGCGCCGGATAGTCTCGATTTCTTCCCCACGCCACCTTGGGCAGTCCGCGCGTTCTGCGAGGAGGCTGAGCTGGATCCACATCTGGAGCTCGTGGCCTATGATCCATGTTGTGGACAAGGGCATATGGCGGTCGCCCTAGATGATTACTTCGGTGAGGTGGTTGCGTCGGACATCCATCCTTATGGATATGGAGAGGTTGGCGATTTTCTGGGCGGTAATTTGGATCCGCCGTGGATTCCCTCAGTGCCCGTCGATTGGGTTTTCATGAACCCACCCTTCAACAAAGCGCTTGAGTTTGTGGAAACCTCTCGCACTCGCTTCCCAAATGCGGGCGTTGCCGTCCTAATCAGAACCTCGTGGATGGAGAGCAAGGGACGCTACGAAAGGCTCTTTGGCAATAGAGAAACCCGGCCACACCACGTCTTTGTCAGTGTCGAGCGCATTGCCATGGTCAAAGGGCGGTATGATCACAAGGCGTCAACAGCCACCTCATATAGCTGGTTTGTTTGGGACGCCGATGACCCACCTCCAATGCCGTCTATTCGATGGATCAAACCCGGCGGCAAAGAGAAATACTTCCGCGAGGAAGACACCCTTATCGGCAAGGAGACCGCATAATGTCCGACGATCAGAGAATTCTTACCCGGTTCACCGGCTTTGATAACGGCAAGCATTTCTTAGATCCGGAGTGGGTCCGAGAACCGACACAGATGGGCGTTGCGCTCGATGTCGAGACCACGGGCGTCAATGCTCAGAAAGATGAGATCATTGAACTCGGTCTGTGCTTCTTTATGTATGACGCCAACGACAGGATAGTCTCTTGTGGACCGGGGAAGAGCTATTACAACCAGCCTGCCATCCCTATCAGCGAGAAGATTACATCGCTTACCGGCATTACCAATGAGATGGTCGCGGGGCACGTTCTACCGATTGCCGAGATTGAAGGATTGTTGATGAGCGCTAGTCTGATCGTCGCTCACAACGCCAATTTCGACCGACAGTTTGTCGAGCGATACAGCACGGAAGCACAGAAACACCCTTGGGCTTGCTCCATGACGGAGGTCGACTGGACGGCACTCGGCGCGCCCTCCAAAGCCTTGCAGGCGTGTGCCTGGTGGCATGGTTTCTTCTTTGAAGGGCATAGAGGTGACATTGACTGCGAGGCCCTTGTGAAGCTCCTGGCAGACAAACCAGCGCTCGCGAGCGAGCCGTTGTTTCCACAGCTGATCAAGAGCGCGCGTGAACCAGGTCAGCGGATATGGGCGACCAATGCACCCTTTGGCAGAAAAGACGATCTAAGCGCGCGCGGGTACCAGTGGCACAATGGAGACTTCGGACACCAAAAGGCGTGGTACATCGACAAGGCAAGCGCAGAGGAAGCAGCGGAAGAGATCGCATGGCTCCGCGCTGACATTCTTCCGCAAGGTCCAGATGTGACCGACCTCAACGCCACAAATCGCTATTCAGTACGGAGCTTTGCATGAGCAACATCAAAGACCTATCGCTGGAAGAGTTGGTGGCGCGCGCCTTGCCCGAGATCACTCACCAGCTGGAAGAGCTGAACGTGAAGCTGGATAACATCGCGCCGGCATCAGTCCCGCTCTCAAGCCCTGCAGCCCGCATCGCAGCCGAGCAGCTTCTTGTGAAGATCCGAATGGACCCAACGCAGCCCAAGCCCAGGGAAAGCACCCTGACCCCCTTGGAGAGCTTCCTATGGGATCTGTTTGTCGCCCTGGCTGAGAACGAGGAAGTAAAGGCCTGACACCATGGCAGAGCGCACGCATGGCCCATATGAGCCCCGTCACTCCATCAAGGACGTGATGGAGATGCTGCCAACCGACGCCAACGGTAACAAACCCAGCGAGCGAACAATCCGCGCCAAAATCCGGTCAGAGGGTTGCTTTGCTCTGATTGGTCGCGCCATGGTGCTGACCGACAATGATCTAAGTGTACTTTGGGAGTCCTTTCGACCATGCCCCTCAAGCTCTACCGCCCAGGCACAAGGAAGGGAAATCGCTTCTACATTGTCCGAGGAACCCTCTCCGTCTGGAAGGACGGGCAAAGGATCACCCGGGAAATTGAGCGAAGCACGAAGACTACTCGAAGAGCGGAAGCTCAAGCGATCCTCGACCAGATCGAAGGCAAGCGCGAAGAGATCACCAAGCAAAACGGGACCGAAAAGACATTCGGAGAAGTCGCCGCAGAATATCTAGCGCAAGGCGGTAGTGACCGGTTCCTCGAACGCCCACTGGATTTCTTTGAAGACCTACCCCTCTCAGCGGTGACAGACGCTCTGATCATGAAATGCGCGGTTGAAGCCTATCCGGATGCCGCAGCAACAACGCAGTGGCGCCAGTTTGTGACGCCTTCTCGTGCCGTGGTGAACTTCCCGCACCGAAAAGCCAAAGCACCTGAGCAGAATGTGCGGACGGTATGGGTCGCTCCAGCCGATGTCGATCGCATCATCAACGCCACAAGACAGAGTCCGAAGCACCATCCATGGGCACCGGCACTGACCACGTTTCTGTTCGGTCAGGGAAGCAGGGTCAACGAGACGCTTTCAATCAATGCCAAACGCGATTTGCAGCTGCCCTACAGACGTTGTGTGCTTCGAGATACCAAGAATGGTCATGAACGCGTCCTGCACCTCCAGGAGCGCACCGTGAGGGAACTAGCGGCCCTTCCCAATGTGAACGAAGATGCACCTCTGTTCCGCAAGGCAGACGGCCAGCCCTACTCGGAGAAGGCAAACACCGGTCACAGGCTCCGCTTCTTTGAGAGCGCGGTAAGGATTGCCGGATTGGATCCGCGAGAGGTCACACCGCACGTCGCTCGCCACTCTTGGGCGACCTGGTTCTATGCCTGCACGACCGATAGCCAAAGGCTCAAAGATCAGGGCGGATGGATGTCCAACCAGTGGGAGCGATATGCGAAGCTCGGGGGACCGGAACTCGCCGAAGATGTTCAGCGTCACGGGTGGGATTTCTCTGGGGAAAACACGGGGATGTTCGACGTGTCTCAGGCCAACCTATTGTAATCAATAAGGTTCTTTTCTTGTCGCCTGTACCTTAGCAGGGGAGCGCCTTCAGCCACTCGGCCACCTCTCCACCGCCGTGTATGCCGCACAAGTCCTTACGTTTCAAGAGCATATTTCGCCGGTTTGGCTGCCAAATTCAGACACTCCAGAGCTGTCCCACCACAATGAAGTTACCCTGGCGGGGGAATCGGGCCAGACTGGCCCCACCAATAAACGGGGGAAAATCTATGCTGGCACGTATTCTGGCCGCCCTGCCCGGGCTTGCGATGGGCATCAATGCATTCATGTGGGTGACGAACCCGGCCGCTGCCGCCGAAAGTCTTGGCATGCCGCTGCTCGAGGGGCTTGCCCGCAGCACTCAAGTGGGGGACTTCACAGCGTTCTTCTTCGCCTGCTCCGTCATGGCGTTCCTTGCAGCCTGGAAGCAGAACGCCACTTGGGCCTACGGTGCCGCATTCATCTTGGGCGGCGCGGCCGTTTTTCGCACCCTCGCCTGGGCAATGCACGGCGCTGAGTTCGCGACCGTCTTCATTGCTGTTGAAGCGGTGTTGACCCTGATGCTTATTGCCGCTGCTCAAATGATGAAGAGCAACGCTTAAGTCAGAACAACACGCTCAACAAAAAACCCGGCCCTGCGGTTCTGCAAGGCCGGGTTTCTTTTTGTCTCAAACGCCTCTATCGGGCGATATTGATGATCTTAAGCTGGGTAAATTCTTCCAGGCCTTCTTCGCCAAGCTCGCTACCAAGCCCCGACATGCCCGCACCACCAAACGGAATGGCAGGGTCGAGTTCCGCGTGCTTGTTCACCCATACAGTGCCAGACTCCATCTTGTCAGCAAGCGCATAAGCCTTGTCTGCGTCCGCCGACCAGATCGAACCGCCAAGGCCATATTCCGACGCGTTAGCACGATCAATAGCGTCATCCACGTCAGCATATTTGATGACGGGCAGCACAGGGCCGAATTGCTCTTCATCGACGATCCGGGAGCCCTCAGCGACATCACGGACAATAGTTGGTCGGATGAAATAGCCAGGCTTATCCGGCACCTCACCGCCCGCGATGATCTTGCCGTCTTCATCTGCTGCTTTGATGAGTTCCTGAACTTTTTCGAACTGCATCTTGTTCTGAAGTGGCCCAAGCTGGGTGCCCTGCTCCAGCCCATCACCGATGATGGCATTATCGGCAATGGTCGCAAGCTCATCACACATCTCATCGTAAATCGACTCATGCACATAAAGTCGCTTCATTGCGATGCAAACCTGACCGCTATTTTGGAAAGCACTGTCGAAGAGCTTCGGCGCTGTTTCTTTCGGGTCAACATCACCAAGTACAATGCCGGCATCATTGCCGCCAAGTTCCAGTGTAATGCGCTTCAGGAGCCCCGCAGCACCGGCCATAACTTTGGCGCCAGTCGCCGTTGAGCCCGTAAAGGAGATCTTCCGCACGTCCGGGTGGGCCGTCAGCGGCGCACCGAGATCATTTGCATCTGCAATGATGTTCACAACACCCGCCGGAAGAATATCTTTAATCAGCTCGCCTAGTTTCAAACTTGTCAGCGGAGTTGTTGGTGCAGGTTTCAGCACGACGGTGTTCCCTGCGAGCAGCGCAGGCGGCAATTTGAAGGCCATGAGGATCATCGGGAAGTTCCAAGGCACAATGGCCCCAATAACGCCCAGTGGCTTTCTATGAGCTTCTACGCGGCGTCCTTCACTGTCATCAAGCACCTTCACCGGCAGATCGAGAGACGTGAAGTAGCGAAAGAAGGCCGCAGTCCCATAAACTTCGCCTGTCGCATCTGCAAGGGGCTTACCCTGCTCTTGGGTCAGAAGGCGCGCAAGCTCTTCGCCATTCGCCTCAATCGCATCAGCAATGGCTGTAATAGCTTTCTTGCGTTCATCAATGCTTGTGGCAGACCAAACTGGAAACGCTGCTTTTGCTGCTGCGACTGCACTTTCTAGTTGCGCTTCAGAAGCGCGCGCGCATGTAGCAACAGTTTCCTCTGTCGCCGGGTTCACGACATCCATTTCCATGTCGCCATCGACAAGGTCGCCGTTGATCAAAAGTTTGAATTCACTCATTTCGCATCTCCCTAAGCCGGACGTTTTTCGGTCTGCTCAAAATGCAGACATGTCCTTTATCCAGAGCTTTCCACTTCACTCCTTCCATTTCAACGACATTCGGGCCAAGGCATCCAAGTTGACGTAGCGTGTTCAAGGATGAACACCTGAGTAACGAAGACCCCACAACAGAATGGCTGTTCTCCCGCGCGAAGATCGATACACTTTCAAAAAAACATTTCGTTTGGGAGGACAAGATGACAACGAAGATACGGGTAGCTGTAGTTGGCGCAGGCCTTGGCGGCGTCGCTGCCGCTGTGAAGCTCAAGGAAGCGGGCATTGACGATTTCCTGGTTTTTGACAGAAACCAAAAAGTCGGCGGCGTCTGGCACGAAAACAAATATCCAGGCTGCTGTTGTGACACACCCGTGGCGCTCTACGAGTTTTCCTTCGCCCCCAATCCTGGCTGGACACACCTCTTTCCTAGAGCCGCCGAAGTGCAGGCCTATGCAGACAACATTGTCGAGAACCACCAGCTCGCCAGTCATATGAAGCTTGGCGATGGCATGGCGAGTGCCATCTGGAACGAAAACAGCAATACGTGGACCCTCAAAACCGAAAATGGCACCGAATACGAAGCCGATGCGGTGATTGCCGGCATGGGCCAACTCAATCGCCCCGCCTATCCCGATATTGAGGGGCGCGGCACATTCAAAGGCCCCTCAATGCATTCTGCGCGGTGGGATCAGAATGTTTCGCTCAAGGGTAAAAGGGTCGGCGTCATCGGTTCCGCCGCAAGCGCTGTGCAGCTCATCCCAGAAGTCGCCAAAGAGGCCGCGCACATGACGGTGTTCCAGCGCACTCCAAATTGGGTGATCCCGCGCAATGACCAAGAGATCAGCGATGAAACAAAGGCGCTGATGATGACCGACCTTGACCTCGCCATGGACATGGGCAAACGAAATCGCCAACTGCTGTATGATAATGCGGATCATTTTTTCTGGAAGGCCTTCGAATGGACACCGGAGGGCCGTGCGGCCTTTACCCGCCAGGCGATAGACCAACTGGAAAAGCAAATCCCGGACCCTGAGCTTCGTAAAAAGTTGCTTCCTGACTATCCGATCGGCTGCAAACGCATCTTAATCTGTGACGATTTCTATCCGACTCTGATGATGGACCATGTGGAGCTGGAGACAAACGCCATCACCAAAATCAACGGGAACGGTGTCGAGACATCAGACGGTGTGCAACATGGCTTTGATGTTCTCATCTATGCAACCGGGTTTGAGACAACGGGATGGCGCTGGTCAATGGAAGTGACCGGTCAGAACGGCCAAAACCTCAATGAACTCTGGGAGGAGAGCCCGGAAGCCTATTTGGGTGTCACAGCCACCGGCTTCCCCAACTTGTTTGTTCTTTATGGTCCCAACACAAATCTGGGCCACAACACCATCACCTTCATGTTGGAACATCAGGTTGCTTACACCATTAAAGCGCTGAAAGCCTTGGAAGAGGCTGGCGCAAAGGCCCTAATGCCCAGCCGCGCAGCTCAGGATCGCTTCAATAACGAGATCCAAAAAGACCTGTCCGGAACCGTGTGGGCCGACCCGGATTGTGCATCCTGGTATAAAAACGCGGATGGACGCATCACGCAGAACTGGTCAAGCCACACACGCGCATACGCCGCGGCAACTGCCAATATTGAGATGGCAGACTACGAACTGATTGGTTGAAGAAGACGGGACTTATCCGCGAAAACGGATGAGTCCTTCCTGGGCGACCGATGCAACAAGCAATCCTTCGCGGGTGTAAATGCTCCCGCGATTAAAACCGCGTGCACCCACAGCATTGGGGCTGTCCTGCTCGTACAGCATCCAGTCATTTGTCTGGAATGGATGGTGGAACCACATGGCGTGATCAAGGCTTGCTGACTGCAGCTTGCCTGACATCCAACTGACCCCATGCGGACGAATGCATGTATCGAGCAATGTCATGTCTGAGGCATAGGCGAGCACGCATTGCTGCATAGCAATGTCATCGGGCATGGGACTTGTCGCGCGAAACCAGACTTTAAACTCTGGGTCAGCAGGTTCAGGGTCAATATATTGCTGCGGGTCCACAGCCCGCATCTCAATCGGGCGCGGCCGCGTGAAGTGTGTGCGAACTGCTTCCGGCAGCTGATCGATAACAGCTTCCCGCCGTTCGCGCTCTGTCGGAAGCTCTTCGGGCGCTGGTACATCCGGCATATTGAGCTGATGCTCAAACCCTTTTTCTTCAACCTGGAATGACGCAGCTAAGTTGAAAATCTGTTTTCCGTGTTGAATAGCAACCACACGACGGGTCGTGAAACTGCGCCCATCCCGCGCACGGTCAACCTCATAGAGGATCGGCACCTTGGGATCGCCCGGACGGATAAAATAGGCATGAAGGGAGTGACAGACCCGACCTTCATCAACAGTCCGGTAGGCGGCCATCAGCGCTTGACCAATCACCTGTCCGCCGAACACACGCTGCCAACTCGTCTCCGGACTGTGTCCTCGATATAGGTTGAGCTCAATCTGCTCTAGGTCCAGAAGCGAAATAAGATCTTCAACGGCGTCAGTCATGCGGGGGCATCATCCTCTTAGTCTTAGTTTGCGCTGCAACATAAGCGTTTCGCGGTGCCCTGTCACGTGAGCTTTCTGGCCGAAAGAACCCGACTTAGACATGACAAAACCCGCGAGCGAATGAGCATCCGCGCGGGTTTCACACAGTTTTTCAATGACTTATCGTGAAACCGGGTTACCGGCTTGAAAGCCACTCACGAGCCAGACGCTGAGCTTCGGCGATCTGTGAAGAATTCATCTCCAGCGCAACATCAGAGCGACTGTCACGTGCAGCATGACTGCCACGCATCGCGGCCAGGTTGAACCACTTATGCGCATTGACAAAGTCCACATCGACGCCTTTGCCGGTCGCATAAATAAGACCAAGGCTATAAAGCGCCTCAGGGGCACCTGCTTCTGCTGCTAGTTCACATTTTTCCAGCTGATCGATATCCCGACGGGCCATCTCGCTGTCCTCCAGTGTGGCGCACGTAAACTCCAACTCACCGTGTGCGCATCCTCCAACCACAAGGCTCTTCCTTGCATAGGAGTAGGAAATCATCTGGCCACTGAAAATTTGGTTAACGCAAAACACAAAAAAGCGGCGGGTTTCCGCGCCCGCCGCTTTCGAAACTAGTTCAAATTGGATTTTTTGGCGTTAAGACGCCACTTCTGGGACGGCCATGCCTTTTATTACGGCTGGACGCTCACCGATGGTTTTGATCCAACGAGCGACATTCGCGCCCTCGCCGATCACATCAGGTTTCGCTGACTTAATGAGTTCGAACCCAAGGATCACCCACGGATAGGTCGCCATGTCGGCGATCGAATAGTCTCCTGCCATGAATTCCGTTTTGCCCAGCTGGGTATCGAGCACTTTGATAAGACGGGCGGATTCAGAAATAAATCGGTCAATGGCGTAAGGCACCTGTTCCGGCGCCTGTGTGGTGAAGTGCCCCGCCTGCCCCATAATTGGGCCTATACCGCCCATCTGCCAGAACAGCCATTCAAGCGTTTTTGCGCGATCAGCTCCGTCTGAGGGAAGAAACTTACCGGACTTTTCAGCAAGGTGAACAAGGATCGCACCAGACTCAAAAACAGAAACCGGACCGCCGGGAACATCGTGATCAACAATGGCTGGAATTTTGTTGTTGGGTGCAATCGCCAAAAATTCTGGCTTAAATTGCTCCTCGTTCTGAAGATTCACTGCATGCGTGGTGTACTCAAGTCCACATTCTTCCAACATCACCGAGATCTTGCGCCCGTTCGGTGTCGTCCACGTATAAAAATCAATCAAACCCAGCCTCCTATTGGCAGTAGGCACAGCATCACGTGCCGAAAATCAGCACAGCATATAGGGAGGCAGGTGGTGGATTGCGAGCAGACTTAGTACTCGACAGTCACTTCAACGTGATGATGAAGATGCGTGCGGCAGGTCAGCGGAAAAATCTTGTAATCACCCGCCTGAAGATCAAATCCAACCGCATCATCAGGAAACAGGAAGTCGCCAACGACATTGTCATTCTCGTCTCGGATCTGAAAACCGTAAGTTCCGCCCATGACTCGGACGATGGTTCCCTCATCACGGACAGTAAGTGACCGCCCCCAATGTTTGACGGAGCCAAAGGTCTGGTTTTCGATAATCGTGCCCGTCCCCGTAACACGATCAGCGGACCAAGCGGTCGTCGAAGCCAAAGTTACAAGCATCAGCACACCCGCAAATCCACCAAAACGCATCACTCTTCCCCGTCAAATCACAAAACCACTCTATCGGAGAGGGTATCACGACCGATCAGCCAAGAAAAACCACCAAATCCGGCGGTTTGAAGAATTGGTTTATGGGAGCTGACGTCCAGAACCGAGCACTATCCGGTTTCAAAAACAAAAACGGCGGCACGCAGACTGCGGAAAGGCATATGATCGGCCAAAAAACCAAGATCAATATGCCTCTGGGCTCTTACCGCATCCCCCCGGAAGCGGCAGGTACCCTCAACGCAGTCAGCGTGCGCACCGTTAGATGCCAATTGGCGGACCAAAGCCCGCCAATTCAGGTTTTTACCGTCTCTTGCGAGCTGGTGCTTTCCGCTTAGCGGCTTTGCGCTTAGGAGCTGCCTTCTTTTTGGCAGTTTTCTTCTTAGCGACTTTCTTCTTGGCAGTTTTCTTCTTAGCTGCCTTGCGCTTAGGAGCTGCCTTCTTCTTGGCAGTTTTCTTCTTAGCGACTTTCTTCTTGGCAGTTTTCTTCTTAGCTGCCTTGCGCTTAGGAGCTGCCTTCTTCTTGGCAGTTTTCCTCTTAGCCGTTTTTTTCTTAGCGACTTTCTTCTTAGCAGTTTTCTTCTTCGCGGCTTTCCGCTTAGGAGCTGCTTTTCTCTTAGCGACTTTCTTCTTCGCGGCTTTCCGCTTAGGAGCTGCCTTCTTCTTAGCAACTTTTTTCTTTGCGGCTTTGCGTTTCGGCGCAGCCTTTTTCTTCGCTTTAGGTCTCGTAGCCATATTCGTCCTCGTTCCTGATGTGCCGTTTTCTACAACGACGAAACTTGAGTCATAAAACGCACACTAACGCGCCCCCTCGAATGCAGGACGCAAAACACAATTACTATGAGCACTTGAACTCAAGCAGGCAACACTTTGCTTTATGCAAACAAAGCCTGCCGCACACAACATGTCCGAGAAAGTATTGATAAAAGGTTGATCGCAGCAAACGAATTCAGTCGTCCGTGCGCGAACTACAGGCCGAGTTTTTTCGCCAATAGTTCGTTCACGGATTTTGGATTTGCCTTACCACCAGTAGACTTCATGACTTGTCCGACAAACCAGCCTGCCATTTTCGGCTTCTCTTTTGCTTGTGCAACCTTGTCAGGATTAGCTGCAATAATTTCGTCAATAGCTGCTTCAATCGCACCTAAATCAGTTACCTGCTGCAATCCCTTTTCTTCGACGATTTTCGCCGGATCATCACCAGTTTCGAACATTATCTCGAAAACTTCCTTAGCGATTCGCCCGGAGATGGTGTCGTCGGAGATCAAATTAATCAGATCACCAAGCTGTTTTGCACTCACAGGAGAGCTTTCAATTTGCAAACCGGCTTTGTTAAGCGCACCAAAAAATTCGCCCGTCACCCAGTTCGCTGCAAGTTTCGGATCACGCCCGTCCGCAACTGCTTCGAAGAAATCACACGATGCTTTTTCCGAAACAAGAACGCCGGCATCGTAGGGAGACAATCCATATTCACGAACAAAACGCGCTTTCTTTTCGTCTGGAAGCTCCGGCAACTCTTCTCGAAGTTTGTCCACCAGTTCTTGTTTGACCACCAGCGGCAAAAGATCGGGGTCAGGGAAGTAACGATAATCATGCGCTTCTTCTTTTGAGCGCATTGACCGGGTTTCGCCTGCGCGCGGGTCAAATAGGCGGGTTTCCTGGTCAATTGATCCACCATCTTCGAGCACATCAATCTGCCTGCGTGCCTCATATTCGATGGCCTGGCCAATAAAACGAATGGAATTGACGTTCTTGATCTCGCAACGCGTGCCCAAATCCTCTCCAGGACGTCGAACAGACACATTAACGTCCGCTCGCAGAGATCCTTCTTCCATATTGCCATCGCAAGTGCCCAGATACCGCAAGATCGACCGGATCTTCTTCACATAGGCCTGTGCTTCTTCCGCGCAACGCATATCGGGCTTCGACACAATCTCCATTAGCGCCACACCAGAGCGATTGAGATCGACAAAACTCATCGATGGGTGCTGGTCATGCACACTTTTGCCCGCGTCCTGCTCCAAATGCAGTCGCTCAATGCCCACACGCTTCACAGAACCGTCTTTGAGGTCGATTTCAATCTCGCCCTCCCCGACAATCGGATCTTTAAACTGCGAAATCTGATAACCCTGTGGCAGATCAGGATAGAAATAGTTCTTACGGTCAAAAACAGACCGCAAATGAATCTCGGCACCAAGACCAAGACCAGTTCGCACCGCCTGCTGAACACATTCCTCGTTGATGACCGGCAACATGCCAGGCAGCGCTGCATCAACCAAACTCACCTGGCTGTTCTGCTCTGCCCCAAACTCAGTGGGTGCCCCGGAAAAAAGTTTTGCTTTTGACGCAACCTGCGCATGGATTTCGAGACCCATGACAATTTCCCAGGACCCGGTTGCCCCTTCAATGAGGTTTTTGTTCTCACTCATGCTTCTGTCCACCATGTCGAAGGTTCAGCGCTGAATCCGGCAGCCTCTTCAAGGACACCCGCAGCGCGCAACAGTGTTTCTTCATCAAACGTGCGTCCGACCAGCTGAAGGCCAAGCGGCAATCCATTTGAGCTCAAGCCTGCAGGCAGCGAAATACCCGGCAGTCCAGCCAGGTTCACCGGCACAGTGAACACATCGTTCAAGTACATTGAGAGAGGATCGTTGACCTTTTCGCCAATAGCGAAAGCTGGCGACGGCGCTGTTGGCGTCAAGAGAAGGTCTACCTTTTCATAAGCCTGTTTAAAGTCCTGCGCGATTAGCGTGCGGATCTTCTGCGCCTTGATGTAATAGGCATCGTAATAGCCCGCAGAGAGCACATAGGTGCCAATCAGGACACGGCGGCGCACTTCATCGCCAAACCCTTCAGCGCGGGTTTTCTCATACATGTCCGTGATGTCTTGACCCGGAACCCGCAGCCCATACCGCACGCCATCATACCGCGCGAGGTTCGACGACGCTTCCGCTGGCGCGACAATGTAGTACGCAGGAAGCGCATATTTGGTGTGAGGAAGACTGACATCGACAATTTCAGCACCAGCGCTCTTCAGCCAGTCGATACCTTGCGTCCAGAGCTTCTCAATCTCATCTGACATGCCCTCAACGCGATATTCTTTAGGAATGCCAATCTTGAGGCCCCGAATGTCACCGGTGAGTGCCGCCTCATAGTCTGGCACCTCGATATCGACACTGGTTGTGTCTTTCTCATCATGCCCCGCCATGCTCTTAAGCATGATTGCCGCATCGCGCACCGAGCGCGTGATAGGCCCCGCTTGATCAAGCGAAGAAGCAAACGCCACAGTTCCCCACCGCGAACACCGCCCATAGGTTGGTTTCATGCCGACTGTCCCGGTGAAGGAAGCGGGTTGCCGAATAGAACCACCTGTATCGGTTGCCGTCGCACCAAGCGCAAGGTGAGCTGCTACTGCAGAGGATGACCCCCCAGAAGAACCGCCGGGCACAAGGTCAGCGTCACTGTCAGATGCCTTCCACGGATTGACACACGGGCCAAAGCGGCTCGTTTCGTTAGACGATCCCATTGCAAACTCATCATTGTTGAGTTTGCCAAGCATCACTGCTCCATCTGCCCAGAGATTAGCCGTAACTGTAGACTCATAAGTCGGTGTAAAATCATCGAGAATATTGCTGCAGGCAGTTGTTCGCACGCCATCAGTACAGAACAGGTCTTTGACGCCTAGCGGAAGACCTTCAAGCCGGCCAGCCTCGCCTTTTGCAATCCGCGCGTCAGAGGCAGCAGCCATCTCGAGCGCCACATCAGCTGTTAGTGTGACATAGGCATTCAGCTTGTCTGACGCCTTAGCAGCAGCAAGGTGCGCTTCTGTCAGCTCCACGGAGGTAATTTCTTTCGCCGCAAGCTTGGCACGTGCCTCAGCGAGCGTGAGTTTTGTCAATTCGGTCATGTCGGCGCCCTACTCGATAACTTTTGGCACAGTGAAGAAGCCATCTTCAGATTGAGGCGCATTTTGCGTGACCTGCTTCTGAAGATTATCGTGACGCACAATGTCTTCGCGCATCTTGATTTCCATCTCCACGACGCTGGTCATAGGCGCCACATGATCTGTGTCGACCTCTCCCAACTGCTCCACCCAATCAAGAATGGTGGAGAGATCCTTGGCAAGGGGAGCCAGTTCTTCTTCCGTCACTGCAATGCGGGCAAGCTTTGCGATGCGCCGGACTGTATTTTCGTCGACCGACATAGGCCTCTCTTTTCTGAAATTGAGGGGTCAAAAGGCAGAAATTTGCCGCAGGACCCTTGTGGAACCCTGTTTTGACACCTTGATTTGGCGCGGAAAATATCAGACCGCCCCCAGCCCCGCAACAAGCGCGCCTCAAGTCCAGGCATTAGTCGCGCCGGTTTGCCGTGAGCAGTATATTCCACTAGAAACCTCATCCCATGGCAGCCGACATCGTAGAAATAGACGCTCTGAAAGAGCGCGCAGCCGGAAAAGCCCTAATTGGGCTCGACCTCGGGTCAAAAACCATCGGAATTGCGATCTCAGACCCGCTCTGGACCGTCGCGGCCCCCCGCGAGACCATCAGACGGACCAAATTCAAGGCCGACTCCGAACGTCTGGTTGAGATCATCAAGGAAGTAGACGCAGGCGCTATTATTCTGGGCCTACCTCTTAATATGGATGGATCGGAAGGCCCACGGGTACAATCCACGCGGACCTTCGCGCGCAACCTGTCGCCTAAGATCGATATCCCGATCTTCTTCTGGGACGAGCGCCTGTCGACCGTCGCTGTAACACGGACGCTGCTTGATGCCGACACAAGCCGCAAGAAGCGTGCAGAGGTCGTCGACAAGATGGCAGCCTCCTTCATCCTGCAGGGTGTTCTTGAGCGATTGCGGTCCATGTTATGATCGCCATCCTCAATTCTCTGATTCCGGTCTTTTTGGTGATTGCGCTGGGTGCTGCAATCAAACGGTTCGACTTTCCAGGCGATGGGCTTTGGCAACCGCTTGACCGCCTCACCTACTACATCTTTTTCCCAGCTCTGCTGCTGCACACACTTGCGATGGCAGACCTGGCAACTTTTGATGTCTGGCCCATGGCCTACACCCTGTGGGCCGGCCTCTTTTCCATGGTTGGATTGCTGATGGTGTTGCGCGCAGCCTCCAATCTCACCGGCCCTCAATTCGCGAGCGTGTTTCAGGGGGCAGCCCGCTGGAACGGATTTGTTGCGCTAGCGGCCATCGCGCAGCTCTTTGGCCCAGAAGGTGTCACCCTGGCCGCCGTCGCCTTCGCAACGCTGGTTCCAACGGTGAACGTGCTTTCAGTAACAATCCTGACACGCTACGCAGGCGATGAACCCGCGGGGCTCGGCACGGTCCTGCGCCTGCTCTCTAAAAACCCACTCATCCTTGCCTGCGCCGCAGGCATCTTCTTGAACATTACCGGATTGCGCTTGCCAGGACCCTTAGCGCCCACTGCTGACATATTGGGGCAGGCAGCACTGACACTCGGCCTCCTCGCCATCGGTGCTGGTCTGAGACTGGACCATGCCTATGAGACAAAGGGCATTGTGCTCCTCACCAGCTCGTTAAAACTCATCGTGATGCCACTTCTCATGCTCGGCTGGTGTTGGGTATTCGACATTGAGGGGCTGGCACGCCTTGTAATTCTGCTTTGCGGAACCGTTCCTGGTGCAACATCCTCCTACATTCTCGCCAGACAGTTAGGAGGAGACGCCACATTGATGGCCAGTCTCATCACCGGCTCCACGATCCTCGCCATCTTTACAATGCCTCTCATGCTCTATCTGTTTACCTAAAGCGCGCATTTCTGCGGCACACCTCATTCATTACTTGCGTGAGACCCTCCCCACTCCTATAAGATGCGGCTTTAATGACCAGCTCGGACGCAAACCAAAAACCGCTCTTCCCCCACCGGCATTTGATCGGTATCGAAGGCCTTTCCCAAGCTGACATTACGTCCCTTCTCGATCTTGCCGATGGGTATGTCGATCAAAATCGGCAGATCAACAAAAAGGGTGACGTGCTACGCGGCCGCACCCAGATCAATCTCTTCTTTGAAGCGTCAACGCGAACACAAAGCTCTTTCGAACTGGCGGGCAAGCGCCTGGGCGCTGATGTCATGAACATGTCGGTTAGTTCTTCGTCGATCAAGAAGGGCGAAACCCTCATCGACACCGCAACAACACTTAATGCCATGCATCCGGATCTGATCGTGGTCCGCCATGGCGACAGTGGAGCCGTAGAGCTGCTTTCCCAGAAAGTCAGCTGTTCGGTCCTGAATGCCGGCGATGGAAGCCATGAGCATCCAACACAGGCACTGTTGGATGCGCTCACCATCCGTCGCCGCAAAGGTCGCCTTGAAGGGCTGACGGTCGCCATATGCGGCGACATCCTTCACAGCCGAGTGGCGCGTTCAAACATTCTTCTGCTGAACATTATGGGCGCGCGGGTGCGCGTAATCGCGCCGAAAACCCTCTTGCCCATTGGCATCGAGCGCCTGGGTGTCGAAGTCTTCAACGACATGACCGAAGGCTTGAAGGATGTCGACATTGTCATGATGCTCCGTCTTCAGTTGGAACGCATGCATGGCTCCTTCGTCCCGTCTGTGCGTGAATATTTCCGCTTTTTCGGCCTCGACTATGAAAAACTCAAAGTCGCAAAGCCCGATGCCCTTATTATGCACCCCGGCCCCATGAACCGTGGTGTCGAGATCGACAGTGCCGTCGCCGACGATATCAACCGCTCCGTCATTCGCGAACAGGTGGAAATGGGTGTCGCTGTCCGGATGGCCGCACTCGATGCCCTTGCCCGCAACCTGCCGAACGAGCAACCAGCGGGGAATGGCGCATGAGCCGCACGGCTTACATCAACGCACGGTTGTTCGACCCAGCCAATAACCTGGATGAAGCAGGCGCGCTTCTGGTTGAAGACGGGAAGATTGCAGACGTCGGTGGATCGCTCTTCTCCAGCGGCATCCCACAAGACGTGGAAACAATCGATTGCGGCGGCAAACTTCTCACCCCTGGTCTCATAGACATGCGCGTCTTCACCGGCGAACCAGGCACCGAATATCGCGAGACCCTGGGCAGCGCCAGTCAGTCCGCAGCGGTCGGCGGCGTGACGACCATCATCGTGATGCCCAACACAGACCCTGTCATCGACGACGTCGCATTGGTTGATTTTGTGGAGCGCCGTGCAAGGGATACAGCCATTGTCAACGTGCACCCCATGGGCGCACTGACAAGAGGCTGCGCAGGCGAACAAATGACCGAGATCGGTCTACTGAAAGACGCGGGCGCTGTTGCGTTTACAGATGGTGACCGGCCGCTTGCAGACCCGCTGGTTATGCGGCGCGCGCTCTCTTATGCGCACTTTTTCGATGCCCTCATCGTTCAACATGCAGAAGACCGCGCGCTCGCAGCCGGTGGCGTCATGAACGAGGGAGAGCTTGCAAGCCGCTTAGGTTTGTCAGGCAGACCGTCGGCAGCAGAGACCATCATGATCGAGCGGGACCTGCGCCTGGTGGAGCTCACCGGCGCGCGCTACCACGTTGCCCAGGTTACGTGTAGAGCCTCTGTCGATGTCATCCGGCGTGCAAAACAAAACGGCCTGCCGGTGACCTGCGGTGTCTCTGCGCCCCACCTCACCTTGAACGAGAATGATGTCGCGAGCTATCGCAGCTTCATGAAACTCTCTCCGCCCCTTCGGCACGAAGATGACCGATTGGCTGTAGTTGAAGGCGTGGCAGACGGAACCATCGATGTCATCGTCTCTGGCCATGATCCGCAGGACCCGGAAACCAAACGACTCCCCTTCGCCCAAGCCGCCTTTGGGGCTGTAGGCCTCGAAACACTTCTTCCAGCCACGCTGTCGCTGGTCCACGCAGGAACCCTGTCGCTCTCGCGGGCTGTTGAAGCGCTGACGACCGGCCCCGCATCTCTTCTAGGCCTGAACTCCGGACGTCTTGCAAAGGGAGCCCCAGCTGATCTCACCTTAATCGACATGAATGTTCCCTGGGTGCTCGACCCGGAAAAACTGAAATCAAAGTCCAAAAACACGCCCTATGATGAACGCCGCTTGCAAGGGCGCGCCATTCGCACGATCGTAGGCGGAAAAGAAGTGCACGTTTCCGGAGGGAACTGACAATGCCTGATCCCATCAGCTGGTCAGCAGCAATGCCTTACTATGCTGCCGCTCTTTTCGTCGGATATCTTCTAGGGTCCATCCCTTTTGGTTTGATCATTACCCGTTTTGCCGGTCTTGGCGATATTCGCGACATCGGCTCCGGAAATATCGGCGCAACCAACGCTCTGAGGACAGGCAATAAGTGGGTCGCGGGCGCTACATTCCTCGGCGACATGAGCAAAGGCGCTGCAGCAGTGCTCCTTGCACGCCAATTCGGACCCGATCTTGCTGTCATAGCCGCGTTCGGCGCCCTCGTCGGCCATCTCTTCCCCGTTTGGCTGAGGTTTAAAGGCGGCAAGGGAATCTCGACCTATATCGGCGTTCTGCTGGCGCTGGCTTGGCCTGTCGGCCTGCTCTTTTGCGCAACCTGGCTCGTTGTCGCGCTTATCTTTCGGATGTCTTCTTTGTCATCCCTGGTTGCCTCACTGCTATCACCAGTTTACTTTGTCTGGGTCGACCAGTGGCAGATGGTCGAATTGAGCGTACTACTGGTGATCCTCGTCTTTTATGCGCACAGAGAGAACATCCGGCGTCTGCTCAGCGGCACAGAGCCGCGTTTTGGACAAAAAGACGACGCCTAACCCGCTCGCGGTGCCGGGGCGTAGAGCCCTGGAGGCGGGATGCCAGCAACTCTTTCTGATCAGGAACGATTGGATAGGCTCCGGCTGATCCGAAGCGAGAATGTCGGTCCTGTCACCTTTCGAGATCTTCTGGAACAGTTTGGGTCTGCTGGCGACGCTTTGGCCGCACTCCCCGACCTTGCTAAACGCGGCGGACGAAAGAGAGCGATTAAAATCGCAAGCGCCACTCAGGCCAAGCAGGAAAGGAACGAAGCCCACAAATTGGGCGCTGAGCTTTTGTTTGTCGGCGAAAAAGCCTATCCCCCACTTTTGTCTCAAACCGATCCCCCGCCGCCGGTCATCGCGGCTGTCGGCGCTCTACACCTGCTCGAACAACCAAGCCTTGCAATTGTCGGCTCTCGCAGTGCCTCTGCAGCAGGACTTCGAATGGCTGCAGATCTCTCCCACGACCTGGGAGAAGCGGGCTTCGTCATTACCTCTGGCCTTGCCCGCGGCATTGACGCAGCAGCGCACAAAGCAACGCTCTCCACCGGCACCATCGCGGTCATCGCGGGCGGCATAGATATTGTGTACCCGAAGGAAAACCGAGGCCTCTACGAACAAATCAAAGAACAAGGAGTCCTGGTCAGCGAAATGCCCCCTGGAACCAGGCCTCAGGGACGCCATTTCCCACGCCGCAACAGGATCATCGCCGGCCTGTCTCGTGGCGTGATCGTTGTTGAGGCAGCGCTGAGATCAGGATCGCTAATCACCGCGCGTTTTGCCCTGGAACAAAACCGGGAGGTAATGGTCGTACCGGGTTCCCCATTGGACCCGCGGGCAAAAGGTGGCAACAGGCTCATCAAACAAGGTGCTGCCTTGGTAGAAAGCGCCGATGACGTCCTGAACTGGTTGGAACAGTCACCACCGCCTCTCTTTTCAGAAGGAGACGAGATGCCCTACGCCAGCCACCCAGCACCGCCGCCAGAGCCAACAAAATCAGAGCGAGAACACCTGTTCTCTCTCTTAGGTCCAACACCGGTGGAACAAGACGAGCTCATCCGCCTCTCAGGCCTGCCTGCCAGAACAGTTATTGCGCTGCTGCTTGAGATTGACCTTGCAGGTAGATTGATTAGAGACAATGGCCAGCGGGTGTCACTGCTTCAGCAAGAAACTGAAGAAACTGTGTAAGACACTTGAAACTCAGTGCTTTTTTGAGACTGAAACACTCGTAGGTTGTTTCACAAATTGTGCGGCAGCGCTTGGCAAACCTTCTGACAAACGCTGAGCTTCTTCCGCTGCCATGCCGATCAGATAGGACAAAAATCTGTGCTTGTCGCCGGTACAGGTTTCACGGAGAGATTGCAGCATGTCGAACGCATAAGCTGCCACTTCGTCTCCTTGGACCGAAGACTTTTTGCAGGCTTGCTTTGTCTTCAATGGTTCGGCTTTGCGCCCGCTCATGAGCACTCCCTTATATCTATACAACGGGCGAATCGGACTATGGGTGAAATTCTGATTCTGGATATATTTACCTATAGTTGCAGATATAAAGCAATGCCTGTTTTACGATATTCCCGAATTCCTCAAACTCCCTGCGCTGGAAGCACACACTCAAGGCTCACCGTGGAGCCAAGAACAAGCGCCATTTGACAGGCAGGAACGTTTTCACCATGTTCCAGCCGACGTGAGATCAGGTCCATATCTGCCGCCATTTCAAAAAATGGTAGAGAATGGGCGGTTTTTGCACTTTCAACCTGCGGAAATTTGGGACCATCAATGGACGTTGTCATTGTTGAATCGCCTTCAAAGGCGAAAACGATCAACAAGTATCTGGGTAAAAACTTCACCGTTCTTGCCTCCTATGGCCATGTGCGAGACCTGCCGTCGAAGGACGGATCGGTCAAACCGGATGAAGACTTCTCAATGGCCTGGGACGCGGACGCCAAATCCCAAAAACGCCTGAATGACATAGCAAAGGCCGTTAAAGGCGCAGACAAACTGATCCTGGCGACTGACCCTGACCGCGAGGGGGAAGCGATCTCCTGGCATGTTCTCGAGGTGCTGAAGAAAAAGAAGGCGCTGGGCGACAAACCCGTTGAACGGGTGGTCTTCAACGCCATCACAAAGCGCGCCGTGCTTGCTGCCATGGACAGCCCGCGTGAGCTCGATATCCAACTGATTGACGCCTATCTCGCCCGCCGCGCTCTGGACTATCTGGTAGGTTTCACACTTTCCCCTGTTCTGTGGCGGAAACTGCCGGGCAGCCGTTCCGCTGGCCGCGTGCAATCCGTAGCCCTGCGCCTGATCTGCGATAGAGAGCTCGAAATCGAAGCCTTCAACCCCCAGGAATACTGGACGGTTGAAGCAGATATGACGACTGGCAAAGGCGATGAGTTCGTCGCCCGTCTTGTGTCACATAATGGCGAGCGGTTGGACAAGTTCGACCTGCCAAACGAAAAAGCAGCTGAAGCGGTCCGCGCGCGGGTAGCCGTCGAGCCATTCTCAATCCAGTCGGTCGAGAGCAAACCGGCAAGGCGCAACCCGCCTGCCCCCTTCACCACGTCAACACTTCAACAGGAAGCATCTCGGAAATTGGGCTTCTCTGCGAGCAGGACCATGATGGTCGCCCAGCGCCTCTATGAAGGCATCGAGATTGACAGCGAGACCACAGGGCTCATCACCTATATGCGGACAGACGGCGTGCAGATCGCAGAAGAAGCGATTGCCCAATCCCGCACCGTGATCACCAACGAGTTTGGCGAAGCCTACCTGCCTGACAAGGCCCGCGAGTACAAAACCAAGGCAAAGAATGCCCAGGAAGCGCACGAAGCGATCCGCCCAACGGATTTGTCGCGCCTACCCAGCCATGTCAAAGCACTGCTGAACAATGACGAGAAACGGCTCTATGAGCTTGTCTGGAACCGCACACTCGCGAGCCAGATGGAAAGTGTGCGTATGGAACGCACCACCATTGAGATGGCGTCTGAAGACAAGACGCTCGGCCTTCGCGCCAGTGGTTCCGTCATCGTATTTGATGGCTTCCTGAAACTTTACCAGGAAGGCACTGACGACAAGGACGATAGCGAAGAAGACGGTCGTCTTCCGAAAGTCGCCTCCGGAGATCGTCTCGGCACAAAAGAAGCCCGCGCCGACCAGCATTTCACGGAGCCGCCGCCCCGCTTCTCCGAAGCGTCCCTCGTTAAAAGAATGGAAGAGCTCAGCATTGGGCGCCCATCGACATATGCAAGCATTCTCGGTGTGCTTCAGGATCGCGGCTACGTCCAGCTCGACAAGAAACGCTTCATCCCGGATGACAAAGGTCGACTGGTTACAGCCTTCTTGGAGAGCTTCTTTACTCAGTATGTGGAGTTTGGTTTCACAGCAGATCTCGAAGAAAAGCTCGACAAGATCTCAGCCGGAGAACTGAACTGGAAAGATGTCCTGCGTGAGTTCTGGGACGGCTTTACCGCCCATGTGGAGGGCACTTCAGATCTCCGCATCACCCAGGTACTCGATCGCCTAAACGAAGTTCTCGAGCCTCACGTATTCCCCGAAAAGGAAGATGGCAGTCCGCGTCGCGGATGTCCGTCTTGTGAGGGCGGCGAGCTATCGCTCAAAGTTGGGCGCTTCGGTGCTTTTGTCGGCTGTTCCAACTATCCAGAATGCAAGTTCACCCGCCAGCTCACCAAGGGCATGGATGGAGACCCTGCCGCCGCAGACCGTATTCTGGGAACTCACCCAGATACAGGCAAAGACGTGGAACTGAAGAACGGCCGCTTCGGCCCCTACATCCACATGGACCCTGTCGAAGAAGATGAAAAGCCAAAACGCGCGGGCATTCCCAAGACCTGGGCGTTGGAAGACGTTGACCTTGAAAAAGCATTGCAGCTTTTATCTCTGCCACGCGAGGTCGGTCCCCATCCAGAAGATGGGGAAATGATCACCGCGGGCCTTGGCCGCTATGGTCCCTTCGTGCTCCACAACAAGACGTATGCAAATCTGGACACGCCCGACGAAGTCTTCACTGTCGGGCTGAACCGCGCAGTCGCCGCCATTGCCGAGAAGAAAGCAAATCCCGGTCGGCGTCAGGCCGCTCCACCGCTCAAAGAGCTGGGCGAACATCCGGAATTTGGTGGTCCTGTGAATGTTTTGAACGGTCGCTTCGGACCTTATGTGAAGCATGACAAGATCAATGCAACCCTACCCCGTGGCGCAAAGCCTGAAGACGTAACCATGGAAGAAGCTGTTCGGCTAATCGCTGAACGGGCTGCCAAAGGTCCTGCGAAAAAGAAGGCCAAGAAGAAAGCTGCGAAGAAGAAGACGGCCAAGAAAAAGGTCGCCAAAAAGAAAACGGCAAAAAAGAAGACCGCTAAGAAAAAAACCGCCAAGAAGAAAACGGCAGCTAAGAAAAAAGCTGCGCCCAAAACGGCGGAAACAGATGAGACGGCTGAGGCGACGGATTAAACGCCTTGGCCTCACCCAAAAAGCCACCCACCAAAAAGAAGCGTGACCGCAAGCCCAAAAAGCCTGATGTAACGCTTCCGACCCGCGACCAGATCATGGCCTTCGTGACAGAATCGCCAGGCAAGGTGGGCAAACGCGAAATTGCCAAGGCCTTCGGTATTTCAGGCTCCCAACGGATCGGCCTGAAGCGCATTCTGAAAGAGCTCACACAGGAAGGCCTGCTCAAAAAAGAAGAAGGTAAGTCGCTCGCCAAACCAGGCGAGATGCCCCCTGTCGCTGTGATCGACATCACCAAACGCGATCAGGACGGTGAACTCATTGCGACACCAAACAACTGGTCAGAAGACACGCCCGTCCCGCAAATAGTCATTGTCCCAGGCGACGCAAATGAGCGACAGCGCGGCGCACCGGCAGGGGTTGGCGATCGCGTCTTAGCGCGCATCACAAAGACGGGTGAAGAAGGCCCCGCTGACTATGTCTATGAAGCCCGTGTCATTCGCCGCATCGGCAAAGGCAATGAGAACTTCCTCGGCATCTTCCGAAAGACCCCTACCGGCGGACGCATTGTCCCTGTCGATAAGAAGGCCCGGAACGAATATGAAGTCACCCGACCGCATATCGGTGAGGCAGAAGAAGGTGACCTGGTATTGGTCGAAGCCATGCCGGGCCCGCGCTACGCACCACGACGTGCGAAGGTCAAAGAGACCTATGGCCGTGGCGATGAGCAACGTTCCATCAGCCTGATCGCTATTCATGCTCATGGCATTCCGGACGAGTTTCCAGAAACCGTCATCGCTGCCGCAGACGCAGCAAAGTCCGTGCGGATTAGCAAAGCCCGCGATGATCTGCGCGACGTGCCCCTCATCACCATCGACCCGCCAGACGCGCGCGATCATGACGATGCGGTTGCCGCACTCCCAGACGATGATCCGAAAAACGAAGGGGGCTGGGTTGTCTACGTGGCCATTGCCGATGTCTCTCACTATGTGCAGAGCGGCGGACTTCTGGACAAGGAAGCACTGAAACGCGGCAACTCGACCTACTTCCCGGATCGCGTGGTTCCGATGCTGCCCGAACGCATCTCAAACGATCTCTGTTCACTCCGCGAAGGCGAAGACCGGCCCTGCCTTGCCGTTCGCATGGTGTTCGACAAGAACGGGCACAAAAAAAGCCACGAGTTCCTGCGCGGCATCATGCACTCAGCTGCAAAACTCTCCTACGCGGAAGCCCAGGCAGCGTTTGAAGGCAATCCCGACCCTCGCTTCGCTGATTTGCAAAAGCCAGTTATCGAGCCGCTGTGGCAGGCTTACCAGGCCATGTCCAAAGCAAGGGACAAACGCGGGCCCCTCGCGCTTGATCTGCCGGAGCATAAGATCGTCATTGACCGAAAAGTCGGCAAAATCAGCGAAATCAAAATCGCAGACAAGTTTGAGTCTATGCGTGTCATCGAAGAGTGCATGATCCAGGCGAATGTCTGTGCAGCTGAATCTCTTGAAGCGAAAAAATCTCCGCTCATCTACCGCATTCACGACGCGCCTAGCCGCGAGAAATTGATGGCTTTGTCTGAGTTTCTGGAAACACTGGATATGAAGGTTGCTAAAGGCGTGGTGATGAAGCCCGCCCAGTTCAATCAGATCCTGGCAAAGGTAAAAGACACAGAACACGCCCAGATGGTGAGCGACGTCGTGCTGCGCAGTCAGGCACAAGCCATCTATTCCCCGGACAATCTGGGGCACTTCGGGTTGAACCTGCGCCGCTATGCGCACTTCACTTCGCCCATCCGACGGTACGCTGACCTCATTGTTCATCGCAGCCTCATTAGCGCGCTAAAACTCGGGACAGATGGATTGAGCGATGATGATGTGAAACTGATGTCGCAAACGGCAGAACACATCTCACAGACCGAGCGGCGTTCCATGGTCGCTGAACGCGACTCCAATGACCGCTATATCGCGTCCTATCTGGAAAAACAGATTGGCGCGGAGTTCGCCGGCCGCATTTCCGGCGTGACACGCTTTGGCCTCTTCATCCGTTTGAGCGACACAGGCGCCGATGGGCTCATCCCCATTGCAAGCCTCGACAATGATTTCTATCACCATGACGAAGGCGCCCACGCATTGATTGGTGACAGGACAGGCATCCGTTATCGCATCGGCGATCCGGTTCGCGTGCGTTTGGAGGAAGCCACGCCGGTGACCGGCGGTCTGCGCTTCACCATGCTCGAAGGCGGGACAGAGGGAAAAGGCAAGCGCCGCGGAAAAAACGGCGGACGGCCCAACACTGGACGAAAGCCTTACAAGCGCGGCGGGGGTCGAAATTTGCGGTCCCGCGGGAAAAAGTAGCATCCGATGCAGGCTTGCCGCGCGTCACCCTGCCACATGTGCAAAATCCTTTAGGAACATCATGTTATGCTCTCCACGGTCGGTCGGAGAGAGCCCATGACAAGTATTGCAGATACGGCAGACGAACCTCGTTCGGTCTGGCAATCCATCCGCAGAGGCGCAGCCTTCAAATGCCCGTCTTGTGGCGAGGGCCAGGTTTTCCGGAAATATCTGAAAGTTGCCGATAATTGTGGTCAATGCGGCGAAGAACTGCATCACCACCGTGCAGACGATGCCCCACCCTATTTTACCATCTTCATCGTTGGTCATATCGTGGTCCCGGCCATGCTCTGGATTGAAATGGCCTATCGGCCTGATGCCTGGATCCATGCCGCCATCTGGGGGCCACTAACTTTAGCGCTCACCCTCACTGTCCTCCCCATCACCAAGGGGGCTGTAGTTGGCATGCAATGGGCGGTCAGAATGCACGGCTTTGGCGGTCACGAAGACTAGCAAACGTAGCGTTCTGCTGGGCTCTGACACCCATCTGGACAGACTCAGACGCAAAAGGCACATTGATCCTAAGGGCGTGACCGCCGGTCGCGCCTTTTTCACGTGTGGAGGGCAATATGGCGACCAACAAAAAAAGCAGCAAAGCAGCAACGGGCGCATTTGACCCCAAAGAGGCACGCAATCAGGAGTACCGGCAGGACAAAGCACCAGCGGTCCGCCCAAAGGAAGCTGCCACCCTGATCATCGTCCGACGTGACGCAGCGAAGCCACGCATCCTCATGGGGAAGCGGGCCGCGGGACACAAATTCATGCCCAACAAATTTGTCTTTCCCGGCGGCCGAATGGACGCCGCCGACAGCCGGGTGAAAGCACACAAGGGTCTGCGCGCACCTGTTGAACGCCGCCTCCTGGACCGTATGCGAGGCACTCCCAGTCCCAACAAAGCGCGTGGGCTTGCAATGGCGGCGATCAGAGAGACATTCGAAGAAACAGGCCTTGTTATCGGCAAAAAGGTGAGTGAGCCCTTTCAAACCCGCAATCCCGAATGGCAGGCCTATTACAACGAGCATGTTGCGCCCGACCTTTCAGCGGTTGACTTCATCGCCCGCGCGATCACGCCACCGTATCGAAACCGCCGCTTCGACACCCGCTTCTTTATGATCGACGCAGATCAGATCCGCGGTGATCTCCATGACACTGACCGTGCATCCGGTGAGCTTCTCGAACTCCACTGGCTAGAGATTAAGGATGCATTTGATCTCGACCTGCCAAACATCACTCGGATGATTTTGGGTGAAATGCAGGAACGGTTGGAGCTGCCAAAACCTGTACAAGCGAAGCGACCAGTTCCCTTTGTCCATTTTCGCGGCGCGACCCCCGTCAGAGACACTCTATGAACATGGCCAAACCAAACACGGCCAAGCCGGTTAAACCGCGCGACGCAGCCTCTCTCGTGCTTGTTGACCACACAGGCCTGGAGCCCCGCATCCTTATGGGCAAACGCCACGCCAAGATGAGCTTCATCCCGGACGCCTTTGTATTTCCAGGTGGCAAGCTAGACCCGCATGACCATGAGGCTCTTCCAGCAACCAGCTTGCCTGGCGACCAGAGCTTTGGACACACCGGCGCCTCACAGGCCAAAACCCTCGCACTTGCGATGGCCGCTGTCCGGGAAACGTTTGAAGAAACCGGCATGCTGCTCGCGGACAAGGGCGATATTGGTCCTGCGACAGGCGAAACCTGGGGACAGTTCCGGGACTTAGGGGTAGCACCAGCCCTTCACCACGTTTCTTTCATGGCCCGAGCCATTACCCCCGTGCAGAGTCCCATTCGCTTTCATGCACGCTTTTTTAAAGCAGACGCTTCAGCCCTCACAGGCACGCTAAAAGGCAGCGGCGAATTGAGTGAAATAGACTGGTACCCGCTTTCAGAAGCTCTGAAACTGCCAATTATCGATGTCACGGAATTCGTTCTTACAGAACTCAAAAATTCTGCTGAAGGTAATCCCCGGGCGCTTCCTCCACTTTATTGTTATCTGAACGAGAAACCCAGAGTCTTGGAACCGAGGGTCCTTGAACGCAAAGTCCGCTAACGGGAAGACGAATGGCTGATATCGCTGAAATGGCGAAAGATCTGACACCGCGCGAACGGACCATCAGCCTTGCCGCAGTCATCGCCTGCATCACCGCAGTGGGCATCGGCATGGGCGTATCCATCCCCCTGCTCGCGATCTTATTGGAACGTCAGGGTGTCTCCAGCACGCTCATCGGCCTCAATACGGCCATGCCCTCACTTGCGACCTTGGCTGTGACGCCTTTCATAGCACCACTACTCAGACGCATCTCAACCGGCTCCTTTTTGCTGATCTGCCTCGTAACATCAGCGATCTGCATGCCGCTCTACTTCGTGTTCAACAATATTTGGATCTGGTTCCCGCTGCGTTTCATCAACGGACTAGCTCTTACTGGCCTCTTCGTTGTAAGTGAGTTCTGGATCAATCAGCTCGCGACCGACAAGAACCGAGGATTCTTGATTGGGATTTACGGAACCATCTTGTCTGCAGGGTTCGCAGTGGGTCCGATTGTTCTCCTGACGATCGGACCGGACGGGATGTCCCCATTTCTGATTGTGAGCTCGCTGACGCTCCTATCTGCCATTCCGATCATTTTGGCGCGAAAACTTGCACCTCAAGTTACAGAGAAGCCAAACCATGGCTTGCTCGCTTTCCTGACGGTGGCACCCGCTGCAACCCTTGCAGGCCTCGTCTATGGCGCGACTGAGACCAACATGTTCAACATGCTGCCGATCTACGCTCTCAGAGTTGGTCTGACCGAGAACCTGGCAGCTCTTATCCTGACTATTTTTGCGGCGGGCAACGTTCTCTTTCAGATACCGATTGGTTTGGCATCAGACCGGTTCGATAGGCGGACGGTGCTGCTGATTTGCGCAGGCTTCGGCTTTGCCGGTACGGCCCTTCTCCCAGTCGTCTCCCAGAACATCTGGGTCTTCTTGCCAAGCCTATTCATCTTCGGAGGCGTGGTTGTTGGCATGTACACTGTTGGCCTGGCACTGCTGGGAGAGCGTTTTAAAGGTGCCGACCTGGCTGCTGCAAATTCCGCTTTCGTACTGATGTTTTCAACAGGCGGCCTGCTTGGCCCTCCGATAGCAGGCGCCGCGATGGACATCTGGGACCCTCATGGGCTGGCCATTGCTATGGCTGCCATATGCGGGATCTATCTGCTCATTGTCGGCTGGCGCTGGTCAGGCGGGAAATCCGCAGAAAAGCTGGACTAAATACTCAAAACAGGCCGGTTTTCGGGCCCTTGACTTCTCCGCTCCGCTGGTTAGTCTGCGGCAACTTTTTCAAGGGCGCGGGAATCTACCCAAGCGCCTGTTTTATTTGAGGATTTGGTGATGGCGAAGCCAACCACGATCAAGATCAAGCTGGAAAGCACAGCTGGTACAGGCTTCTACTACGTAGCCAAGAAAAACGCGCGGACCATGACTGAAAAGATGGTTGTCAAAAAATACGACCCGGTTGTCCGCAAGCACGTTGAATTTAAGGAAACCAAAATCAAATGATTTTGGCCGACCTTCCAAAGGTCGACACAATGAACAAGGCAGGCCATCGCGCCTGCCTTTTCTTTTGTCCAAAATCTGAAAATCAAGGCTTTTAACCGATGCCTATCGCCTCATTCGACGCTGTTTTGTTCGACATGGACGGGACTCTCATCGACACCGAAAGCGCATACCTGGAGGAATGGGTCCGCGCGGCCGCTCTGCAAGGTTTCGAGATTACGCAGGACCTGTGGCATCAGATGCTGGGCCTGCCAACCGTAGATTGTCATCGGTTGGTGCAGGATGCCTTTGGTGCAAGTTTCAAACTGGACGAGTTTGCAACCGAATATAGGGCCCGCCTGAACGAGAAGCTGCAAAGCCATGTGCCGGTCATGCCAGGCGTCTTCGATTTACTGCATGACCTGAAGGCAAAGGGAATGCCCCTTGCCGTTGCGACATCCGCGACACGCAAAAGTGCTGATGCCTATCTGGCGACAGCAGGCCTGAGAGAGTTTTTCAGTCACATTGTTACGAGAGATGATGTGGATCAGGGCAAACCCCACCCGGAACCGTTCCAGAAGGCAGCAGCCGCGCTCTCAGTCGCTCCTGAACGCTGTATCGCGCTGGAAGACACCGAAGCGGGAATTCGCTCTGCACACCATGCCGGAACGATCCCTATTATGATCCCCTCACTCAAGCAGCCAGCCAACGAGATCGCAGAACTTTGCCATCTCATCTGCAACGACATGCGCGAGGTTCACGTGCACCTTCGCTCAGCGCTTTAGTTTGCATATACGAGAAAAGGGTGGCCGATCGAACACGTGACGTAACAGAGGAGGCCACTCCTACCACGCCCCGATCGGCCGGTCCCGCGGACCCAGGAGATGCGGCGGACCCAGGCACACGCGAGAACAAATAAATCGTCAGTGGAAAGCCCCAGCTTGCCTTACGCAAAACATGCCAGATATCGCGGCCCCCAACCGTCACACTATGGTGAAAAGAAACTATAGCACAGCCCCCACCGAACATGAAGAATCGGTGGAGCCCCCAGCCCTAAGGCATTGGATTATAATAAAAAATTAAGGTTAACAACGAAGATTTTTGGCGAAGAGCCTGACATAAAACGGTATTTCGTAGGTGTCCCCGCGAAGGAAGGACCTCAAGCCGCTTCGGTATTTACCCGGTTGCGACCATCCCGTTTGGCCTTGTAGAGCGCCTGGTCTGCCCGCTCGAGAAGCGCCTCAGCGCTATCATAGGGCCAGATCGCGCCCGCAAGACCAATACTTACAGTCACTTCAATCGCTTGCTCGACTCCCGTCTTAAAAGCCCGCTCAGCCACACGGGAACGGAGGCGCTCGGCAATAGCAATCGCTGTTTCTGCCTCAGTGTCCGGCATAACCACCACGAACTCTTCGCCACCCAGCCGACACGCCAGATCAATGCCTCGAACATTGTCGGAAATCCGGCTACCAAATTCCTTCAGAACCTCGTCACCCGCGCTGTGACCATACGTATCGTTCACCGCTTTGAAATAGTCGATATCCAGCAACATGAGCGAAAGAGGTTTGCCACTGTGGGCACCTTCTTCGACCAAAGTTGTCAGGTGGTTTGTCATGTACCGGCGGTTATAGAGACCGGTCAGCGAATCCGTGAAAGCCATTTCAAGGCTGCGCTGGAAGTTGTCCTTTAACTGGTCCTGATAACGTTTGCGGCGCAACTGAGTGCGACACCGCGCCATCAGCTCATTCCGCTCCACCGGCCGCATGAGATAATCGTTCACGCCCATATCCAGAGCACGAACCAAACGGTCCATGTCCCCTTCTTCTACCATCGCGAGAATAGGTGTTTGACGCGTGGCATCTAGGGAGCGCATCTGGGAACAAAGCCGAAGACCATCCTCTTCCTTAAGCGACAGAGAAATCAGAACAAGGTCATAGTCATCGCTGGCCACCCGATCCATGAGATCTGCGGAACTTTCAGCGACAGTCACCTCATGTTGCTCGCTCAGCATCTCACACAAACGCACTCTCTGCCGCTCACGATCGTCTACCACCAGGCAGCGCCCGCCCATATCACTTGGAAGGTCGTTAGTAGCTGAGTCGATCCCTCCAATCCGCTGGCCGGTCGATTCTCGCATGCGCAGTTCATCGGTCAACGTTTTCAGACGCACCAGGCTTTTCACCCGCGCAAACAGCGCAATATCGTTGATCGGTTTTGTCAGAAAATCATCAGCGCCGCTCTCCAGACCTTTAACCCTGTCGGATTGTTGATCGAGAGCCGTTACCATGACGATCGGAATATGGTGCGTTTCAGGAAGTTGCTTCAGGCGTTCACAGACTTCATAGCCATCCATGCCCGGCATCATCACATCAAGCAAAACAATGTCAGGCTGCTCGCTCTGCGCCATCTCAATAGCTGTCGGGCCATCCGGTGCCTGGATGACATCGAAATACTCAGCCGTCAGCTTTGCTTCCAAAAGCTTCAGATTGGCTGGAATATCATCAACAATGAGAACTCGGGCGGTCACGGCTTACCCCAAAAAACGCTGAACCGTTTCCAGGAACTGCGTCACCGAGATCGGTTTCGCAATATAAGCCTCACATCCGCCTTCCCGGATCTTCTCTTCGTCGCCCTTCATCGCAAATGCGGTAACGGCAACGACAGGGATTTCCCGCAGATTGTCATCTTCCTTGATCCACTTTGTGACCTCAAGGCCAGAGACTTCCGGCAATTGAATATCCATTAGAATCAGGTCTGGATGGTTTGAACGAGCGATTTCCAGCGCTTCGATACCATCCTTCGTTTGAAGGGTCTGATATCCGTGCGCATCGAGAAGATCGTGAAAGAGCTTCATATTGAGCTCATTGTCTTCAACGATAAGAACCGTTTTCGACATCGCTTTCATAACTCCAACACCCCATACTCTACCTGCTAGGATCAGCAGCGCTGCCGGGCGGAGGCAGCTTGTGACACAAAAGGGACCGACTTTTCAGTCTTCCATCTGACCTCAATATCCTTAACCAATCCTTTAAGATTTGGGGGATATCCGCCAATATCCTTACTTGAGCAGCACTTCATAAATATTTGGTTTCAAAAAGAAAATGCACACACCCTTGTCCCCAGAAGTCGCCGAATCCGTAGCCCTTCAGGCCCTCACCCATATCGCGGCAGATGATGACCTACTCGGCGCTTTCCTCGCCCAAACAGGTCTCGCGGTGGAAGAACTCAAAACCCAGGCCACTGACCCAGCACTCTTAGGTGGCGTCCTCGATTTCCTCATGGGTGATGAAGCAGGCCTTCTGGCATTTTGTGAGGCTGCCAGCATCGAACCTGAGATGCCAGGCCTGGCCCGACGATCCCTCCCCGGTGGCGAAGAGGTGCATTGGACATGAGTACCCCATCGGAATTGGACCCCGGGTCACAACTGGACATTGACGTTCGGGACGCCCTCAATGAGCTCAACCTGGACCCGACCCAGCCGCTGATCATTTCTGATGCAGATGAGGTCCTGCTTCAGTTTGTGGCGGGCCTTGAGCGATATCTGGACGGACGGGGCTTGTGGCTCGATCTCCAGACCTTCGCTCTTTCAGGAAACATCAAACGGAAAGAAACCGGCGAACCTGTTCCTGTTGAAGAAACCCCAGACCTTCTCTCAGGTTTTTTCAAGGCTGAGGCAGGCAATCTCGTAGCAGTTGACCATGCAGCCAAAGCACTGGATACCCTATCCAAACGCGCCCAAATCATCGTGCTAACCAATGTGCCAACCGCGCAAAGGGATGCCAGAGCCGAAAGTCTCGCGCGCCAAGGCATGAACTACCCTGTCATCGCCAACAAGGGTCTCAAAGGTCCCGCCGTAAGTCACATCGCCGATGCCTTTACAGCACCGGTATTTTTCCTGGATGACATTCCACACAATCTGAAATCCGTTGCCGAGTCTCACGAGGACAGCCGCAGACTGCATTTCATCGCGGATAAAAGGCTCGCAAAACTTCTGCCTCCCTCCGAGCATAGCCACTTCCATTCAAGCCACTGGCCCGACGCGCAAGCCTTCATGGAAGCAGAGCTCATGGCAAAGGGGTTCTAGGAGGAACCGAGCATGAGACTTGGAGTGGACCTGGGCGGGACCAAAATCGAAGCCATCTTGATGGATAAAGATGGAAAGATAGTCGACCGAAAACGTGTCCCCACACCCCGCGGGTACTACGATAAAACCGTGCTGGCTATCCGCGATCTTGTCGGTGATGTCAGCCGCGATGCACTCAGCACATTGCCCGTTGGAATCGGCATCCCGGGAACCGTCTCCCCTGCAACGGGCCTCATCAAAAACGCAAACTCCACCTGGTTGATTGGCAAGCCTTTCGACAAAGACCTGGAAGCAGCACTGGAGCGGCCGGTCCGCCTCGCGAACGACGCAGACTGTTTCGCCCTTTCAGAGGCCGCTGACGGTGCAGGCGCAGGTCATGTGTCAGTCTTCGGCGTTATCCTCGGGACAGGTGTCGGCGGCGGGCTCGTGATCAATGGAGGCCTGGTCACCGGTCCAAATGCCATAGCGGGCGAATGGGGCCACAACGCCCTCCCCTGGCCCAACCCGTCAGAACTCCCAGGGCCGAGCTGTTATTGTGGAAAAACAGGCTGCATCGAAACCTGGTTGTCAGGACCCTCATTGGAACAACAAGCAACTTCCGAAGGCCTATCAGATCTCAGGGCGTTGGAAATCGCCGATGCGGCGCGATCGGGCGAAAGCACAGCTCTCACGCTCATAGAACAATATGCAGACCGGCTGGCTCGCGCCCTCGCAGGTGTGATCAACATCCTTGATCCGAATGTGATTGTGCTTGGCGGAGGCCTCTCCGCGATGGATCAGCTCTATTCTCTTGTTCCGCAAAAATGGGGGGCACATGTCTTCTCAGACACCGTAGTTACGACCCTGAAGCCAAATACCCATGGGGACTCAAGTGGCGTCCGGGGCGCTGCGTGGCTGTGGCCAGATACAGAGGTCCACTGATATGGCTCTGCCCACACACGGTTATTGTCGAGATTGCCTCACGCCCGTACCGAAGGACAAAAACAGGTGCCCCGCCTGCCGACGCCCGAGAGTTCTGCACCACCCAGAACTCCACAAGCTCAGCATTGCCCATCTGGACTGCGATGCCTTCTACGCCGCCGTCGAAAAACGTGACAACCCTGAACTCAAAGACAAACCGGTTATCATCGGCGGCGGCAAACGCGGCGTAGTAAGCACCGCTTGTTACATTGCTCGTATTCGCGGTGTTGGCTCCGCCATGCCCATGTTCAAAGCTCTCAAGGCCTGCCCAGACGCCGTTGTCGTAAAACCAAACATGGAGAAATACGCAAAGGCTGGCGGTGAAGTTCGCGCCTTGATGCGCGAACTCACTCCGTTGGTGGAACCGCTTTCCATCGACGAAGCATTCATGGATTTAAGTGGAACCGAGCGCCTGCACCACGCCCCACCGGCCCTCACCATGCTGCGCCTTGTGAACCGCATTGAGGAGGAAATTGGGATCACAGTCTCGGTCGGCCTGAGTTTCAACAAGTTCCTCGCAAAGGTGGCATCAGACCTCAACAAACCGCGGGGCTTCTCGATCATCGGCGAAGCAGAAGCCATGGACTTTCTCAGCGACAAGCCCGTCTCGATCATCTGGGGTGTCGGTAAGGCCTTCAATGCAAAATTGAAGAAGGACGGCATCACACTCGTCCGTCATTTGCGCCAGTACGAAGAAAGTGCGTTGATGGCGCGCTATGGCTCCATGGGACGCCGCCTGTGGCAACTCTCCAACTGTCAGGACAGTCGCCGGATTAAGCCTCATGGCGCAGCCAAAAGCATTTCCGCCGAAACGACATTTTTTGACGACATTTCCAATATCGACGAACTAAAACGCAAGCTTTGGCCGCTCTGCGAACGTGTTGCCAAGCGTGCCAAGAAAGCTGAGATCGCCGGAAAGACCGTGACGCTGAAGCTTAAGACGGCAAGCTTTAAGTCCCGCACCCGCAGCCAAACACTTCCCAACCCAACGCTCCTGGCAGATGTCCTTTATGAGACAGCGCTTCCCCTTCTGGAGCCCGAAGCTGACGGCACACCTTTTCGTCTGATGGGGATTGGCATCTCGTCTCTGACAGATGCGGACCTGGCAGACCCAGCCGACCTTCTCAATCCCGGCGCCACCCGACGCGCCGACGCAGAACGCGCCATGGACAGTGTTCGTGCGAAATTCGGCGAGGACGCCATCACAAAAGGGCGCGGCCTAAAACGCTGAAAACTAGCAGGGGTCGGGGGTCAGATAGGTCAATTCTGTGAGCGCCCCATCAATAACGATGTCGCCATAATCCAGCACCAGGTTCGACGACACGCCATTGGCGTAAAGGCGATAAGAAACCTGATATTCGGGTAATCCTTCTTTCGCGTTTGGCAAAAAATAGCTCACCTGAACCGGCCAAGAAGGTGCTTCATCAAGAGCTAGTCCTTCGCCGTCAATTGCAACCTCATTGATCTCTGAAACGCTTGGCTTCCCGATAAAGGAACTCACCAAAAAATACTTGTCCGTTTCAGCACCTTCGAAGACGGGAGCACTGAACATGGTCTCCCCTGCTTTCGCCGACGCGACAAGGCTGCTCATAAACTCACTTGGAAAAATAACATCGTCAGGCAAGTCAAGGATGATATTGTCGGGCTGGGTGAAGGTCGCAACCAGCGGACTTTCAGATCTGTCGGAAAAACCAGACATCGTGTTAGTTAGAGAAAGGCCGGCGAACTGTTGCACCTCGAAGCGGAACTGGTTGCCATCAGAACTCTCCCAGGAAGTCATGCGAACATCGGTTACCTCAACACGCCCATCTGTATCGGCAATTTCTGTCACAAGTCGTTGTGACAGGGTGTAGCCATCACAGGAATTGCCTTCCCACTCAAGCACCATCCGCCCACTCAAACCACCGACATCAGCGCTCGTCTTTGATTCTGCTAATTGAAGCTCATAAACTGCACGGTGACTGGCGAGTTCCTCCGCAAGAGCACCGGTGCTCCAAAGCATCGCGAGAAGCACGATTCCGCCGGTTGCGAGAGAAGAAGTTTGAGGCGATGTTAGGCTATTCAAGCCTTTCAAGTGCCGCTTTTCAGATTGAATATCTATCATGTCCAAACCAAGAATCCTTGTTACGCGAAAGCTCCCACCAGCCGTCGAAGAAAGACTGCAAAAAGACTATCAGCCTTCCCTTAACGATACAGATGAAATTTATGGACAAGAAGAGCTGATTGAGCGTGCAAAAGACACCGATGGACTCCTGGTGACGGTAACCGACTCGATTAATCGCGATGTGATCGCGCGTTTGCCAGAAAAAACAAAGATGATCGCCACCTTCTCTGTTGGATATGACCAGATTGATGTGGCGGCAGCCCAGGAACGCGGGATTACGGTGAGCAATACGCCCGGAGTTCTCACCAACGCGACGGCTGATATCGCCATGCTTCTCCTCCTTGGGGCTGCGCGGGGGGCGGGCAATGGAGAACAGGCCGTTCGACAAAACACCTGGAAGAACTGGGCGCCAACTGGGTTTTTGGGCCGCGACCTCACCGGAAAACGTCTGGGCATTCTCGGCATGGGCCGCATCGGGCAAGCGGTGGCAAAACGTGCACGCGCTTTTGATATGGAGATCCACTATCACAATCGAAACCCACTGTCAGAGCATGAGGAGGCCGGTGCGTGCTACCATAGTAGCCTGCAAAGCCTGCTCCCAAACTGCGATTTCCTATCGATCCACGCCGCCTCGACACCGCAAACACGCGGCATAATCAACGAAAACACGCTGCATGCCCTTCCGCCCGGCGCCATTATCGTGAATACCGCCCGTGGCGATCTCGTCGACGATGACGCTCTCATCAGTGCCCTCACCTCTGGCCATGTAGGCGCTGCCGGTCTCGATGTCTTCAACAATGAACCCGATTTGGACCAACGGTACCGAACACTTCCCAATACGTTTCTGCTTCCACATCTGGGCAGTGCGACTCTTGAAACGCGCAATGCCATGGGATTCTGCGCACTAGACAATCTGGACGCGTTCTTCGCCGGAAAACCACTTCCAAACCCCGTTGCGCTCTAGGCAAACACTGGCGCCTCCTGTGCCTGACACCCGGCAATTTCTGCCGTGCCACCCATGACGACCGAAAATTCGTCAGGGATTCAGCCATTCTCATTTTGGCACGTCGTTTGCGACAACAACTCCAAACATATGCGCGCAAACCGCCATCAGTGCGCCTTAAGGAGATCAGGCAATGGGCCAACAGATACCAAATGAGCCAGTTGTAGAGGCATTTAGCGAGAGCATTCATCCTGTGATTGACACGATGGAAATGCGCCTTCGCTGCGAACTGCTAAGAGAAGCACAAGAGTCAGTGGACCCCGACACGGTTGTCGTCAAAGCCCTTGAATACGCAGCCGAGGCGGAACAGCGTATTGCAGAACTCAATGCCCGCGTCCGTACGTTGGAATCTCTGGCAAAAACTGACGAGCTTACAGGTCTGCTCAATCGGCGCGGTTTCTATGACGCCGTGCGTCGTGAACTCCAACAGTCAGCCCGCCACAAAGAAACCGGTGTGCTTGCCTACATCGATCTCGACGAGTTCAAACCCATCAATGACAGCCTAGGCCATGCAGCAGGCGATGAAGTCCTCCGCGCAGTTGGCAGGCAGCTGGGCACAAACATTCGGGCGACTGACTTTGCAGCACGCCTTGGTGGTGACGAATTTGCCGTGCTTTTTGTTCGCGCAGACCACATCCCGGCTCGCAAACGCGCGCGGGTCATGCTCGAAGAACTGAACAACCTGACAGTGACCTGGAAACGGAAGAAAATCCAGGTAGGCGCAAGCATGGGGCTTGCCAACTACACCGGCGAAACAGCATTCGAAGAATTGCTCGCACAATCTGATCGGGCGATGTACCGCGAAAAACGGAAAGCAACAGAAAGCCGCTCAGCTACTGCTACCCGGTAAGGCCGGTTCTGGCTGGGTGAGACGCCGAATGGCGCCTCCACCTATCGCAAGCACGGCTGTTGGGACCTGCACAACTTTTCTGTCCGAAAACACAGCACCGATGATTGATGCTGCAACGGCATCGTTTGGGTCATCATATGCAGGCACGATCACCGCGCCATTTGCGACATAATAGTCCAAATAGTTCGATGCCAACGGCTTCCCATCAAAACCCACCTGCTTGTTCTGCGGCAACGGAACCGACGTGATCGTTAGCTTGTCGCCGCGTGCAGTGACGGCAGCATCCAAATGTGCCTTGTTGTCTTCCAGCGTCGCCCGGTCAAGGTCATCCGGATCTGACACATCGGAGACAAGCACTCGGTCTCGCCCGGCAAAAACCGCAACACGGCTAACTTGTCCCTGAGTAGGATCAGCGGCCAAGCCGCCACCAAGCCACACGACTTTCCTGGCGCCCAGGAACAAAGCCAGCCGCTCTTCGATTTCTGGACGAGTCAGTTCCGGATTGCGGTCTTCATTGAGGAGGCACTCTTCCGTCGCAAGCACGGTTCCGTACCCATCAGCGCTAATAGCGCCCCCCTCCAAAACCATATCGGCCGTGAACATCTTCGTGTTTTCGTGCCGAAGGATTTTTTCCGCGAGCGCGGCGTCCTGAGCAAACCCATGGACAGAATGTCCCCAGCCGTTGAACTGCCAAGCAATGCCCGCAATAGAATTCTCCCCGTTGCTCAGAAACATCGGCGCCGTATCCCGTGCCCAGCAATCGTCAATCGGAAGTTCAAGAAACTGAACATTTTTGTTTCGACCACAAGCGAAACGAGCCTGAGAGGCATCCTCTTCGCCGACGATCACCACCACAGGCTCATAGGCCGCAATGGTGCGAATAACCTCCGCGGCCTCTGTGTAAGCTTGAGGCATCAAATCTCGCCAGCGGTCAGCCCGTGAGGGCCATTGCACCCAGCACCTCGTGTGCGGCTCCCACTCTCCAGGCAGAAAAAACCCCTCACCCACCGGAGAGTGCAAATAATCGTCCATAAGGTCCCCTAATCTGACTCAAAACACTGCGCAGACACTCCATTGTGCCGTAAACTGCTAAGAAAGAAAAATCACTGACAGGATGTTGAAATGAGTGAAAGTACCGCAGACAAGTTGAGCAAATTGGGGATCACCCTTCCAAAACCAACACCTGCAGCGGGGACTTACTCGCCGTATATCATTTCAGGCAATCTTGTCTTCATCTCCGGTCAGGTCCCTGTAGGACCCGGCGGCTTGGAGTTTCAAGGCAAGGTCGGTGACAAATTTAATGCGGAAGAGGGAAAATCCGCTGCTCGTCTCTGCGCACTCAACATATTGTCCCAACTCTCCGCGGCGCTTGACGGCAACCTAGACCGCGTAACACGTTGCGTGAAACTGGGTGGTTTCGTGAATTCGGTGCCTGAGTTCGGCGATCATCCAGCTGTCATGAATGGAGCCTCCGATCTCATGGTTGAAGTGTTTGGAGACAAGGGAAAACATGCCCGCTTCGCGGTCGGCGCCCCCTCGCTACCTTTCGACGTAGCTGTTGAAGTCGAAGCCATCTTCGAGATTGCGTGAGCACCAGTTTATGGGTGATGCCGAGCAGTTGGTGATGAAGGTTGTCCCCCGTATGGAAGAAATTCCAGCGGCTGCCTGGGATGCCTGCGCCAATCCAGGCGGCGAAGTTGCGGACGTTCCATTCCTTTCACACGCATTCCTGAAAGCGCTAGAGGAAAGTGGATCAGCTACCGCCAAAACCGGTTGGGCACCGCACCACCTCATCCTCGAAGAGCCAGACGGCAGTCTTGCTGGCGTAGTGCCAATGTATATGAAGAACCATAGCCAGGGCGAATATGTCTTCGACTATGGTTGGGCCGATGCTTTTGAGCGCGCCGGGGGTAACTACTACCCAAAATTGCAAGTCTCGGTGCCTTTCACGCCAGCCACCAGCCGACGCATTCTGGCCCGCCCCGGTCTGTTTCAGGAACGGACTGAAGACCAGCTCACAGCGGGCATGATCGAACTGGCGCGGCAACTCGACGTCTCGTCCGTGCACCTCACTTTCTTACCCGAAAGCCAGTGGTCAAGGCTGGGAGAGCTCGGCTTTCTTCAAAGAACGGACCAGCAGTTTCATTGGTTGAACAATGACTACGGAACTTTTGACGACTTTCTGACAGACCTTGCGTCCCGCAAGCGAAAGAACCTCCGCAAAGAACGTGAACGCGCGGTCGAAAACGGCATCGAAATCGAATGGATAACGGGCTCCGACCTGACAGAAACCCACTGGGACGCCTTCTTCGAATTCTATACCGACACCGGCATGCGCAAATGGGGCTCGCCCTACCTCACCCGTGAGTTCTTTTCTATGATCGGCGAAACCATGGCCGACGAAACGCTGCTCATCATGGCAAAGCGTGAAGGTCGTTATGTAGCCGGAGCGCTCAATTTTGTGGGCTCAGAAACCCTGTTCGGCAGAAATTGGGGCTGTATCGAACACCATCCATTCCTGCATTTTGAGGTTTGCTATTATCAGGCCATCGATTTTGCCATCTCCAGAGGATTGCGGAAGGTCGAAGCAGGTGCGCAAGGCGCCCACAAACTCGCACGTGGTTATTTGCCAACGCACACCTATTCCGCCCACTATATCGCCAACCCAAGCTTCCGGGAGGCTGTCGAGCACTATCTTGAACAGGAGCGGCGTCATATAGACCATGACATTGCCGCACTAAGCAGACACGCACCCTTTCGGCAAACTGACGACAAGACCTAGGAAACATTCATGGCCTATGACGACAACAATATTTTCGCAAAAATTCTGAGAGGCGAAGCCCCGTGCATCAAAGTCTATGAAGACGACAAGACATTTTCGTTCATGGACGTGATGCCACAGGCCGATGGGCACACCCTCGTTATCCCCAAAGCACCCGCAGAGAACCTTTTTGACCTTGAGCCGGGGCACTATGCAGCACTTGCACAGGTAACCCAGAAAATTGCGGCAGCCGTTAAGCAGGCGATCGGGTCACCCGGTGTGATGATCGCTCAGTTGAATGGAGCGGAAGCAGGACAAACCGTTTTCCATTTCCACAACCATATCATTCCGCGTTGGAGTGGCTTGGAGATGAAGCTCCACGCGCGCGAGATGGCCGACATGGGCAAACTGGAAGAACAAGCACAGAAAATTCGCGCCGCTCTTTGAGCCGAAGCGCAAAACAAATCTATTGGGGGATAGGATTATGTTGACCAACAAACTCACCGCGACACTCGTGATGTCAGCAGCGATGCTGCTGCCTGCACACGCGGCAGAAGGCGTGTCAGGCTACACACTTGAAGAAGTTGTTCCAGGATCAGCGTTTCACGGCATTCACGGCATCACCTTCACCTCAGACAATCGTATCCTCGCAGGCAGTGTCTTGGGTCGCGCGATATATGAGATCGATGCGGAGACCGGTGACGCATCCATCTATGTCGACGCGCCTGAGGGGATGGCGGACGATCTGGAAGAAGGTCCCAATGGTGAGCTAGGCTGGACAGCATTTCTTGAAGGCAAATACTACCTCCGCACCGCAGAGGGAGAGACGCTAACACTGGCAGAAGGCTTGCCAGGCCTCAACTCTACTGCTTGGTCGCCCGATGGACGCCTTTTCACGACACAGGTTTTCTTAGGAGACGCCCTCTATGAACTCGACCCAGCTGGCAACACCCCACCCCGCAAGATCCTGGAGGACATGGGAGGGCTAAACGGATTTGATTTCGGGCCTGACGGCAAGCTCTATGGCCCTCTATGGTTCAAAGGCCAGATCGCAAGGGTTGATGTAGACACCGCTGAACTGGAGGTGATCGCGGAAGGGTTTGAGGTGCCTGCAGCGGTCAATTTCGATTCAAAAGGAAACCTCTGGGCTGTCGACACAGCACGGGGCGAAGTGGTGCGGGTTGACATTGTAACCGGCGAGAAAACTGTCGTGGCTAACGTGAGCCCCTCCATCGATAATCTCGCGATCAGCGCGACCGATGATTTGGTGATCACCAATATGGCCGACAATGCGGTGATCAAGATCGATACTGAGACCGGAGAAAGCACGGCGCTCACCAGCGGCGCTCTTGCAGTTGCTGCCGACCTCGCCATGGTCACCGGTGAAGACGGCAAAGAAATGCTCTACATAGGCGACCTGTTTTCCTTCCGCGCCCTGGATGTCGAAACTGGTGAAGTATCCGAAATCGGACGCGTTTTTGGCACCAATATCGACTACCCCATCAGCGTCGGGGTCAATGGAAGCGAGATTGCGCTGTCTGGTTGGTCCGCAGGGATGGTGCAGCGCTACAACATTGAGACCGGCGAACTTGGTGACATCCACCACAATTTCACAACACCACTTGATGCTTTGCCGCTGCCGGGCGGCGACACGCTGGTGGCTGAATATGCGCGAGGTGCTCTTGTCCGCGTTGACGGTAGTGATTGGAGTAAGCGGACTGATGTGGCTACCGAGCTTGCGGGTCCGTCAACGCTGTTGGCCCTTGAGAATGGCAATGTTCTGGTTTCTGAAAACATCTCAGGCACTATCTCAGAAGTAAATCTGGAGACTGGTGAAAAAACCCCCATCGTCGAAGGTCTCTCAGGGCCCGAAGGCTTTGACCAAAGTGCGGACGGCACACTCTATGTCGCTGAAGTTGAATCAAAACAAATCTCCATGATCTCCGTGTCGGGCGAAAGATCAGTAATCGGAACAGACTTACCCATTGGCTTTGCCGGTCCCGCAGACGGTCTGCCTATCTATGTCCCAACGGGCCTCGCCGTCTCGGATGCGGGCGACGTCTACTTCGCCTCTGATATGGAAGCCGCCATCTACAGGTTAAAGCGACAATGATCGATGTTTTCCCGGAGGCCGACACGCTTCCCCTGTTTCCCAGCCGAGACTTCAAGAAAACCATCGCCTTCTACGACAAACTCGGTTTTGGCGTAGAGCTGCATGTGCCGGGTTCTGATGGCTATCTCATCCTGGTAAGTGGACCGATGGAACTACACTTCTTTCCTTATCCCGAGCTTGATCCGACAAGCAGCATAGTTGGCGTCTACATTCGATCTGATGATGTGGACACCCTTTTCGACATTGTTTCACCTGAATTCTTGCCCAGTGAAGGAATTCCTCGTTTTGAACCTCCCGCTGATCGTCCGTGGGGAATGCGGGAGTTCTATGTTGTTGATGAAGACGGTAGCCTCCTCAAATTCGGACAACAGATTAAAAAGGTTTAGAGCGTTTCCAGGTGAAGTGGCAACGGTTCACCGTCCGGAAACGCGCATAGACAAGAAATAGAGCCGTCGCGCGGCTCTATGGCGCATAGCTCGAGCGGCACTTGATTCCCCAATGACCGTCTTCCAATGTCACCACATAGATTGAGTCAAAATGGCCGATCACATTGCCGTCGGCGCGATACCGGGTGAAGCGCGTGTCGAAATGCACTTTGTCTTCTCCTGAGTGGATAACCTCCCGACGGTCCCAGCCTGAATGATGCCATCCGTCGCCGAGGCTCTTGTCGAACATATCTGGTTTGTGCCACCCCGGCCCATCGATGATCGCCATCGTGTTGGAGGCTAGGCGAATGCTCGGAAAGTTGAAGGTCTCCTCCCATGCGGGAAGATCCCTCGCATTAAAAGCACTCATAAACGCATCAAGGCAGGCTTGCGCCCCCGCGATAGCTGTTTCTTCTGACATCATTCCCTCCAATGAAAAAGCCGACCCCTCAATGAAAAGGGATCGGCTGATATGTGTGGCGTGATTCTGTTTAGTCGACCAATAGTGGAACCTTTGGCACGGAGCCACCGTCACCGCCGGGCCCATCATCGCCAGGCTTGTCCGGTCCTTTACCATCGCCCTTATTAGCACGAGGTTTCCGGGCTTTTGGCGGGTTAGCCTCACACTCGAATGCAAGTTCATTCTTGTCGGCATCCACAGTGACCCGGACAATGCCGCCTTTGGTCAATTGGCCAAACAGAACTTCATCGGCGAGTGGTTTCTTGATGTTCTCCTGAATGACACGCGCTAATGGCCGTGCACCCAGCTGTTCATCATATCCACGCTCGGCGATCCAGCGGTTTGCTTCTTCCGTTAGCTCAATCGTCACATTGCGGTCTGCAAGCTGTACTTCAAGCTGAAGCACAAACTTCTCGACCACGCGGGCGATGACGTCTTCCGGCAGGTTCTGGAACGGAATAGTTGCATCCAGGCGGTTGCGGAATTCAGGCGTGAAGAGCTTCTTGATAGCGTCTTCATCTTCACCTTCCCGCTTCGTCCGGCCAAACCCAATCGGTGCCCGCGCCATATCCGACGCACCCGCATTGGTCGTCATGATCAACACAACATTGCTGAAGTCGATCTTCTTACCGTTATGGTCGGTGAGTTTCCCGTGATCCATGATCTGCAACAGGATGTTGAAGAGATCCGGGTGGGCCTTCTCAATTTCATCGAGCAGCAACACACAATGAGGGTGCTGATCGACGCCATCTGTGAGCAAGCCACCTTGATCAAAGCCGACATAGCCGGGAGGCGCCCCGATAAGCCGCGACACCGTGTGGCGCTCCATATATTCCGACATATCGAAGCGCAGCATCTCCACGCCCATAATGTCAGCCAGTTGCCGAGCAACTTCTGTCTTACCTACGCCCGTTGGACCTGAGAACAGGTAGGAGCCAATGGGCTTCTCAGGTTCGCGAAGCCCGGCCCGCGCAAGTTTTATGGAAGACGCAAGCGCTTCAATCGCTTGATCCTGCCCATAGACAACGCGCTTCAGCTCAACATCCAGATCCTTGAGCTTCTCAGTATCCGTTTTGGAGACAGATTTCGGTGGGATGCGCGCCATCGTAGCGACAACTTCCTCAATCTCTTTCACGCCAACAGTTTTCTTTCGCCGTCCTTCCGGCTTCAGCATCTGTCGTGCGCCCGCTTCGTCGATCACATCAATCGCCTTATCCGGCAGCTTTCGGTCATGCATATACTTTGATGACAGATCTACAGCCGATTTAATCGCGTCGTTCGTGTAGCGCAGGGAGTGAAACTCTTCGAAATAGGGCTTCAGACCTTTCAGGATTTTCACCGCATCCGGAATGGACGGCTCCGTCACATCAATCTTCTGGAAGCGCCGAACAAGCGCCCGGTCCTTCTCGAAATGCTGACGATATTCTTTGTAGGTCGTTGAGCCCATGCAGCGCAGCGTGCCGCTGGCCAACGCGGGTTTCAGCAGGTTGGACGCATCCATCGCTCCGCCACTTGTGGCACCCGCGCCGATGACGGTATGGATCTCATCAATAAACATGATCGCGCCGGGGTATTCTTCCAGCTCTTTGATCACCTGCTTGATCCGCTCTTCAAAATCGCCGCGATATCGTGTCCCCGCCAGTAACGTGCCCATGTCGAGGGCAAAGATCGTTGCATCTTCGAGAACTTTGGGCACTTCGCCCTGAACGATTTTCCGCGCAAGCCCTTCAGCTATGGCTGTCTTGCCAACTCCTGGGTCACCAACGAACAGCGGATTGTTCTTGGACCGGCGGCAAAGAATCTGGATCGTTCGCTCAACTTCTTTGTCACGGCCAATCAGCGGATCAATCTTGCCGCCTTTCGCTTTCTCGTTGAGATTAACGCAATAAGCATCAAGCGCTTCCGTTGTGCTTTTCGCGGCACCACTCTCTTCTGAGGGAGACTGTGTTTCATCCTCTTCGGATGCACCACGCGGAGAGCGCGTTTCGCTCATGTCACCGCGCTTGGCGATGCCATGCGAGATATAATTGACCGCGTCATAACGGGTCATTTCCTGTTCCTGGAGGAAGTAGGCAGCGTGGCTTTCCCGCTCGGCGAACATAGCGACCAGCACGTTGGCGCCCGTCACTTCTTCGCGACCTGAGGATTGAACGTGGATGACCGCGCGTTGGATCACCCGTTGGAACCCAGCGGTCGGTTTGGCTTCTTCTTCTCCGTCCACAATCAGGCTGGAGAGCTCATTATCGATGTAATGCAGTAACTGTTGGCGAAGAGCATCCAGATCCACATTGCACGCCCGCATCACAGCGGCTGAATCTTGATCATCAAGCAGCGAGAGCAGCAAATGCTCAAGCGTCGCGTATTCGTGATTGCGCTCATTTGCAAGCGCCAGCGCGCGATGAAGGCCTTCTTCCAAACTACGAGACAGTGATGGCACGACGTCCCTTTCTGTTGGCTGTGACCGAGACGGGCCGTCCCGATCAAACTTTTTACCCCGCCCTCTTCAGAATCTGTGCTCCGTTAAGAATCTAGGAACTATAAGAGTCTGGAGATTAGCTTAGCCGCATTCAAGCCCCTGTCCACGTAGATTTTCAGCGGACACTGGGACCATTTTGATCAGGTGGAAGCGACTCAATCCCGCTCCATGGTGCATTGGAGCGGATGTTGGTTCTGGCGGGCGAAATCAACGACCTGAGTTACCTTAGTCTCTGCAACTTCATAGGTGTACACACCGCAGATACCCACACCATTCTGATGGACATGCAACATGATGGTCGTTGCTTCTTCCGTGCCTTTATTGAAGAACTTCTGGATCACGTGCACCACAAACTCCATTGGAGTGTAGTCGTCATTCAGGATCAAAACCTTGTAGAGAGACGGTTTTTTGGTCTTCGGCTTGCTGCGGGTAATGACTCCTGTGTCGGATCCATTCCCCCCATCAAAATCGTCATCGCGGTCATTATCAGCCATGCGGGGCTCAAAAACTCTTCTAAGGGCTCGACCTGCCGATAAATGCGCCATATCAGACACACGAATTCGACCGGGCTGCCGCCGGTAATCTTTGTGTCATAAGATAATCCATGTCGGCCGATTTGTAAGGGACCTTACTCTCCAAAATGCTCCAAATACTGCGGATGAGCCGGCCAAAAACAGCTAGCCACGCAATACCAAGCTCATGGTCTCACTCTCCACCGTTTCTTACCCACAGGCTCCCAGCACCGTTAACCTTACGGTAACCGCTGAGGCGTAATTTGGACCCTTGTAAAAATGCCTGAGTTTCTGCGCTTTTTTGCGCATTAAGGCGAGCGAGGGACACGTTCTAGGAGCTTTGGTTCTCAGCGCGTGCGTTTTGACCATGTTGATGTTGATCCTGCCGGAAGCGATCGAAACAGCGAAAGTCTATGCGGAGTTAGCTTTTTTGGGAGACCCAGTTGAATTTGCGCTGGGTGTCGCATTGTCCGCCTTGGCACTTCTATCGCTTCAGTAAGACCGGAGGGGCTGGTGGCTTTGGATATGACCCAGAATATGCCGACGGAAAAAACAGCCGATTCGGGCCAAACAAGACTGTCTTTCAGGTATCTCTGGGTGTTTTTCAGCGCCCTCCTCATTGCGCTGACAACACAGATCCCCACACCTGCCCAAGCAAACAACAAATATGCAGCCGTGGTCATCGATGGCCATACCGGACGCATTGTTTATGCACGCAGCGCTGACAGGCCCCGCTACCCCGCCTCGCTCACAAAAGTCATGACCCTTTACCTCCTTTTTGAAGAGCTAGAGGCCGGTCGCGTCAATTTGAACACGCGCATGCAGGTTTCACCGCGCGCTGCAGGTCAGCCACCATCCAAACTGGGTGTGCGCGCCGGTACGACAATCACGGTAGACGATGCAATACGTGCGCTGGTTACGAAGTCAGCGAACGATGTGGCCGTCGTTGTCGCCGAACACATTTCCGGAAGCGAATACCGATTTGCCCAGCGCATGACAACACGCGCCAGATCACTTGGCATGCGGCGCACCCGTTTTATGAATGCATCCGGTCTTCCAAACAATCGACAGCTCACCACCGCTCGCGACATGGCTACATTGGCGCAGCGCGTCCAGCGTGATTATCCGGACTATTACAGTTTTTTCTCCCTCACTGAGTTTCGCTTCAATGGCCGCCGCTATACCAATCACAACCGGCTCGTCGGGCGCTATTCAGGCACAACCGGCCTCAAGACCGGCTATACACGGGCTTCCGGGTTCAACCTGACAGCAACTGTAGAACGCCAGGGAAAATACCTGATTGGTGTCGTGCTCGGTGGTCGCACCGCCCGCTCCCGCGACGACCACATGGTCTCTATCTTGGACCGTGCATGGGGAAGCGCCATCGCCATGAACAACACGCGGACAAGACTTGCCTCAACCCCGACACCACGCCACCGCCCAGGCACAAGAACCACCAGATATGTGCTGGCCTCGGCTGTTACGACACCATTGCCAGCGCCGCCGCCACAGGGCGACACAAGCCTCGACATTGCTTTTTCCGGTCCTGAGGATCTGGCTTTGGTAGACACGACCACTCTCAGATCCAGGTCCCTTGAGGTGGAGAGCGACGCATTCAATCCCACAAGCTGGGTCATTCAGGTTGGGGCCTATGCCAAGCCATCAGAGGCTGTTGCGCGTATTCGACAAGCCGTCAATGCAGCACCTGTCCTGCTGGCCAATGCCGTTCCGATCACGATGCCGGTCTCATCGTCCGACCAGACGCTCTATAGATCTCGGTTTGGGGGACTGAACGAAACCAACGCCCGCAAGGCCTGTCGTGAGCTATCGCGGGCAGCGATCAGCTGTATCGCCATCCCGCCTCACGGCTGGGGTCGCTCGGCAAGCGTCGAGCGCTAATACTCAGTCTCCAAGAAGAACATCTTTCGCGGCATTTACCCGCGCCGCCAACAATGTCGAGCCACCATGGTCCGGATGCAGCTTGAGCATCAGCTCTTTGTGCGCTTTTCGAATGACATCAGCAGTTGCACCAGGACGAAGCCCCAGAACTTCATACGCTTCCTCTCGCGTCATGGCGCCAAATGAGCTCGCCTTCTCTCCACCGACTTGCCCTGCATCTTGCCGCCAATCTGGACCAACATGACGGTCGAGATAAGCTTCCAGCAAACGCGCACTGTCAGCATCAACCGAGACCTCTTCAAGAAGCTGATAAAGATCAGAAAGATTGAGGTCGCCAAGACGCGTACCCACAAACCGCCCCTGAAGCACCTTGCCCTCCATCTCCCCACTATCATGGTCGAGCGACATGGACAGGAAAGCGGTTTCTATGTCTGACGCCTGGCCGGGTGTCTTGGGCCCACCGCCAATGCCGCCCCCAAAACCACCGCCCACTCCTGGAATAGGCAAACGGCGGCCCATGAGCCAGAAGCAAAACATGAAGACGGGCACCGCAAACCCGAAGCGTCCCGTCAGCAGTAACACCAGACCCAAGAGCCCCGATACGCCGATCCCGACATATCGAATGATCTTTGCCAGCGCTTTGGGATCGGCACGGGTGGCAAGTTGCAGGATCACAACAAGACCCAGAAGAAGGGCAACGACCAGAAGAAATGTGCTCATCGTTTAACCTGTGTAATCAACTGCTGCACTTCCCTGCTTTGACTGGGTCCGATACGCGTCAGCGCATTGTGGCCGCCGGACGCATATACAGCAACGGCACGCAGTAGGTCCTTCAACCGTTTCGCCGAGCCCGCATCCAAATGGCAATAAGCGCCACCTGTCAGACGGGCAATCTCCTGAAAGGCTCTGGCAGAAGCGCCATCCCCGCCATCCTGAAACATAAACGCTGGCAGGCCGAGCAACCCAAGTTGTCCTGCCCTCGCACCAAGATCGTCCACATTCTCCTCAACACAATCACCCACATAAACCAGTGCATTGACCTTTGAGTTCTGAGTTTCCCGAAGCGCGTGATTGAGCACACGTCCAATTTGCGTATGGCCGCCACGGCACCCGACCCGGGTCATTGCCTGCCCAAGAGATTTTGCATCAGAGGCCCATGGGCTGGTGGAGAATTCTCCAAAGCCTCGAAACCAAACGAGCTGAACGTCCAACCCGCCGAGGTCTGCCGCGGCATTGAACATTTCGCTCTGAATACCGATGGCCCGATCCCAGCTCGGCTCCCTGCTCATCGTGGCATCCATCGCAAAAATAAGGCGACCGCGCGCGCCCACTACTGTCGGCGGTGGCGTCGCTTTAACTTTCGCCAAAAAGCTGTCCACGTTCGACGCGGTATCCTTAGCGGGAACACTATGTCGGTCTTTTGCCATCAAGTCCCATCTTGAGCAGAAATACAGAGCAACTCTACTATAAATGGGGCGCAACAGGCTGCCGGCCAAGCCCCTGAAGGCGTGAATGCCCCTGAGTGAGGCTTAAGCCTGCTGCTTCTGCTCTGGATGAAGGTCCGGCAGGTCCAGCGTCGCGATCAGCTGGCGTACTTCCGCCCGCGCCGCCACATGGGACATGGACAACCCGCCACCGGCACCTTTTTCTCGAAGATCGAGCAGCGTCAGGCCCGACGGAAACATCTCCCGGAAGATCACACGCTCGCCAAATCCCGGTGCAATCCGAAACCCAATCCGGTCGCTCAACGCTTCAAGCCCGGCCTCTACCCGCCGTTTATTCTTCGCATCGAGCGACGACAGGCGGTTTCGCATCACGACCCAGTCAATTGTACCGCCATCGGCAATTGCGCGGCGCTTACGTGCGTCCCACACCATTTCAGCGTAAAGGCTCGGACGTTTTACCTCATAGGTGTCTGGATTGACCTGCGCCAACAAATCGAAGTCGACAAAACTATCATTCATCGGTGTGATGATCGTATCGGCAACGGCATGTCCAAGACGCGAAAGAAATGTGTCGCTCCCCGGACTGTCAATAACAATGACATCATTGGCAGCCGTCAGCGCCGCGTACACAGTCTCAAAGGCCTTACGTTCTTCTCGGTGTTGCTCAGTCAAGACATCCGCGTCAGATCGGTCGACAACATGATGGTCCGGCATTGCCAACGGCACATCGTTTGCTTCGCTCCAGTTTCGCCGGTTTTCAACATATCGGGAAAGAGATCGCTGGCGACTGTCAAGGTCTATGGACCCAACCCGCAATCCTTCAGAAAGCAGTGACGCAATCACATGCATAGCTGAGGTGGTTTTGCCGGAGCCACCCTTCTCGTTTCCAAGGACGATGGTATGTTTTTTGGCGAACATCGCAGGCTTTGTCACAGTTGGTCATTCACGAACAGATAGAACGACTCAGAAGTCGAATTTCGCGGAGTGTCTGCCCGCCACAACATCAAGTCAACCAGCCTCCGAGTGCTTCATTTCGGTATTTGTACCTGTTCCCCTTCAAGCATCATCGCTACACTAGGAACAGCAAAAAAAGACGAGCTATGAGGCCGAATATCTCCATCCGTCCCCACTATATTGACAAGCTTCCGGCGACCCTGGTCATCATGCTGAGTGTCAGCTGCTTACTCTTGTTTTTTGCCACCAATGCGCGCGCCGAAGTGACCTACGACGTCATAAATGTCGCCGCTAACGATCAATTGAATATTCGCGCTGAGCCATCAGCTACCGCCGAAATAACCGGAACCTTGAGCTTTGACGCCAAAGCAATCAAAACCACCGGAGTCGCCCGTCAGATAGGACGGGCAACCTGGGTTGAGATCATCCTTGAAGGTCGCAAAGGGTGGGTCAATGCGGCTTTCGTGACACCAACGCGCAGCCCCTCATCCCTGTTCCGAGAGCCTCTCGTGTGTAGCGGGACTGAGCCATTCTGGGCCCTGCAGCTGGACAATACCCGCGGTGACTTTGACTCTCTCGCTGAGGGAAAATCCGTCATCGATTTTCAAACATCCCGATCCGCCCACGGCGTGCCAATCATCTGGTCCCTGAAGGGCACCAACGGCCCCGCCCACTCGCCGGTTTTTGCACTTCTCGAAGAAACCAATCAATGTTCAGATGGCATGTCCGACCTTACCTACCGATATTCAATTCGCATCGATATCGAGGACGGCCCGTTCTATGCTGGCTGTTGCAACCCACATCCAGGGCAAACTGCCCCCTAAAGCGCTTTGTGTTTATATGATTTATCTAAAGCACCAGACACAACACGCTGTAAAGCACACGATTGGCATCCGCCAACGAACAAGAAAGAGACCTCATGAACGGTAAGCTCGACCTTGATCAATTGACCAATCTTGTGACGTCAGGAGAAATAGACACCATTATCGTCTGCATGCCCGACATGCAGGGACGCCTGGTGGGTAAACGCGTAACAGGAGCCTTCTTCCTGGACAGCGTGGTTGAGGAAACCCATGCCTGCAATTATCTACTCACCGTAGACATGGATATGGAGCCGGTGCCTGGCTACAAAGCCGCCAGTTGGGAAAAAGGCTATGGCGACTTCACCCTGAAGCCGGATCTCGCAACATTACGCCGCATTCCCTGGTTGCCTGCCACAGCGCTCGTGATCTGCGACACCTTGGATCACCACGGAGAAGACATTCCCGTCTCCCCCCGCGCCATTCTCAAGAAACAGCTTAAGAGGTTGGCCGAGAAAGACATGATGGCCTACATGGCCTCAGAGCTTGAGTTTTTTCTCTTTGATGAACCCTTCGAATCCGCCCACGAGAAGCACTACAAAGATCTGAAAACAGCCAGTTGGTACATCGAGGATTACCACATCTTCCAGACATCAAAGGAAGAAGGCATCATGCGCGCGATCCGAAATGGATTGGACGCCGCCGGCATTCCCGTCGAAAACTCAAAAGGTGAATGGGGTCCGGGCCAGGAAGAAATCAATGTGCGCTATGCTGAAGCTCTCGACATGGCAGACCGGCACGTGATTTTGAAAAACGGCATCAAAGAGATCGCCCATCTGCACGGCAAATCGGTGACTTTCATGGCCAAATGGAACCAGAAGCTCGCAGGAAACTCCTGCCATATCCATTGCTCCCTCTGGGACAAAGCAGGTCAGAACTCCGTGTTCCACGACAAGGCAGACACCTTGGGCATGTCTCCATTGTTTAAAAAATTCATCGCCGGGCAAATCTCCACGAGTCGTGAGATGAGCTATTTTCTCGCACCCGGCATAAACTCCTACAAACGGTTTGCGGATCAGTCATTCGCACCGACGACAGCGGTTTGGAGCATGGATAACAGAACAGCAGGATATAGAGTTGTGGGCAGCGGCAACGCGACAAGGGTCGAATGCCGCATCGGGGGCGCTGATCTAAACCCATATCTCGCCTTCGCTGGCATTATCGGTGCCGGACTTCATGGCATTGAAAAGGACATGGAGCTGGAACCTGAATTCCAGGGTGATGCTTACGCCACTGAAGACATACGGTCCCTTCCCAAATCGCTGAGGGAAGCTCTTGAGATTCTCGATAAATCAGAAACGATGCGCGCTGCCTTCGGGGACGATGTAATCGATCACTATCTTCACACAGGACATTGGGAACAGGCGGAGTATGACCGCGCTGTCACCGACTGGGAATTGACAAGAGGTTTTGAACGCGGATGAGCAACACGCTGAAACTCATTACACCAATTGACGGGTCTGTTTATGTAGAACGCCCCTATGCGACGGAAGCAGAAGTCGCAGCTGCTTTTGACCGCGCTAGTGAAGCGCAGGCAGCATGGAAACGCGTTCCCATCTCAGAACGCGCGAGCCTGATGACAAAATTCGTCGACGCCTTTGTTGCCATGAAGGACGAGATCGTGCCCGAATTGGCCTGGCAGATGGGCCGCCCCATTGCCTATGGCGGCAATGAGGTAAACGGCTTTGCAGATCGCGCACGCCACATGATCAAAATCGCGCCCGAATGCCTGGAACACGTCCGCCCTGACCCCATCGACGGGTTTGACCGCTACATCAAACGTGAACCCCTGGGCGTCGTCTTTGCCATCGCCGCCTGGAACTTCCCCTACATGATTGCGGTGAACTCCGTCGTCCCCGCCCTCATGGCAGGCAATACCGTTGTGTTGAAACACTCAGGACAAACGCCGCTCTGCGCAGAACGCATGGCCGAAGCCCTGGACAAAGCAGGTGCACCAGACGGGCTTTTCCAGGTCCTGCACATGGGCCATGACCTGACCGAAAAAGCGATCCAGCACCCCGCCTGTGCCTATGTCAACTTCACAGGCTCCGTCGCCGGGGGCCATGCCATTCAGCGCGCCGCAGTCAACCGCTTCATTAATTTGGGCTTAGAACTGGGTGGCAAAGACCCCGCCTATGTTCGCGCCGATGCGGACATCGCCTTCGCTGTTGAAAACATCGTCGACGGCGCATTTTTCAATTCTGGCCAGTCCTGCTGTGGCAAAGAGCGTATCTATGTGGACGAAAGCGTCTATGACAGCTTTGTTGAGCAATTCGTCGAGACCGCCAAGGGCTACAAGCTTGGCAGTTCGCTTGACGCAGACACAACCATCGGCCCCATGGTGCGCACAAGTGCCGCAACCTTCGTTCGCAGTCAGGTTGCCGATGCGGTGAGAGACGGGGCAAAATCGCTCATTCCTGAAAGCCACTTCCCAGAGTCGAAAGAAGGCACCCCCTATCTCGGACCCCAGGTTGTCATCGACGTCGACCATTCCATGAGCCTTATGAAGGATGAGACCTTCGGCCCCGCGGTCGGCATCATGAAAGTCTCAAGCGATGAAGATGCAGTCCGCCTGATGAATGACAGCCCCTATGGCCTCACAGGCTCCATCTGGACATCAGATGCAGAAGCCGCCGTTCATATTGGGGATCAGGTCGAAACCGGCACCTGGTTCATGAACCGCTGTGATTACTTGGACCCTGCTCTTGCCTGGACAGCCGTGAAAGACAGCGGTCGCGGCGCGACGCTTTCTGCGGTGGGCTATGAGTTCCTCACGCGACCAAAGAGCTACCATCTCCGACTGAAGACCTGAGCCCATGCCTGAGCCAAAAATCGACACCTATCAAAGCCTGATTGCCAATTGGAGCTACCCGACTTCTATTCGGTTTGGCCCAGGACGTATCTCTGAACTTGCCAATGCCTGCCGCGGTGCAGGCATTCATGCCCCACTCCTCGTCACAGACCCGGGGCTGGCCACACTCCCGATTGTGACTGACGCACTCAATGCGCTTGAGGAAAATGGCCTCTCGACCGTCCTCTTTTCCAAACTGCAGGCAAACCCGGTTGCAGCCAACGTGGAAGAAGGCGTCGCCATCTATAAGCGCGGGCATCATGACGGTGTCATTGCCTTTGGTGGCGGCTCCGCCCTCGACACGGCGAAGGCCATCGCCTTCATGTCTGGACAGTCCCGCCCCATCTGGGACTTTGAGGACCGGGAAGACTGGTGGACAAGGGCCAACCCCGCAGGCATTGCCCCCATCATTGCGGTGCCGACGACAGCAGGAACCGGCTCAGAAGTCGGACGCGCCGCCGTTATCACCGATGAAAGCGACCACACAAAGAAGGTCATCTTCCACCCGAAAATGCTGCCAGTGGAAGTCATTGCAGACCCGGCGCTAACAACTGGCCTGCCTGCGCCCATTACGGCGGCAACGGGCATGGATGCCCTCTCCCACGCGCTGGAAGCCTATTGCAGCCCCTTCTGGCACCCTATGGGCCAAGGCATCGCGCTCGAAGCCATGCGGCTCGTGAAAGAATGGCTGCCAGAGGCAACTGCCAATGGGGAGAATGTCGACGCAAGGGCCTATATGATGGCAGCATCCTCCATGGGCGCCGTCGCATTTCAGAAAGGCCTCGGTGCCATGCACGCCATGAGCCACCCCTGTTCGAGCCTGAAAGGCACACATCACGGCCTCACCAATGCTGTGGTCATGCCCTACGTGCTGCATCACAATTTGAAGGTGATTGATGAGAAGCTTGCGGCGGCGGCCCGCTATCTAGGGCTTGGAGACAGTGCCGCCAGCTTCATTGACTGGGTCCTGCACTTACGTGAAGAGCTTCAAATCCCGAACACATTGCACGATCTAGGCATCACCCAGGACCTCATCAGCCAAATGGCCCCCATGGCACTGGAAGACCCCTGCACGGGTGGTAATCCTGTCTCCATGACAACAGGTGCCTACGAAAGCCTCTACGACAAAGCCATCAACGGCACCCTCGGTTAACACCATGCCCATCGACACGACCACATATGCGGTGCCGCTCGCCCGCACCATTTCCGACATGCGCGAACAAGTAGCCACCTGGCGCGCAGCAGGTGAAAAAATCGCGCTCGTGCCCACAATGGGTGCCCTGCATGAAGGTCATCTGTCACTTATCGATGTTGCTAAGGCTCATGGCGCGACCAAAGCCATCGTCTCTATTTTCGTGAACCCCACACAGTTCGGCCCACGAGAAGATTTCGACGCCTATCCCCGCACGGAAGCAACCGATGCAGAAAAGCTGGTGAACCGTGCCGACCTCATCTTCGCCCCCAATGGTGCAGAGATGTATCCGGACGGCTACGGCACAACCGTCTCGGTCAAAGGCGTCACCAACACGCTTGAGGGCGAAGCCCGCCCCACGCACTTTGACGGCGTCGCAACTGTAGTGAGCAAGCTCCTGCTCGCGGCCCTGCCCGACTGCGCGGTCTTTGGGGAGAAAGACTATCAGCAGCTCCTCACCATCCGCCGCATGGTGACGGACTTGCGCATCCCGGTTGAGATATTGGGCGGTCCCATTCTGCGAGAGCCCGACGGCCTCGCCATGTCATCCCGCAATGTCTATTTGACAGAGATAGAACGCAAAGCCGCCGGTCAGTTAAATGTGATCTTGAAGGAAACAGCAGACGCGATAAGCAATGGCGGGAACATTCAAACGCTAACGAAAAACGCTGAAGCGAAACTCTTGGAGCTCGGTTTCGACAAGATCGACTACCTGACAGTCCGTGACACCAGAACGCTTCAGCCTGTTGAGCAACTAACTGAAGAAGCCCGCATTCTCGTCGCAGCTAAAATCGGCCAGCCCCGTTTGCTGGACAATATCGCTGTTGAGTTCAGGGATTAAAGCAGCCCCAGCTCACGCAAATCTTCGCGCATCTCCGCAGGCATATCGTCTTCACCCTCAACGGCGCGGGCATCTCGCGGGGCGTTCTCGGGCTCGAGATAACGCCATCCCTGGAAAGGTCGTTTGGCAAGCCGTTCTGTCATTATGAGTTCGGGATCCAGCACAAGCCCGCAATGCTTCTTGCCCTCATCATCCACGAGGGGTTTGAGCTCAAGCACTTTCTGGCGACAGCGCACCACGCCCTTCATGACCCAATAGATCGATCCGCCATCAGTGAGTTCGTCCGCGCGCTTCGGCGTCATGCGGGTGACGTGCATCACCTCTACCGGCTGACCGGCCTTTTTCTTTTGCGCCAAGCGCATGGCCTGATAGTCCCGGAGCGTTTCCGGATCTTCCACGCCAACACAGAGCTTGATGAGGTGAACAGTCACGTGAGACGCTACTCTGCTGCCTCTTCAAAAGAGACAAGCAGAGCACCTGCTTCCACCTGATCGCCTTCGCTCACACCAACTGTCTCAACCGTACCCGCACTTTGCGCCTGAATGGTTTGCTCCATCTTCATGGCTTCCAGTACGACGAGCGGTGCACCTGCACGAACCTTGTCACCGGGCTTCACCAGCACCTGAATGATCTTACCTGGCAGCGGCGCTATGAACCGGTTGCCACCCGCCTGCTCCTGCAGATCAACATCCAGGGGATCAGGCCGCGTGAACTCATAAGACGCGCCCTTGTGCATCAGCACAAAACCACCGCTGAGTTCAATCACGCCGACAGCGAAACGCTGCCCGTTCACCTGTGCCGTCAAGCGCCCATCCAGCAAATGGCCCTGGGTCTTAAACGACGCGCCGTCCATATTGATCTGCCACGCCCCATTAACGGAATGTGCCGAAAGCGCTATCGGATCACCACCAAACTCCAAAGGCACAGCTTCCGTGCGTCCTCCGCCCAAAGTCCAGCTGTCCGTTGCCGCCCAGGGAGACTGCGGATCCTCTGCGGATTGCTGCACTTCATCGCGCTGAAGTACCTCATGCAAAGCGGCAAGCGCAATCACCTCAGGAGCGGGCAACCCGACAGCGGGCACCAGTTCGTCCAGATGCGCGTCAATAAAGCCTGTATCAATCTCACCAGAGATGAAGTCCTTGTTCTGGACGATCTCTGCCAAAAAAGCCGTATTCGCACGAAGGCCCGCAATCTCGGTCACCTCCAGCGCCCGTGCCATTTGGCGCAACGCCCCATCTCGGGTCTCGTCCCAGGTGATGAGCTTCGCAATCATCGGGTCATAGAACATGGAGACTGTGTCACCTTCACGCACGCCCGTATCCACGCGCACGCCCTCTTCTTCCGACGGCAAACGCAGCCGGTGCAGCGTACCCGTGGACGGGAAGAACTTCTTTGCCGGGTCTTCTGCGTAGAGACGCACTTCCACAGCGTGTCCATCAATGAACAGGTCATCCTGGCTTGCCGGAAGAGGCTCACCAGCCGCAACCCGCAGCTGCCACTCCACCAGATCCTGCCCCGTGATCGTTTCTGTGACCGGGTGCTCCACCTGCAGCCGCGTATTCATCTCCATGAAATAGAAACCATCCGCTTTCAGACCTTCTGACGCATCGGCAATAAACTCAATGGTCCCCGCGCCGCGATAGTTGATGGCTTTAGCGGCGGCAACCGCAGCTGCCCCCATCGCTTCGCGCATGTCGAGCGGCATATCCGGCGCAGGTGCTTCTTCGACCACTTTCTGATGACGCCGCTGCAGCGAACAATCGCGTTCAAAGAGATGAACCGCATTGCCGTGGGTGTCCGCAAACACCTGGATCTCAATATGCCGGGGCCGCGCGACAAATTTCTCAACGAGGACACGGGTCTCGCCAAAAGCGCTTGCCGCTTCTCGCTGAGCGGATGCCAGCGCTTTTTCAAACTCGTCCGGCGCATCGACCCGACGCATGCCCTTGCCGCCACCACCAGCGACAGCCTTGATCAAGACCGGATAGCCGATCTCATTCGCTTGGCCCGCAAGGAAGGCTGGGTCCTGGTTATCCCCGTGATAGCCTGGCACCACAGGTACATTGGCCTTTTCCATCAGCACCTTGGCGGCGTCTTTCAGGCCCATCGCCCGGATGGCTGAAGCCGTCGGGCCGATGAAGATGACACCGGCTTTTTCACACGCCTCGGCAAACTCCGCATTCTCAGACAGAAAGCCATAGCCTGGATGGATCGCCTCAGCGCCACTGCGCTTGGCGACATCAAGGATAACATCTGCTTTGAGGTAGCTCTCATTCGCAGGTGACGGCCCAATGTGATGGGCTTCATCCGCTTCCGCGACATGGGCAGCATTCGCATCCGCGTCGGAATAGACGGCAATTGTGCGCAAGCCCATGGCTTTGGCGGTGCGAATGACACGACAGGCGATTTCGCCGCGATTGGCAATCAGGACAGAAGAAAACATGAGCACTACATCCTGAATACGCCGAACTTCATGTCCGGTATGGGGGCGTTGAGAGTGGCTGAAAGAGACAAGGCGAGCACACGACGGGTTTCCTGCGGTGTGATGATCCCGTCATCCCAAACCCGCGCGGTCGCAAAATAGGGATGCCCTTCGTCGTCATATTGAGCGCGAATGGGGGCTTTGAAGGCTTCCTCTTCCTCAGCGCTCCAGTCTTCGCCGCGCGCCTCCATCCCGTCCCGCTTGACGGTCGCGAGCACGCTGGATGCCTGCTCACCCCCCATCACAGAGATACGGGAGTTCGGCCACATGAATAGGAAACGCGGAGAATAGGCCCGACCACACATGCCGTAATTGCCCGCACCATAGGAACCACCAATGACTACCGTGATCTTCGGCACCGTAGCTGTCGCGACCGCGGTCACAAGCTTCGCACCATCTTTGGCGATACCCCCGGCTTCATATTCCCGGCCCACCATGAAACCCGCAATGTTCTGCAGGAAGAGAAGCGGCACTTTCCGCTGACAACAGAGCTCAATGAAGTGAGCGCCCTTGAGGGCGGATTCTGAGAAGAGGATGCCGTTATTGGCCACAATGCCAACAGGCATTCCATGAATGTGGGCAAAACCGGTGACAAGTGTCTCGCCATAGAGTGGCTTAAACTCATCGAAGTCCGAGCCATCCACCAGACGCGCGATCACCTCTCGCACATCATATTGCACCGCGAGCGATGACGGCACGATCCCATCAAGCTCCGCCGGATCATAGAGCGGCTCTTGCGTATCCTGCAGTTTGACTTGCGGCTCCTTACGGCGATTGAGTGTGCCCGCAATCTGGCGCATCAGTGCCAGCGCATGATCATCGTCGAGCGCATAGTGATCCGTGACGCCGCTGGTACGGGAGTGGACATCCGCCCCGCCCAGGTCTTCAGCGCTCACCACCTCGCCCGTCGCCGCCTTCACCAGCGGCGGCCCGCCGAGAAAGATGGTCCCCTGCTCCTTCACAATGATGTTTTCATCCGACATGGCCGGCACATAAGCCCCGCCCGCCGTACACGACCCCATCACGATGGAAAGCTGCGGAATGCCCTTCGCGGACATATTCGCCTGATTGTAGAAAATCCGCCCGAAATGGGTTTTGTCGGGAAAAATATCCGCCTGGTTTGGCAGGTTGGCGCCGCCAGAATCCACCATATAGATACAGGGCAGATTGTTCTCCAAGGCGACTTCCTGAGCCCGAAGATGCTTCTTCACCGTCTCGGGGTAATAGGTCCCACCCTTGATCGTCGCATCATTGCAGACAATCACACACTCCTGATCAGCAACCCGACCAATCCCGGTAATGATGCCGGATCCATGGATCTCGCCGCCATGCATCCCGTGGGCCGCCATGGGCGAAAGCTCGAGAAAAGGACTCCCTGCATCCAGCACCCCATACACGCGATCCCGTGGCAGTTTCTTGCCTCGTGAGACATGCCGCGCCCGCGACCGCTCATCGCCACCAACAGCGTGCTTCGCCCGCTGTGCCTCAAGGTCCGCAACCAGCTCAGCCATTGCTGCCTGGTTTTCCTTGAAGCGGTCATCACGTGAGGAAACTTTGGTCTTCAGAACGGCCATGCGCCGCGCACTCCCTACATTCTTCTTGTTGTGTAAGCATTTCCAGGGGAAGCGGCCCCGGTTCACCGTCCGGAAATGCGACTACATTTTTATGTGCTCTGGAGAATAAGCCGCCTGCCTGCAATGCCAAGTGCTTTTTGCCTCCTCAGACCGCGACAAATAGACAAGCAAATTCATTAGCTTAACGGGTTATTCTTAGAGACTGATTCAAGCCGCGGGTCGCTCCAGAGCCACGGCGGTCGCCTCACCACCACCGATGCAGAGCGACGCCACGCCCTTCGTGGCCCCCTTTTGCGCCATCGCATTGAGCAAGGTCACAATGATCCGGGCGCCCGACGCCCCAATCGGGTGGCCCAGCGCACACGCACCGCCATAGATATTCACCCGCTCATGATCAAGATCGAGCTCCTGCATTGCGGCCATGGCAACCACGGCAAAAGCTTCATTGATCTCAAAAAGATCAACATCACCAGCTGCCCAGCCAACTTGTTCCAACAGCTTGCCCATGGCGCCGACAGGCGCAGTTGTGAACCAGGCTGGCGCCTGAGCGTGCATGGCCTGTCCCTTGATGGTCGCCAGCGGCGCAAGACCCCGCCGGTCTGCTTCTGAGCGACGCATCATCACCAAAGCCGCCGCACCATCGGAGATAGAAGATGAGTTTGCCGCTGTCACTGTTCCGTCAGGCGCAAAGGCAGGCTTCAGTGTCGGGATCTTGTCCGGCTGCGCAGACAAGGGCTGTTCGTCCTGTTCAACCACAACCTCGCCCTTTCGTCCTTTGATCGTCACGGGAACGATCTCAGGTTTAAATGTGCCATCCTCTGTCGCAGCTTTCGAGCGCGCCAGAGAGGTCAACGCATATTCGTCCTGGGCTTCGCGGGAGAATTGATAGCGCTGGGCTGTGTCCTCAGCATAAGTGCCCATCAACCGCCCCTCATAAGCATCCTCCAGACCGTCAAGAAACATATGGTCTTTCGCGGCACCATGACCGAGCCGCATGCCCCCACGGGCATTGGGAAGTAGGTATGGCGCATTGCTCATGCTTTCCATACCACCTGCAACGGCAACGCACGCCCGGCCCATCGCGAGGGCATCCGCCGCCAGCATCACCGTCTTCATGCCCGAGCCGCAAACCTTATTGATGGTGGTCGCGGGCACGCTCTGTTCAAGGCCGCCACGAAGCGCAGCCTGCCGTGCAGGCGCCTGACCGACGCCGGCTGGCAGCACACAGCCCATAAAGACTTCATCGACCTCATCGGACCCGAGTGAGGCCCGCTCAACCGCACCGGAAAGCGCGCGAGCCCCAAGCTCAGGTCCAGACACCGCCGCAAGCGCTCCCTGAAAGCCACCAAGTGGTGTTCGAGCTGCGCTCACAATCACAATCGGATCTTTGTCCAAATCACTCATCACACTCTCCCCATAGCTGCAATATGTCTTTGCTATCTCTCATTTGCACTAACTAAGTCAATTTATGCAAAAGCACCAATTCAGAAAAATTCAGGTATGTCATCGCAAAGATCGAGACCGTTCTCTGCACAGCGTTCAACCACCTGTTGGATGAACTTTTCATAGCTTCTAATCAATTCAAGAAGCCCGAATACAAAAGCTTTTTGTCTGTCCGACTGCACCAAAACAAATGTCGGTATTTCCCCGCTATTTTTCGTTCTGATACTCTCAAAAGCGGCTTCCCAATCAAAATCTTCTCCAAGATATGTAACTCTAAATTCTGCTTCATGAGTCATGATATCCATATGCCGCGAATGCAAGATTGCGTTCAGTAGGTCCCATAGTGGGATGGATTCAGTTTGTTGGGCATCTGTAGATGGCGGCAGCCAAAAAGGAACCGTTACGGCTTTCGCTGAGTTCCATACCTCTGTGAGCTCAATCAATCTTCGCAAATGAACGGAAAACGAAATTAGGTCTGTCGCCGCCATAGTCAGAGCGCGTGTCTGCGACGCGTGTACCCCACGTGAGTTAGAACAATCTGCAACAGATGATAAACGCGCTGAGTGATCTAACGATTGGTTTGCTGCTTGTCGGATCAGCGATGCTCTTAGTTTTGGCCAAGCCTTAGACATACCTGCCCGCTAGGCTGTCTCATTAAACAGTTCGCGGCCAATCAGCATGCGTCTGATTTCGCTTGTGCCTGCGCCAATCTCATAGAGCTTCGCATCCCGCAACAGCCGTCCGGTTTCATATTCATTGATATACCCATTGCCACCCAGCGCCTGGATCGCTTCCAGCGCCATCCAAGTTGCCTTCTCAGCGGAATAAAGAATAGCGCCAGCAGCGTCTTTCCGGGCGGTCTCATCCCGATCACAGGCTTTCGCCACCGCATACACATAGGCCTTGCAGGCATTCATAGTCGTGTACATATCGGCAATTTTGCCCTGCATCAGCTGGAACATACCGATGGGCGTATCGAACTGTTTGCGCTCATGCACATAAGGCAGCACAACATCCATAGCCGCCTGCATAATCCCGAGCGGTCCGCCTGAGAGCACCGTGCGCTCATAATCAAGACCACTCATCAACACGCGCACGCCGTTATTCACGCCGCCCATCACGTTCTCTTCCGGGACTTCACAATCCTCAAACACCAGCTCACAGGTACTTGAGCCTCGCATACCCAGCTTGTCGAGCTTCTGCGCTGTCGAGAACCCTTTGAACCCACGTTCAATCAAAAAGGCAGTGATGCCTTTTGGTCCGGCATCCGCATCAGTCTTTGCATAAACCACAAGCGTATCCGCATCAGGCCCATTGGTGATCCACATCTTGTTCCCATTGAGAACATAGTGATCCCCATTTTTCTCCGCGCGGAGCTTCATGGACACAACATCGGACCCAGCACCTGGTTCGCTCATGGCTAGCGAGCCCACATGCTCCCCACTCATCAGCTTGGGCAGGTACATTGCCTTCTGTTCTGGTGTTGCCCAACGACGGATCTGGTTCACGCACAAATTGGAATGAGCGCCGTAAGAAAGGCCGACGGAGGCAGACCCACGTGAGATTTCTTCCATCGCAACCGTGTGGGCGAGATAGCCAAGGCCTGAGCCGCCCTCTTCCTCCTCCACCGTAAGACCCAGCAACCCGAGCTCCCCTAATTGAGGCCAGAGGTCACGGGGAAACTCATTGGTCGCGTCGATCTCCGCCGCCCGCGGCGCGATTTTGTCAGCCGTAAAGGAGCGGACCGTGTCGCGGATCATGTCGACGGTTTCACCGAGATCGAAATTGAGAGTGGGATAGTCGTTAGGGATCATAAAACTTCCTTAGGGTCTATAGATGCTGACCAGATCAGAGACTGTGAAGACAGTGAAGACGCCAGGGCCTGTTGCACCACCAATGGCAAAGAGACGGTTGCCCGCAACAGCAACAGCAGCACCATGGCGAGGTGTCGCGAGCGGCTCCGCACTCTCCCAGCCAGTGCCTGCACTATTCAGGATATTGTGCTCGCTGAAGGTACGCGGTGGCGAGACCTGTTCGCCACCAACAACATGGATGCGTCCCTCCAGCACCGCAGCACCGATGCCAGCGCGGGCCTCAGGCAAAGCCGGTCCCCGGCGCCACTTGCCTGTTGATGTATCCAGAATGTCGACGCGGGCTGAGGGAGACCCATTGGGATTTCGTCCACCAATTGCGTAGATTTCACCTGCAAGCACCGTGAGTGCCAAGGCTGAACGTTCTGCGGGGAGAGCCAGAGACTGAACACTCCATTCATCAGCCATCGGGTCAAACACGAAGACACGGTTTGCTCGAGGACCAACGCCTCCAACGACATATAGCTTTCCGTTGACCCCCACCATCCCATGCCAAGCGCGAGCGCCCGGCATATCTGGCCCTCGGACCCAAACGCCGACAGCAGGATCAAATTGGTAGAAAGCCGCATTGTCTGGCCCAGGGCTCTCCGCTGTGTAGCCGCCGCTCGCATAGAGACTCCCATTGATCGACGCCATCGCCGCCTGTTGAAGCCCGAGCGGCAGTGCAGGAAGCGCCCGCCAGATATCGCCGATCGTGTCATAAGCATCGACAGAAGAGACCGGTTTACTGATACCCGCCCCACCAGCAATATAAATTTCTTCTCCCAATAGAGCCGACGCTGCAAACGCACGCCCAGAGGAGCTTGGTGCCCCTTCAATCCACTCTCCGGCCAATACGGGCACGGCAACGAGAGACATCACACCTGCAAAAATCCAACTACGAAACACTCTGCGCATGAGTTACCTTTCTGAGAAAACTCACCCCTACAACAACACAATCGCGGCTAGCCCCAAGAACGCGAAAAACCCAACTACGTCTGTAACAGTCGTCACGAAAACGCTGGAGGCAACCGCAGGGTCAATCCCAAATCGATCAAGGCCCAGTGGCACAAGAATACCCGCGAGGCCCGCCATGATCATATTAATCACCATGGCTGCAGCAAGCACGCCTCCGAGAAGCAGGTCCTGAAACCAGAACGCCCCCACGACACCCATCAAGATCGCAAACAAGACCCCATTCAAAAATCCGACAAGAACTTCACGGGTGACGATGCGGCTTGTGTTGATCGGCACCAGATCCCGTGTTGCCAGCGCCCGGACCGCCACCGTCATGGTCTGCGTCCCTGCATTCCCGCCCATCGACGCCACAATCGGCATCAGGACCGCAAGCGCCACCATTGACTGAATGGTGCCTTCAAACAGTGCGATGACAACCGACGCCAAAATTGCCGTGAGCAGATTGACAAACAACCAAGAGAAGCGATTGCGGGTAGTCTCTACAACGGTATCGGAAACACTTTCCTCTGACACAATACCACCCAGGCGGCGGATGTCTTCGCTCGCTTCGTCAGCAATAACTGCGACAACATCATCCACCGTGACCACACCGACGAGACGTTCGTTCTCGTCAACGACAGCTGCGGAAATCAGGTCATACTTCTCAAACTGTAACGCCACATCTTCCTGGTCGGTCTCAGCAGGAATAAGCGTTTGCTCCACATCCATCATATCTTCTATCGGGACCGGTCTCTTAGTCCGCATAATTCTCGACAGAGGGACAGTCCCGATGGGCCGGTAGGAAGGATCAACAACAAAAATTTCGTAGAATTCGTCCGGCAAATCCTGGGCTTCCCGGAGATAGTCGATGGTCTGCCCCACATCCCAGAACGGCGGCACAGCAACAAGGTCACGCTGCATAATCCGACCAGCGCTATCCTCGGGATATTCGAGCGAGCGCTCAATCGCGGCACGCTCCTGCGCAGGCACCTGTTCGAGCACTTCGCGTTGCTCTTCCGCCGGCATATCTTCGAGAATGTAGACCGCGTCATCAGAGTCCATTTCCTGGACCGCAGCAGCAATGTCTTCTGGCGCCATGAGCTCAATGACGTCATCGCGCACAGCTTCTTCAAGCTCACTGAGAACGTCCGGCTCAAGATCAGAGCCAAGCGCCTGAACCAGCGCCCGGAGTTCGTCCGACCGGACCAACTCCAACAGCTCCGCCTGATCAGCAGGACGGAGCGGCATCACCAAAGACCGAACAGCCTCTTCATCTCCCCGATCCAGTGCACGAACGATCTCGCCCACAAAGGCTGGGGTCAGCGGCGCATCCCACTCCTCTGTCTGGCTGGAAAGCTGTGTTGTATCTGTCACGTGAGCAATGTCCCTGAAAGAGCGCTGATCAGATGCCGTACAGGGGTAAAACCGAGGATTGGCGCCCGATTCACCCGCTGGCGGAGTGTGCGCGAAACAAGCCCCATTTGCTACCGCAGGCCTGGCACAAGAGACGAATTTCCACAAAAAAAGCCGAGGCGAACCCCGGCTTTTTGTCAGTCATGGTGCGGACGAGAAGACTCGAACTTCCACGGGTTTTACCCCACAGCGACCTCAACGCTGCGCGTCTACCAATTCCGCCACGTCCGCAAAACACATGACTGGTAGGAAGGCGCTCATGTAACAAATCAACGGCCTGTCGGCAAGCCTTCTCTTCGACACAAACACGCTTTTAATTGCCTGAATTTGCTTGGTTTTTCAGAAATTAAATGCCGTCACCATCCATATTGATCGGCAAGTGGATGCCACACTCGTCCTTATCACTGCCCTTCCAGCGGCCATCGCGGTAATCACCACCTTCAGGCACACGGTCCGTGCAGGGCATGCAGCCGATTGACCGGTAGCCATCCTTCACCAATGGGTGCTTGGGGAGCTTGTTGTCGACCAGGTACTTGTTGAGCTCATCTTCACCCCAGAACGACAGTGGATTGATTTTAAACCGCGTCGCCCCTTGATGCCTGATACCTTCAACCTCACGGACCGCTTCTTCTTCAATCGGATCCATGGTTGTACGTGTCGACGTCTGAAAGCGCTTGCGTCCAGTGATTGACGCCTTAAACGGCGCTAAAGCCCGCTCAAGCGGCAGGACTTTCCGCACGAAACAACAGGCATCCTGGTCCTGGTTCCACAAGCCACCATGCGGGTCTTGCGCCTCCAAATCAGATGGAAGAGGACCGATTGCCCGCAGGTCGGTCAGTCCAAGTTTTTCCTGGAGCCGATCGCGGTACCGCAAGGTCTCCCCGAAGAGCTTACCTGTGTTCAAAAAGACAACAGGAACCGTCGGGTCAATCTCTGCCACCATATGAAGCAGAACAGCAGACTCAGCACCAAACGATGACACAACGGCTATCTCGCCGGGAAACTCGTGCTTGATCAGCGCTTCCAGCAAGGGCCCACCAACCAGTCCCGCATATTTCTCGCGCAGATCGGTCAGCTGGTCCGACGACACAGTTTCTGTGTCCATCATTGCCGGCCGTTCCTGTGCTTCCTTCAATTCAGCAACACTCATGACAGCCATCCTTGTTGATCGATGAATGAATCGGTTCTTCGGGAAACGTCGTCGAGTGGCAGGCCTTCCGCCCGCCACGCCTGACGCATCTCACCAATCTGGTCCAACCGTCCTGACCATTCCGGCCCGAACAGCACCTCAAGATGTCGCCGCAAACGCCGCGCCAGTCCCGGCGATTTACCACCAGTAGAGATTGTCATCGTGAGGTCACCGCGCCGCACCATTGAGGGCACATGAAAATCACAGAGCGGCTTCACATCTTCGATATTGACCAGCACGCCCATGGAGCGAGCACGACTGGCCAAGTCCTCGCCCTCGGCATCTGGCAGGCCAGCACCAAATACAAGTCCCGCAGCCTTCAGGTCAGCATCGTCTGGTTGGGCGCCAACCAAACGCTGTCCGGCGAGCGCTGTTAGTTCCTTGCTGGGCGCTGAGCAATACACACGAACGACAGCACCGGCTGCGTCCAGTAGCTGCAGGCGACGCAGCACCAGCTCCCCCTCTCCAACGAGGACGGTCGTACCAGCGCTAACATCAAATACGATGGGCAGCATTGAGCCTACCTCCGAACTGCCACCCTGGAATTTGGGCAGCCTTTATTGTCCACAGAGATAGGCCGGAAATTAACAAATTTCAACTAGAGAACGTGAAATAGATTATATTACACAAAAATACTGAGAAATATGGCAACCAAGTGCTTTCAGCGTTTTTTTGGGCTTCAAGACGCGAAAAACCGCCCTTTAGCGGATGGAACTAGCCTGACTGATCTTTTCTGTAATGGAGACCGCAATCCGGTCTTCTTGGACGACAATTTCGCCCCGTGCGATCGGAATATTATTGGCCATAATCCAGACCTCATCATCCTGATGCGCATCCAACTCAATAACCGCGCCACGCCCCATCTTCAGAAGCTGATTGATGGGCATTTTCGAGCGTCCTATGACGACCGAAAGCTCAACATAAACTTTGTCTACAGCGTTCACAGATAGAGTTCCTACGACGGAAAGAACCGGCGGGACACATCCCGCTCTTGGAATAAAAGGCAGTTTTTCATGCTAGAGTTAGCGCATGGTTAATCCCTTAAATACAGCCAAAAAAACTCCTGTTCAATCGCTTGACTGGATAGTCTCTGACACACTGGTTCCCTATGCCGATGCGCTCAGCTTCATGGAAAACCGGGCTGCGGAGATTGCAGCAGGCACAGCAAATGAGTGCGTCTGGTTGCTAGAGCATCCGCCGACCTACACCGCCGGAACGAGCGCAAAGTCCGAAGATCTGCTCACACCAGAGCGGTTCCCGGTCTTTGAAACCGGGCGTGGAGGCCAATACACCTATCATGGCCCCGGACAGCGCGTCGGCTATGTAATGCTGAACCTGAAAGAGCGTGGACCAGACGTAAGAGGATTTGTCCGCAATCTGGAAGAATGGCTAATTCAAACCCTTGCCACCTTCAACGTGAAGGGTGAGCGCCGCGATGACCGCGTCGGCGTTTGGGTCCAACGTCCAGAACTTGGCCCCTCAAAAGAAGATAAAATCGCAGCCATCGGTGTCCGTGTCCGTAAATGGGTGACGTTCCACGGCGTCAGTCTCAACATCAACCCTGATCTGGAGCACTTCTCCGGCATTATCCCGTGCGGTGTTTCCGAGCACGGTGTAACAAGCTTGGAAAACCTCGGACAGATCGTCTCAAACGCCGAAGTCGACATCGTAATGAAGCGGAAATTCGAAGAGATATTTCAGAGCGCTTCATAACGGACCCGGCCCGCAATCAATATGCCGCCAATGCCGAGCGCAATTGAGACAAACCAGAAAAATCCACCGAGCACCGGTACGCCCGCTCCTGCCCAGAGCACAAGGGACCCAATAACGACCAACGCGAGACGCCGGCCTGAACCATCGCCGAACTCAAGGCCCGCGAGGTCCACAAGAAAGCCCCCAATAATTATGGCTGCAGTGACCATGCCCGCGCAGAAAACCACGCCGTAGAGGACGATCAGAAGAAAAGCGAACGGAATCCCGATTATCGTGAACGCAGCAAACACGGCAACGACGGGAAGCCCGAGCATCCAGACAAGCCCATAAAAGATGGCAAGCGCAGGGCTGCCGGACGCAGCCACTTGAAGCTTGTCAGACCAACGTGGAGCGACGAATACCAGGATGCCTGCAAAGATGGCGAGCACAAGGGCGCCTGGAAGCGTAAGCTCCAGAGAGACATTGTCTGCTCCCCGCTCTTCCCAACGGCCGCGCCAATCCTCCGGTATTTCTGACACCTGACCAGTGTCATCGGAAAAGAAGTGGCTCTCTGTCTGCCCATCAACCCGCGCGTCTTCCGCTATCTCTGCAGGTGAGCTGGTGTAGTAGGTTAGGTTTCCATCGATTTCTGTATCAGGCCCCAAAACCAAGTCAACCGCCCAAACCGACACATCCCCATCAACCGGACCGTTGAGCAACACCGACTGCCCGCGAATATCCAGATCGCCGTCGACCACGCCATCAACCACAACGCGCCGCCCCGCAAGCCACGCATCGCCTTCAACGGTCGCATCATCAGCAATGACAATCGAATCCCCCGACGCGCGCAGGTCGCTTTCAACATCTTCGGAGATAACGACGTCCGCGCCAGCCAGGAACAAGGCTCCCTCGCTCTGCCACCGAACGGTAGATTCTTCTGCCAAAGCGAACGTTGGAAACGCCAGGAGCGCAATGAAAAGCGAAGCGACAGCGTTCCGTATCATGTGTTCAAGCTCCAGACTGACCAGAAAGACATACCATATTTAAGTGTTAGTTCAGAAAGAACAACGCCCGCCAGGAAAAACCGGACGGGCGCTGAAACAATCACAAGCGAGATCATCATTCGAACTCGATGATCACCTCATCCACCTGAAGGCTGTCCCCGGCTGCCGCTGAAATCTCTGCAACAACACTGTCCCGTTCTGCACGGAGAATGTTCTCCATCTTCATCGCTTCAACAACGGCGAGAGTCTGCCCCACTTTCACTTCCTGCCCAACTTCAACATTGATGGACACCACCAAACCTGGCATCGGGCACAGGAGATACTTAGACGTATCTGCCTCAACCTTCTCTGGCATGAACTGAGCGAGCTCATGTGCGTTCTTCGTGCGGACCGCCGCATTAACGGTCGAGCCACGATATGTCAGGTTGTAGCCCTGAAGACCACGGGCACGTTCGGCCTGAAGTACAATTGGCTCACCGTCAATGACGCCTTCAAAAACGACATCACCAGGGCGCCATTCGCTGGCAACAGTATGGCGACTACGCTCACTGCCATCTTCGTTCTGAAGGATCACAATCAGCTGCTCTTCCTCCGGCTCCGTCCGTAGGTGAATGGTGTGCTCTTTGTCGAGCGCCACAACCCAGTCTTCCGGTAGGAAGCGCGGACGGTTTGGCAACTGCCCCGTGATCTCCGTCGCGCGCAGCGCATGGATTTCATTCATGAATGCCGCCGCGAGAACGAGCTTGTCCGCCCTTTCAGGTGATACAGCCACACCTTCAAATCCGTCGGGATATTCATCCGCTATAAAGCCAGTATTGATATTCCCTGACCGGAAGCGTTCATGCTCCATGATCGCACCAAGGAACGGGATATTGTGTTGGATGCCTTCAATGTAGAATGCGTCCAGGGCGTCCGACATGGCATCTACTGCTTCCTCACGAGTAGCAGCGTGCGTACAGAGTTTCGCGATCATCGGATCATAGTAGAGCGAAATCTCACCGCCCTCATAGACACCTGTATCGTTCCGAACGGTGACACCATTCTCCGAGGTCACCTCCGCTGGTGGCTGATAGCGGCTCAAACGACCGATCGACGGCAGGAAGCCACGATAAGGGTCTTCGGCATAAATCCGGCTTTCGATCGCCCATCCATTGAGTTTCACGTCGTCCTGCTTGATCGAGAGTTTCTCGCCTGCAGCAACCCGGATCATCTGCTCAACCAGATCAATACCGGTAATAAGTTCTGTGACAGGATGCTCAACCTGAAGGCGTGTGTTCATTTCAAGGAAGTAGAAATTCCGATCCTTGTCGACGATGAACTCAACCGTACCCGCACTCTGATAGTTGACGGCTTTCGCAAGTGCGACAGCCTGCTCGCCCATCTCTTTGCGTGTGGCTTCATCAAGAAACGGGCTTGGCGCTTCTTCAATCACCTTCTGGTTACGACGCTGGATGGAACACTCACGTTCACCCACATAGATCGCATCCGTTCCATCCGCCATCACCTGAATTTCGATGTGACGTGGCTCGGTAACAAACTTCTCAATAAAGATGCGATCATCGCCAAAGCTCGACACCGCTTCATTGATTGCTGATTGAAAACCTTCCGCGACATCATCCGCAGACCACGCAATGCGCATGCCCTTACCGCCCCCGCCAGCGGATGCCTTCATCATCACCGGGTAACCGACGTCGCCGGCAATTTTCAGAGCTTCTTCAGTGTCCTTAATGACACCAAGATGGCCCGGAACCGTATTCACCTTTGCTTTGTCAGCAAATTTCTTGGAGGCGATCTTGTCTCCCATCACCTGTATGGCTTCGACATTTGGACCGATGAAGGCGATGCCTTCTTTCTTTAGCAATTCGGCAAATGCGGCATTTTCTGACAGGAAGCCATAACCGGGATGAACAGCCTCCGCGCCAGTATCTTTTACCGCCTGAAGAATTTTTTCCATCACCAGATAAGATTCAGCAGACGCCGCAGGTCCGATATTGACGGCTTCATCCGCCATCTCGACATGCAGTGCATCCTTGTCGGCATCTGAATAGACAGCAACGGTTGCGATGCCCATCTTCTTTGCCGTCTTCATCACCCGGCACGCGATTTCGCCTCGGTTGGCGATCAGGATCTTTTTAAACATTTGATCGCCCCCTTAAAGCGGAATGTTGTCGTGTTTTTTCCAAGGATTTTCGAGCTCTTTGTCTCGCAGCACTGCCAGCGCCCGGGCGATCCGTGGTCGCGTATTGTGAGGCATGATTACCTCATCAATATACCCACGCTCTGCCGCCTTGAACGGGTTGAGAAAGCGGTCTTCATACTCGGCAGTGTGTTCTGCGATTTTCTCTTCATCGTTGATGTCTTTGCGGTGGATAATTTCCACTGCCCCCTTCGCACCCATCACGGCCACTTCCGCCGTCGGCCAAGCATAGTTAACATCACCCCGCAGGTGGGTTGACGCCATCACCACATAGGCACCGCCATAAGCTTTGCGCGTGATCACTGTGATCTTCGGCACGGTCGCTTCGGCATAGGCATAAAGAAGCTTCGCACCGTGCTTGATAAGGCCGCCATATTCCTGCGACGTCCCGGGCAGGAAGCCTGGAACATCGACGAGCGTGACAATCGGAATATCAAAGCAGTCACAGAAGCGAACGAACCGTGCTGCTTTCCGGCTGGCGTCGCTGTCCAGTACGCCTGCCAGGGTCATCGGTTGGTTGGCGACAAAGCCAACCGTCCGACCTTCAATACGTCCAAAGCCTGTGATGATGTTCTTCGCAAAACTCTCTTGGATCTCGAAGAAGTCACCTTCATCAATGAGCTTTAGAACCAACTCCTTCATATCGTAAGGCATATTGGGATTGCTCGGGATGAGCGTGTCGAGCGAGGGTTCCACGCGATCCTGATCATCAAAGAAAGGCCGTTCGGGCACATCCGAACGATTGGACGCGGGCAGGTAGTCGATCAAGCGACGAACCTGGCTCATAGCAACCACATCATTTTCAAAAGCACCATCGGCAACAGAAGACTTGGTTGAGTGAACAGACGCACCTCCAAGCTCCTCGGAGGTCACTTCCTCATTGGTAACCGTCTTCACAACATCTGGCCCTGTAACAAACATGTAGGACGTGTCTTTGACCATGAAGATGAAGTCGGTCATCGCTGGTGAATAAACGTCACCACCAGCGCAAGGCCCCATGATCACAGAAATCTGCGGAATGACACCGGATGCCAACACATTGCGACTAAACACTTCGCCATAGCCGCCAAGTGCATCAACACCTTCCTGGATACGGGCGCCACCGGCATCAAACAGGCCGACAATGGGCGCGCCCATTTTGAGCGCCATATCTTGAACCTTATTGATCTTCTTCGCGTGGTTGCGCGAAAGAGAGCCGCCCATCACCGTGAAATCTTTGGCAAACAGGTAGACAGGACGGCCATTGACCGTACCCCATCCGGTGACGACTCCATCGCCGGGCACCTTCTGGCCTTCCATGCCAAAATCGTAGCAATCATGTTCAACGAACATGTCGAACTCTTCGAAACTGCCCTCGTCCAGCAGCAGGCTGATCCGCTCGCGAGCGGTGAGCTTGCCTTTGCTGTGTTGGGAGTCGATCCGCCGCTCGCCACCACCTAATCTGGCCACGGCGCGTCGTTCTTCTAGCTGACGAATAATTTCTTTCATGAAGCCCCCTCTGTGCAGCTTGAGGCATACCCCCAAGAGCCGGCTTATTGTATTGGAAGACCACCTTAGACGAATGCTACCCAGGCTTCCAAAGCCGCCCGGTCCGGGTCCATAAGGCGCTTTGAATAGCACCGAAAATGCCCATTTGCCAATGGGTTATCGCCTTTTCATGGGCAACGCCGAAGAGCGCCAAATGACGTAGCGACTTAGAGGAGTTCCAGATATCTCGCAGTCGCATTTAGCATCTTTCGACGCTCCTCAAGACGCGCCTGCGCCTCTTCATCCCATCCCCAGCGCTCTGCCTGCCAGGCTTCGTCCAGATGAGCCAAATCATGGGCCTTATCGGGACCAATATGAGTGTCGATCAAAGCAAGGCCCAAAACCAGCGAACCACACAAGGAAACCGCCTGGTGGAGACCAGCCAACTCAAATTCTGTCCGTGATGCAACGAAACCATGTAGCCGAGCCAGCGTTTCAGGCGCCTGTTCTTTAAAAATGACACCAGAGGCCAAGTCCAAGCGCGCCTGGTACTTTCCATCTAGCCAATCAAGCAACGGGTCCCATTGTTCCGCCTGTCGAGCTACGAGGCTCTCAGGGTCGTCTGCCCGATAACAAAGAAGGTCCGATCCGCCAAAAGCTGAGATTTCGTCGACGACTTCATCTTTCCGGGGACCCACGCGGTCAAGCGCCGTGTTTGCAAGCTTCGTAACAAGCATAGTCTCCGGGACGATGTGCGTTTCCTGGGCGTTCCACTCCTCCGCAATCGCGTCCCCCAGGGCCATCGTTGGAACACTGAGTTTGGCCCTCGCGGGCGTTTTGATCGGCCGACCATCAAGCTCAATCACAAACCCATCATCTGTCGCCCGAGCAGCCGCGCGCTCATAGAAACGTTTCCGCAGATTAGCACTCGCACCATCACCTGGATGCGAGACAAATCGATCTGCGTTCAAAACCTTGTCTTTATCGTTCGTCACATCCGATCTCACTTAAATGGCGAGGACAGGACATCACCAACCCCCTCAATGATGCTCCCCGCGCCGTCGCCGGCGTTTTCAAGAACACCTTTATCGTCACTGCTGTCCGATCCGCTTCCCTTTCCCGTGCCAATCACTTCCAGACAAGCGCTTGTTTCATCCGCATCAAAATGCTCTGTGCTAATCAGCGGCAGCAATGCACCAATGCCACCCGTCAAAGCGCCAGCCCCCACGGCTACGGCAATCTCCCCGAGCAATGCGCCAGTGTCGGGCAGGACACTTGGCGATGTTAGGGAACCAGTGATGTTGACCGGTGTCGCCAGACTCAACAAACCGGGGTCATTTGGTTTGGGATTAAGACGTATGTCGACGGTCTCATCCCGCAGATTGATTGTGCCGGAGCCTGACGTACGCATCTCACTTGTCACGAGGGCAAGCGCCGAGAGTTTGCCGATACCGTCAGTAAAATCAACTTCGCCAATAAAGCAGGTAAGGTCGGCAACGCCTGCCTCGCCCCCATTTGGGATCAGAGCCCAAATCAGGTCCTTGGCAATCCACTCAAAGGCACTGGAATGAATGCTGCCACGCCCGGTTGCGACATCAATCTTCCCATTTAGCTTTGACGCAATCTCCGCTAGTGAGCCACCGCCTGCTGATAGATCAAGACCGATATGTCCATCAACATCAATGAGGTCTGTGGCATTGACGTCCTTCAGGAACGTCCCAATATCGAAACCCGGCGCTGAAAGCGTAATACTTGCTCGCGGCGACCTTCCATCTGTCGCGCTGACATTTGCTTCTACCCGCCGCTCACCATAGGTTGCAAATACAGGTGCGCTGAGCGATCCATCTTTAAGGGTCAAGGCAGTTTGAAAATCTGTGACCTCCAGGTCCTGATAGGTGAGGCTGTCAACTGCGACATCGACCTCCCCGTTGAGAACACTCAAGGCACTGAATGGAAGCGGCGTTCTGCTGAACAAACCTTCTTGCACCGATCCGTCTGAATTGGAGGCACCAAGCGCGCCCAGATCAATATCAGGCGCCGACAACTCGCCATCAATCGTGATCGGTGAATTTGCGCTGCTGCGGCTCCCCTTGAGCTGCCCGGTGAGTTCAATCTCGCCATAAGCAAGCTTGAGGTTACTGATGCGAAACGAACGCTCATCACCGACGATCAAGGCCGAGGCAGACGCCGGGCTAGCGTTAACGTCACCAAACAACCCAATGGCAATCCCTTCTCCTCTCGGCTCAATATCTGCCCGCGTCAAGTCCACGTCAGTTGCCTCACCCCGCCGCCCGCTCTTATAGGTGACGTGCACATCCTCAAGCACAACATGAGGAAGTCCAGCAGTCGATGTCTGCTCTTCTGAGACCGACTGCTCATCGTCTGAGGCGAGCCCGTCCAGCATCCAGTTCCCCTTGCCCCCAGGTCCTGTTTCCAGAAGAACCGTCGCGCCGCGAACGTCAAGCCGAGTTACGCCAAAGTCTGCGGAGAGAAGACTTAAGAGGGACAAACGGATCGCTATGCGATCGGCTGCAAACATTGTGGGGTCTGACCCCCAAGAGGCGTTGCCAAAGCGCACGTCCTTAGCAAGGATCGTTGGGGTCAATGAAAACCCCACTTGCAACGGCCCCGCCAACTCCACCTTCCGACCAGTCTGTTCTTCGGCGATCGACGCAATTTCACTCCGATAGGCATTGATGTCCAAGAAGGTGAGTCCGTAAAGCACACCGACCAGAATTACGACGAAGGCTAGCAAAGCAAGACCAAGTCTTTTCATGACGCATCTCCTTCAATCTCCAAAGAGCGTTTGGCAGCAGCATCACCTGACCAATGCGCATCCAGATAGGGAACAAGATCGTCAAAATGATCCAGCACGTGCGGAGCGCCATATGCCATCAATTCTTGTCGGTCATGATACCCCCAGGAAACTCCAACAGCATGGGCACCAGCATCCCGCCCCATCACGATATCGTAGCTCGTATCACCAAAAATAACCGTCTGTGATGCTGTAACACCCGCGTCACTCATCGCCTGCTGCATCATCGATGGGTGCGGTTTTGAGGGATGTTCGTCGGCAGTTTGCAGGGTCATGAAATGCCCCTGAATGTCATGCAACTCCAGGATGTTCTGCAACCCTCGCTGCGATTTGCCCGTCGCCACACCAAGCAGCACGTCGTCCCTCATCGAGAGCTCATCAAGCGCTTTTTTCGCACCAGGAAAAAGCGGTTCGTGAAGGGACGGGTCCTGACGTAAATGAAAAAAAGCCTGGCGATAGCTCTCCTTCACCAGCGAGACCGTCGCCCCGTCCTCTTCAGGAAGCAATTTGGTGATCGCCTCTTCGAGAGAAAGACCCACAATGGAAAGCACCCTCTCGCGAGGTAACAACGACAGCGAGTGCGCTGAAAAAGCTCTATTCATCGCAGCCACGATCATGTGCTGACTGTCCACCAGCGTTCCGTCGCAATCAAAAACAACGAGCTTTAAGGCACTCACAATTCCAACTCCGCAAATGGATCACCATCATCTTGCTCATCGAGCGCCAGCAGTCTCCACGTAGCCGCCATATGATCCGACAGCGGCGCCGATACCGTGAACCTCCCCCCATCGGGATGAGCGATATCCATGGATCGTGCATGTAGGTGCAAGGAGGAAGAAATTTCACCGCCAGGGTGCGCCTCTGCGCCACCATACTTTCCATCACCAACAATCGGACATTCAAGTGCTGCAACGGCATGCACGCGCAGCTGATGGGTCCGCCCTGTCACCGGCATGAAAGAGACCCAGGCAAGCTTCTGTCCGGCGCGGGCCACTGTCGCAAAATGGGTTTCTGACGCCTGCCCTCCAGGGGTTCGATCTGGAACAGGCACCATACGTTCACCTGACCGCCCTGCCTGCTTTGCGAGCGTCATACGGATAGTTCCCCGCTCAGGCCGCGGAACGCCGACGGTAAGTGCCCAATAGACTTTCCTTGTATCTCTTTCCTTGAACGCCCGTGCGAGCTTCGATGCTGCCTTTGCGGTCCGCGCAAGCAGCAGAACACCACTCGTATCTCTATCTAATCTGTGGACCAACCGCGGACGTTCCGGGAAATCAAATTTGAGGCCTTCCAGCATTCCATCCAAATGCCGTTCCGTGCCAGTACCCCCTTGCACAGCTAAGCCGCTCGGCTTGTTGATCGCGATAATTGACGCATCTTTATGCAAGACGAGACTCTGAACGAAGGCAGCTTCCTTTTTATCAAATGAGGATCGCGTCGGCTTCTTGTTTGGAACAAACCCATCCTGCCCACCAAAAGGTGGAACCCGAACCGTCTGCCCTGCTTCCAGGCGAACGTTGGCTTTAACCCGGCCGCCATCAACGCGGACCTGCCCTTTGCGAAGCAGCTTCTCCAGACGGGAATGCGCGAGCTCGGGATAATGGCGCTTGAACCAGCGGTCCACACGAAGCCCATCATCGTCTTCACTCACATCGACATGCGCGACACCACTCATGAGAGAACGACCCGCATAAGCCATATTCCAAAGAAGAGTGCTAGAACAGCTCCGCCCAGCGACCCAAAGGCATAGAACGCCGCAACCCCAATATCTTTCCGCTCCAGAAGCAGCGAGATATCAAGAGAAAATGCAGAAAAGGTAGTGAACCCGCCGAGCACACCGGTCACAAGGAAGGCCCGAACCTCAGGCGACACTTGAAACCGCAGCGCCAGCGCCTCAACAATCACACCCATCACAAAGGACCCAAGAATATTGACCCCAAGTGTCCCCCACGGAAAACCAGGTCCAAAAAATCGCAATGCCTGAGCGGCAAAAAGGTAGCGGCCAGTAGCGCCCACAGCACCGCCAAGCGCCACGGCAATCAACATTTTCACGATTGCCTCTCCTCTCTCAGTTTTTGCCAATAGGCCAACCGTTTCGCTATATCCCGCTCGAACCCGCGTTCGACAGGTCTATAGAAACGCTGTCGGGACATCTCGTCAGGGAAATAGTCCTGGCCGGAAAATCCATCCGGCGCGTCATGGTCATACTCATATCCGGCGCCATACCCAAGCTCTTTCATGAGCTTTGTGGGCGCATTAAGAATGTGGGCCGGTGGTGCAACAGATCCGGTTTCTTTCGCCGTCTTCATCGCACCCTTGAACGCTGTATATTGCGCGTTCGACTTAGGCGCACTGGCCACATAGAGGACGGCTTGCGCAAGCGCGAGCTCCCCCTCTGGACTTCCCAAAAATTCATACGTGTTTTTTGCGGCCAAAGTTTGAACCAATGCCTGGGGGTCTGCGAGCCCAATGTCCTCAATTGCCATCCGCACAATGCGTCGGAGGATGAAGAGCGGATCTTCGCCTCCATCCAGCATGCGGGCGAGCCAATAGAGGGACGCATCTACATCAGATCCGCGAACCGACTTGTGGAGCGCGCTTATGAGATTGTAGTGCCCCTCGCGCGACTTGTCGTAAATCGGCGCGCGCCTCTGCATCAGTTTCGTGAGCGTCTGCGTGTCGAGCGGGTCCGCCGGGGCCAGCGCGAGGATCTCCTCCGCCAGATTGAGAACAAATCGCCCGTCTCCGTCCGCCATCGCCCGAAGCGCAATTCGCGCATCATCCGTGAGCGCCAGCTTTTCCCCGACAAACGCTTCGGCCCGCGACAGAAGCTCCTCAAGCGCCTCATCATCCAGTCGATTGAGAACCAAAACCTGTGCTCGGGACAAGAGAGCGGCGTTAAGCTCAAAAGAGGGATTCTCAGTTGTCGCGCCAACAAGGATGACCGTGCCATCCTCCATCACGGGCAGAAAACTATCCTGCTGCGCCCGGTTGAACCGATGGATCTCATCAACAAAGAGAAGTGTGCTGCGACCCTGAGTTCTCCGTAGCCGTGCTGCTTCAAAAACCTTCTTCAGGTCTGCAACACCTGAGAAGACAGCCGAGACCTGCTCAAACGCAAGCCCCACGGCATCCGCAAGGAGCCGCGCCGTCGTAGTTTTGCCGGTCCCTGGTGGTCCCCAGAAAATGATGGAGGATAGATGGCCCGACGCTACCATGCGCCCAATGGGACCCTCCGGCCCGATCAGATGCGTCTGTCCAACCACTTCTGAAAGCGCCGCAGGTCTCAGCCGGTCCGCGAGCGGTCGCGGTGCCTCTTGAGTGCTTTCGGAAGGGGTATGAAACAAGTCAGCCATGCTGAAGATTTAGCATGTTTTGCCAGTTGGCACCGACGGCCGTGTACAAGATTTTTCTATTTGAGCGCCAAACCTGTTGCAATCTGCCGGACAACCCAGCGATTAAATTCTGCCCGGGCTTTGCTGTCGCCCGCAAGGCTGACACTTGCCAGAAAGGCGCCTCCAACAAGGTCTTCCCCAATCAGGAAGGTGTTTAGGAGCGCAAGTGAATACCGCACATCACCCTCCCTCTGCGCATTTTGCGGCTCTTCACAGAGTTTCTTCACAATCGGGTCAAAAAGGCCCTGCCCTTCACTTTCCCATCCCTCTGCCGCCAACCAGGTAGCCAGACGTCCAAATTTACGTCCTTGGTAGAGTTCCGTGAGTTTCGCGGCCAACTCAGTCACCATGTCCGCACTCGACGTCATGCTGCTTGCTATGTCAGCGATCTCATTTTGTAACTTCCGTCCCGCTTCCTTTAGGAGCGCCGTCATCAAGCCTTTACGGTTTCCAAAATGGTAGTGGATCGCGGCATCAGTGATCCCCAGGTCATCGGCGATCACCTGGACGCGGACAGCGTCAGGGCCCCCAATGATGAGGTAATGCTCCGCTCTGGAAAGAATATTCTTTTGAGCGGCCTCTGGGCTCAACCGCTTTCGCTCTGCCATATAGCCCTCTAAATCCGATTTGACTTCATCCCTTACTTAGTTTACTCAAAGTATATAACTTTGACAAGTCGAAGTAACGGAGTCTCCATGCAAGCAGACATCGAACATCTTTCCCGAGTGGCCCAAATCGCAGGATTGGACATCCAGATTGAAGCACCGCGCCATCATCATGCGGTTCTGAATTGCCGCCGGTTTCATTTCGTTGAGTGGGGAACCGCCGGAAACCCGCCCCTACTCTTCCTTCATGGCGGCAATCAGTCCGCTCGAACCTGGGATATTGTCTGCCTCGCCCTGGCGGACCGCTTTCATTGCATCGCCCTCGACCAACGGGGCCATGGCGACAGCGAGTGGTCATATGAAGGTCACTACAGACCGGAACATCACGCAGAAGATTTTGCCGCCCTGTCAAAGCATCTGGGGTGGAAGCGTTTCGGTCTGATTGGAATGTCGATGGGCGGAATCAACGCCTTAAGCTTCGCATCCCAGAACTGGCAACACCTCAGCGCACTCGTTTGCGTCGATGTTGGCCCCTTCGTTCAAATGGACAAAGCAAAAGCGCTCGTCTCCTTCGTACAAGCAAACACCAAGCGCCAGTCTTTCGATGATTTTGTGAACGCTGCTCTTACACATAACCCGCGACGCAAGGAAGAGCTCCTTCGACATAGCTTGACGCATACCACGAGAGAACTGTCCGACGGTTCATGGAGTTGGAAAGCAGACAGGCGCGAAAAACTCGATATGACCGAAATGTCCGGGCGCCTGAACAAACTGGAACAAGCCTGCCGACACATCGAGTGCCGAACCCTTGTGGTCCGAGGAGAGAAGAGTCCAACCTTTAGCAAGGAAGACGCGCAGCGGTTTGTCCATCTACTGCCGAATGGCGAGCTCACTGTCGTGGCAAACGCTGGGCACACGGTTCAAGGCGACAACCCCAAAGGGCTGATCAAAGCGTTGGAAGGCTTCCTTTAGGAAGATAGTCTGACTGCTACCCGCGCACGCGGGCCGAAAAGCGTTCGCCGCCCCGCTCAATAGTGAACTCCCACTCCGCGCGTCGAGCGCTTGTCAGCCGCTGCAGCTCGTCCACACTGTCGACCTCGTCCGCCGCAACAGCCCTGATCATATCGCCCGGTTGAATGCGCAGACGGTGTGCTGCACTTCCCCGCTTCACACGTAGAACGACCACACCCCGCAAAAAGGGATCGAGCTGAAGCTCTTCAGCAAAGGCGGGCGACAAATTGCCGACGGTCGCACCGGAAAATGGGTGACGACCGCTGAGATCAGCAATTTCGCGGGCTGGGTCTTCAGGCGCGGCTTCCAGGGCAATGCGGGCGCGGTTCGCGCTGCCATCCCGGCGATATTTGATATCAATACGTCCCCCAACCCCCTTCGTAGCTAAACGGTAGCGAACCGATTGAGGGTCAATCACTTCCCGCCCATCCACTTCATAGATGACGTCGCCCGTCTCAAGACCTGCCCTATCAGCTGGTCCGTCTGGATAGGTCCGCTGAACCATGGCACCGCCCGGACGGTCGAGCCCCAGCGACTCCGCAAGATCGGACGTCACCACCTGAAGCGACGCGCCAAGCCAGGGACGCTCTACGCCGGTGCTTCCACCAACTGCCGAGTCGGCAACCGCACGCACCATGTTGGACGGAATGGCAAAGCCAATCCCGACAGACCCGCCCGACCGCGAGAAGATCGCCGTGTTAATGCCAACGAGTTGACCATCCATGGTGACAAGCGCACCACCTGAGTTCCCTGGGTTGATCGCCGCATCTGTCTGAATGAAGAACTGGTAGTCCGTTGCGCCAACCTGGGTGCGTGCAAGCGCCGACACGATGCCGCTCGTAACGGTTTGCCCCACCCCGAAAGGATTGCCTATCGCTAAGACCAGATCACCGACCTCCAACGTATCGCTGTCCCTGAAGGTAAGCGCAGGGAGCGACGCGCCTTCTGTATCAATCTTGAGGATCGCAAGGTCAGTTCTCTCATCGGCAAGAATGAGTTCTGCTTCAAACTCACGACGATCAGCAAGCGCGACCGTGAAGACGTCACCGTTTGCCACCACATGGTTATTGGTGACGATGATCCCGTCAGCCCCTACAATCACCCCAGATCCAAGCGACTGCTGCACCCGCTCCTGCGGCATGCCGAAACTGAACCGATCCCCAAAGAATTGTTTGAAGAAGGGGTCGTTGAAGAGCGGGCTTTGCGGACGCTCCTGGACAACCCGCTTGGAATAGACATTCACAACTGCCGGGGCAACATCTCGCACCACAGGCGCAAAAGACATCTGCATCTCGGCCCAGGAACCTGGAACAACTCGGGTGTCAGCCCGAGCAGTGCTGCCCAAAGCCAAAACCAAGCCGCCGAAAAGAACCAAGGCCGCCGCAGACCAAACAATCGAAAACCAAGAATCTGAGATCATTTCCAACACCATGACGCCCGTACCCGCCGGTTCGTCCACCTAAGCCTAAATATTGAGAGCCAAATCAGGTACTTGCAAGACAAACCTCAATGAAGCTCTGATCAAAGTAAACGATGGCGCGCACGCCATTAGTCACAAAAAAACGGGGCGGACGCGCTGCGTCTCACCCCGTTGAATTCTGCAAAATTTCAGCTGTTAAGCTGTTGTCTCAAGCGCATCTTCATCGACCATAACTGGGCCTGAATCTTGGCCGCGCGCCGATGGATCGCGGTCAACAAACTCGATCACAGCCATTGGTGCATTGTCGCCATAGCGGAAGCCAGCTTTCAGAACACGGGTGTAGCCACCATTGCGCTCTTTGTAGCGAGGTCCGAGCTCATCGAACAGTTTCGCTGCCCACTTTTGCTCAGGAAGCTTGGAATAAGCCTGGCGGCGTGCATGCAGATCATCGCGGCGAGCAAGTGTCACCAGCTTTTCAACATAAGGACGAAGCTCTTTCGCCTTTGGCAATGTCGTAATGATCTGCTCATGCTTGATCAGCGCAACTGCCATGTTTGCGAGCATAGCTTTACGGTGACTTGCGGTCCGATTGAGCTTGCGGCCGGATTTCCCGTGGCGCATGACCCTCTCCTCATTCAAATGACGGCGCCTCTCGGCGCGGCCGGGTAAACTCAGTAATGATCTTCGAAACGTTTCGCGAGATCTTCGATATTCTCTGGCGGCCAGCTAGCCACTTCCATGCCGAGGTGAAGCCCCATCTGCGCGAGAACTTCTTTGATCTCGTTCAGGGATTTCCGGCCAAAGTTCGGGGTGCGAAGCATCTCGGACTCTGTTTTCTGGATCAGGTCGCCAATGTAAACGATATTGTCGTTCTTCAGGCAGTTCGCTGAGCGGACAGAGAGTTCCAACTCATCCACCTTCTTAAGAAGGGCTGGATTGAACTCAAGCTCTGGGTGCTGCTCTTCAACGACAACTTCCTTCGGCTCGTCAAAGTTGACGAAGACCTGAAGCTGGTCCTGAAGAATACGTGCAGCAAAAGCGACGGCGTCTTCCGGCGTCACAGATCCGTCTGTTTCAAGCTGAACAGTCAGCTTGTCATAGTCGAGGATCTGACCTTCGCGTGTGTTCTCCACTTTGTAAGAAACACGACGAACCGGGCTGTAAAGACTATCGACAGGAATAAGACCAATCGGCGCATCTTCCGGACGGTTCCGGTCTGCAGCCACATAGCCTTTGCCATTGCTGACAACAAACTCCATGCGAATGTCTGCGCCCTCATCAAGTGTGCAGAGCACAAGCTCAGGGTTCAGGATTTCAATATCCGACCCGGCTTCAATATCGCCAGCAGTGACAATACCAGGGCCCTGCTTGACGAGCATCATCCGCTTTGGACCTTCGCTATGAAGGTTCAGCGCCAACTGCTTGATGTTCAAGATGATGTCGGTGACATCTTCACGAACGCCTGCAATCGATGAGAATTCATGCAGCACACCGTCGATCTGAACAGCCGTCACAGCAGCACCCTGCAGTGAGGACAGCAGAACACGGCGCAGCGCGTTGCCAAGCGTTAGACCAAAGCCACGCTCAAGCGGCTCAGCAACAACCGTTGCCGTACGCTGTGCATCATGGCCAGACTGGATTTCCAGCTTGGTCGGTTTAATGAGCTCTTCCCAGTTCTTCTGGATCACCTGTAGAACCTCGTGCCGTTAAGTGCATTTTGCTTCGAACAATTGTTCCTGGAGAAGCGCATGCAGGACGGATCAACCGTCGAATGAGTACGAACGGCGCCAAATAGGCAGCGCCGATAAGCTTTGTTAAACGCGGCGGCGCTTTGGTGGGCGGCAGCCATTATGCGGGATTGGCGTGACGTCACGAATACTCGTGATCGTGAACCCAGCAGCCTGAAGCGCACGCAGAGCGGACTCACGTCCAGACCCTGGTCCACAGACTTCAACCTCAAGGGTTTTCATGCCGTGATCTTGCGCTTTCTTGCCAGCATCTTCCGCAGCCATCTGAGCGGCGAATGGTGTCGACTTCCGGCTGCCCTTAAACCCCATCATGCCCGCAGACGACCAGGAAATTGCATTTCCCTGTGCATCCGTGATCGTGATCATGGTGTTGTTAAAGGTCGAATTCACATGCGCAACGCCTGACGTAATATTCTTACGTTCTTTGCGTTTTACGCGGGTCTTTTCCTTCGCCATCCTAAAACCTTCTCTGTCGAACGGGCTGCCCCGTCAAATCCCGTTCTTACTTCTTCTTACCTGCGATTGCTTTTGCAGGGCCCTTGCGAGTCCGCGCATTCGTGTGCGTGCGCTGACCGCGGACTGGCAGTCCACGACGATGGCGAAGACCGCGATAGCAGCCCAGGTCCATCAGACGTTTAATATTCATAGCAACTTCGCGCCGTAGATCGCCTTCAACCATGTAGTCGCGGTCGATCGTCTCACGAATTTGAATGACCTCAGCGTCAGATAGCTCGTTTACACGGCGTTCTGGCGCGATACCTACGGTTGCGCAGATATCCTTAGCATTCTTGTCTCCAATCCCATGAATATAGGTCAGCGCAATAAGCACACGCTTATGGGTTGGAATGTTCACACCAGCGATACGAGCCACGTTCTTCTCCTGCGATAAGGATTCGCTAGACCGACAGATTCCGTACAAAAAACGGGATGAATCGCTGAAATACTGCAGAATTCTGCCGTTTCTCAGTGATATACCGATGGTTTGCTTTGGAGCTGCCGTCGCGCTGGCCGGGATTATAGGAATTTCCCCTTCCCGGTCAACCGCTTAGCCTGCGTTATCCGTCTCCTTAAGTTCGAGTGCTGCTTCAATTTCCACAGTCACTGCATCCATGTCTTTCATGCCATCAACGGTCCTCAGAATGCCTGCATTCTTGTAGTAACCCGCCAATGGCGCTGTTTGTTCGTGATAGACAGCGAGGCGCTTTTTAAGCGCTTCCGCATTGTCATCAGCCCGCGCGCCGCCCTCTGTCTCGGCAGCTCGGCCCTCAATCCGCGCCAAAAGCGCTGAATCATCCACTTTGAGCTCAATAACCGCATCAAGCTTGTCTGAGCGGCCCGCCAGCATCTTATCAAGCGCCTCTGCCTGAGCCACATTCCGCGGAAAACCGTCCAAAATATAGCCGTTAGCGCAATCTGCTTCCTGTGTGCGATCTGCAATAATGCCGACCACCACATCATCAGGCACCAAATCACCCCGAGCCATGATTTCCTTAGCTTTTTGGCCGGTTTCTGTGCCTGCAGCAACAGCCGCGCGCAACATGTCACCTGTAGAGAGTTGAACCAGGCCATGCGCGGTCTGAATCCGCTCAGCTTGCGTGCCCTTGCCCGCCCCCGGGGGTCCAAGAAAAATCAGTTTCATCGACGCGCCCCTCTTAGTTTTGATTTTTTGATGAGGCCTTCATATTGGTGCGCCAGCAAATGGCTCTGCACCTGTGCCACCGTATCCATGGTCACATTCACCACAATCAATAGAGACGTCCCGCCGAAATAGAAGGGAATGCTGTATTGAGAGATCAGAACTTCTGGCAGCAGACAAACGAATGTCAGATAGAGCGCTCCAACAACCGTCAACCGAGTCAACACATGGTCGATATATTCCGCCGTGCGCTTGCCGGGACGAATGCCAGGAATGAAGCCACCATATTTCTTCAGATTGTCAGCCGTATCGTCAGGATTAAAGACGATCGCGGTGTAGAAGAAACAGAAGAAGATGATCAGGCCAGCGTAGAGCGCCATATAGAGCGGCTGTCCATGCGCCAGCCAGGCTGTAATCACATTGAGCCATTCAGGCCCCTGCCCGCCACCAAAACTCGCCGCGGTCGTCGGCAACAGAAGCAGCGATGACGCGAAAATAGGTGGAATAACACCAGCGGTATTGAGCTTCAAAGGTAGGTGCGAAGAGTCGCCCCCATACATTTTCTGCCCAACCTGGCGCTTCGGATATTGCACGAGCAACCGTCGCTGCGCCCGCTCAACAAACACGATAAAGGCAATAATCGCGACAACCATGATCATAAGCAGCAGGATAATTGCTGGTGACAGAGCACCTTCGCGCCCTAGTTCCAGCGTACCAACCAGAGCCGCCGGCAGCTCCGCGACAATGCCGGCAAAGATAATCAGCGAAATCCCGTTACCAACACCACGCGCGGTGATCTGCTCACCAAGCCACATGAGGAAGATGGTACCCCCAACGAGCGTAATGACCGTCGTTGCCCGGAAAAAGAGCCCCGGATCAATGGCAAAACTCTCCAGACCCACAGCAATGCCATAGCCCTGAAGCGTCGCAAGAATAACTGTGCCATAGCGAGTGTACTGGTTGATCTGCTTCCGGCCTTGCTCACCCTCTTTCTTGAGCTGTTCAAGATGGGGGCTCACCGTCGTCATCAACTGAATAATGATGGAAGCTGAAATGTACGGCATGATGGTGAGCGCAAAGATCGCCATCCGCCCGACCGCACCGCCGGTAAACAGATCGAGCATGCCTCCGATACCGCCCTGTT